>JBFHGX010000084.1:0-16867 GCA_041582875.1 Bacteroidales bacterium | reverse complement strand
CGATGGGTTGGACGCTCAATTTTGGAAATCCTTTAACGTATTTGGGATTACTCGCAATAGTTGCCTTTGTGGTGGTTGCCAAATTGATGTTTTAGTCCTGTTCCACATGAGAAGGGGTTTACTTGTTTCCGCCTTGTTTTTGCTGATGTTTTCTTGTGTTGGATGCTGGTGGGTTTCGAAATCCTGATCAACAGGGATTTGCTGCATTTGGTCAGGTTGTAGCCGGAATGGAAGTGGTGAGAAAAATACACCAACAACCAGAACAGGAGCAATATTTACAAACCAGGATTAAAATTCAAAAAATAAGGGTAATTGATTAGTGTTCTGTTATCTTTTACTCCTGATACCCACAGGCAATTTGAGCTCCAAGCTTAGCATTGTGTTTTACTAATGCAATGTTGGCGGTTAGACTCTCGCCACCCGTTTTTTCGGCGATGGTTTTGAGTAAGAATGGAGTGAGTCGTTTTCCTTCAATTTTGTGTTGCGTTGCTTCCTGTAACGCCTCATGAATGTAGGTTTCCATTTTTGGATATGGTACTTCAAGCTCTTTTGGAATGGGGTTAGCAACGAGAACAGATCCATTCATACCCAATTGCCATTTGGTGGACAACATTCTGGCGATGTCTTTTGGGTTGTCCATGCGAAGGGGGGAAGAATATCCACTTTGGCGGGAATAAAAGGCTGGGAACTCATCCTGGCCAACAGTCACAACTGGAACGCCAAGCGTTTCGAGGTATTCAAGAGTAAGTCCGATGTCGAGTATGGACTTTACTCCGGCCGAAATCACAGCTACGTTGGTTTGCGACATTTCGAAAAGATCGGCCGAGATATCCATGGTGGATTCTGCTCCCCGATGAACACCGCCAATTCCTCCGGTAACAAAAATGTTAATGCCAGCCATAGAAGTGATTCGCATGGTTGCAGCAACGGTAGTGGCTCCGGGCAGTTTATTGCTGACTACATAGGGCATGTCGCGCAAGCTTACCTTCCAGACGTTTTCGGTATTTCCCAGCATTTCCAACTGTTCTTTATCTAATCCTACACAAAGTTTACCGTCAAGAATGGCGATGGTTGCGGGAATAGCACCGTTTTCACGAACGATTTGTTCCACTTCCATTGCTGTTTGAATATTCAGCGGATAAGGCATTCCATGTGCAATAATTGTCGATTCAAGCGCTACAATGGGTTTTCCTATAGCCAATGCTTGCTTTATTTCCGGATGTATGTTTAAAAAACTTTTCTGGTTCATTATGTTAATTCTCAGCGTTAATAATCTGTTGAAGTGTTTTGGAGTCTGCTTTTTCAAGGATAGCCCCTTTTACTCGTAATACCAACGAAGCCAAAGCATGACCGTAGCGCACACAATCTTCCGGATGCTTGTTCATCAGCCAGGCATGAATCCAGCCAGCTAAAGCAGCATCACCTGCTCCGGTGCTGTCCATAACCTTTATTGATGGGGCTTTTAATACAAATTGATTGTTTGTTGTGTGTAATACTGAACCGGCCTTACCTTTTCTAACCCATACATAGTGTACCCCTTTTTTAAGGATGTTACCAATGAGTATCTCGGCAGAGATATCATTTGACCCTCCGGTTAGTTTTGCCATTTCAATTTCGTTGGGAGTGATTAGCAAAGTATTCTGAATGTCAACCTGTAATAATCGCTCTGCTTTCGTTACTGAAACAGGTTCGATAATATAGGGAATTTTCTGCTCCTGACAGAAGAGTGTTAGCCATTGCATGCTCTCAATACTCAAGTTGCAGTCGAATAAAACGACAGAAGCTTCTTTTAATAACGGGGCTTTCGATTGTAGAAATTCCGGAGTGATCAACTCTTCGAAATGAGTGGAAACGGCACCCGTAATAAGCTCTCCCTCAGGTGCTATAAAAGCAGCAAATTTTCCGGTATGGGTTGTGTTTATAAGTGAATGGGATATTCCAATACCAATTTCACTACATTTTTTCATCAGCCAATCCCCATCAGGGTCATTGCCAAAATGAGAGATTAATTCTACAGAATCGCCAAGTAATGCCAGATGATGTGCAATATTTCGTGCAACTCCGCCGGGAGTCTTGACATAACTCGATGGATTTGAGCTGCCTGCAACAGGTTGGTCTATAGAATGATATATTTCATCAACCAGGGCAGCCCCTATGCAAAAAACAGTTCTTCTTTTCACAGGATAAAAGTAGTTTTTTTTTAAGGATTTACAGGCTATGCTGAGCCTGATTTACCCTACTCCCAATCATCCGGAGTTTGTACAATGGTTGTGGTATAAGTGGATGGAAAGGCTGCAAAATAGCCCACTGCATCAACCTCAACATTAGAAAGGACATTGGCGGCAGGTCCGCTGAAAAGCGGATTTTTAGCTTGAATTTCTTCCTGAACGCCCACAATAAAATCAAAATACTCCTTGGTGATATTTGATAAAACCAGGGTAAAGGTATCGCCGGGAGAAACTTCATCTTTATAAAGTACCTGAACAGTGGCGCCATTGGTGTAATTGCCATTGTATAGTTTGTCTTCCGAAATTATTTTACGACTGATACTATCCGAAATCAATACGCCATTGTTGATGGCATTGAATAAATAATAATCAACAGTAGCCGGTTCCCAAGCGTATAAATGAACAAGCCATCTTTCCCATTGCGGATTGTATTCCAATGTGATGGAGTCGATATCTGTGGTTTGGTGAGGCATGATTTCTGTCGAACGGTAGTTAACGGTACCATTGATGGGTTCTTGTAGCACAATGTCCATGGTGTAGGATTTTTCAGGAACACCCACAAAATCACTTGGTGGAATATAATAGCCTGGTTTGGTGGGGTCTTCTGTAAAGATTACACTTGAATCAGTAGTAGTAATAACCACTTGGGCTCCACTAACAGTTGGTGGAGGATTGTTGTAAAAATAATCAGAAGTTTCGGTGAGTTTAATGTATTGTCGGCCCTTCTCCGGAGTGATATAGCCTTCTACAGCTAATCTGACGTAAGTCTGGTCCAAATCGATATCGATACGTTCCGTACATGCCTGTATCGTTATGATTGTTAAAACAAGGATGAGTATTGGGAAATATTTTGGATTTCTCATGGTTAAAATTTGAAATTGTAAGTAAACGATGGTATGATGCCAAACAGGTAGGTCGATTCGGCATAGGTGATGTCAGGATTGTTAGGTTCGCTTTGGAAATTAATTATATAGGGGTTTTTGCGGTTGTATGCATTGTAAAGAGAAACATTAAATTCGCTATGCCATTTTTTTTCAGGTTTGTATTTCTCTCGCCAGGTAACGCTTAAATCCAATCTGTGATAGTCGGGCATGCGATAACTGTTGCGTTTTGAGTATACCGGTATTGTGGTATTCTCATATTCAAATCTTCCTACCGGGAAGGTTACCGGATTACCTGTTGAATATACCCAGGTAAATCCGAAGCTAATCCGCTGATTGAGGTCGTAGTTCATTACAATAGAAACGTCGTTAGGTCGATCGTAGGGCGCTGAGTATTCATTTCCATTGTTTATCCCGTCAATTTTTCTCAAGGCCCGCGAATAGGTGTAACTAACCCATCCGCTAAGTTTACCACTTACTTTTTTAATCAACAACTCGGTGCCGTACCCCCAATCGTTTCCAAAGAGGAGTTCTCCTTCGAAATACTTGTTGAGCAGTAAATCAGCATGGTCGCGGTAATCGATGGCATTATCCGAATACTTATAATAGACTTCAATTGAAGTTTCAAACATGTTGTCCTCGAAGTTTCTGAAGTATCCGAGGGCAAATTGTTGTCCAACTTGGGGTTTTACATTCGGACTGCTTGGAAACCAAATGTTAAGGGGTGAGCCAGCCGTTGAATTCGAAGCTTGCTGGATGTATTGTCTGTTTTTGCTGTAACTTGCTTTTATCGAACTGGTTTCGTTGATAAGAAAAACGATGCCCAAGCGAGGTTCGAAACCATTGTAGTTATTGTAAAAGTCACCGCTGGAATAAGTGGTGGAGTCGGTTGCGATGCCTTCTTCGTTAAATTGATAGGTTGTTCCCGGCCCAATGTTGTTGAACATCGAAAACCGCATTCCGTATTTTAAAATAACGCGTGAGCCAACCTTCTGTTCATTGCCGATGTAGGCAGCACTTTCCAAAGCATATTGTTTATTAAGCTCGTATCTGGTGATGAAAGACTCTTCACTGGTACCTTCGATTACACCTGGAAAAAAACTATGGAAGAGGGTTGAATATCCAAACGTAATTAAATTGTTGGGGTTGGCAAACCACTGAAAATCCTCACGCAGATTATAATCATCGAGAGATGAATTCCAGTCGAATCCATTGGCCGAATTCTCAGGAACTCCCAAACGGTAACTGAAACGACTGGCTACAAAACTGAAACTGGAAAATAGCTTTTCGTGAAAGATATGATTCCAACGAATGGTTCCTGTGGCATTACCCCAGTTCATTTTAAAAAATCCACTTTTAAACACATCTTTTCCAAAATAACCTGAAAGGAAGATGTGGTTTTTTTCGTTGACTGTATAATTGAGCTTGGTGTTTAAATCATAAAAATACAGGATATTGTCGTTGATGTCTTCGTTGGGCGACAGCCTTAGGAATAAGTCGGCATACGATCTGCGACCGGCGACCATGAATGCCGCTTTGTCATTTACAATGGGACCTTCAAGAAGTAGTCTACTGCTAATGAGTCCGATACCTCCATTTCCATGAAAGCCTTTGGTGTTGCCATCTTTCATCCGAACATCGATGAGCGAAGCCAATCGACCACCATATTTGGCTGGTAAATCACCTTTGTAAAGCTCCACACTTTTAACTGCATCGTTGTTAAATACGGAGAAGAAACCCATAAGATGTCCGGCATTATACACGGTAGCTTCATCCAGTAAAATTAGGTTTTGGTCTGGACTCCCTCCACGGACACTAAGCCCAGATGATCCTTCAGCTACAAATTTAACTCCGGGCAACAACTGTAAAGCTTTAATTAAATCCACTTCGCCCATGAGCGCAGGGATCGATTGTATCGTTTTACCTGAGATGGTATTGACGCTCATTTGCGCTTCAATCACATTCTCGTTTTTTGCTTGTCCGGTTACCTCTACTTCTTCCAAATCTTGGCTACTATTCTGTAATTCAATATTTAGCGTTTGGTCTACATTGAGTTCTATGTTGATTTCTTTATCGGCATATCCTAGAAAGGAAACAACTAAGCGGTATTTTCCGGCAGGAAGTGTTAAGCTGTAGTATCCATAGTTATTGGATGTAGTACCCGTTTTTTGTTCAGCGAGGTAAAGAGTAGCTCCGGGAAGTGATTCTCCGTTTTCTTGATCGGTGATGTAACCGCTCAAAGTGTATCCTTTAAAAACATCGTCTGCGATTATCTGGGAAGGAAAAAGGGAAGTTATGACGAGAACGGTTAGGGTTATCCAAAAGAGTTTTATCATACTAATTGTTTATTTTAATGCGATGGTAAGTTCAATGATATCTGAAGATCCGTCATCGTTATCACAAACCGTGATTACTTCATAACCAATTCCTTCCAATGTATTTTTTATGGTGATCCCCTCAAGTTTTTTAGCGAAGGTTTTCCCGTTGTATTCTAATTTTGTGATAGCGTATTCACCCTTTTTTATTTTGCAAAATGGAATGTAACCCAGATAGCTTCCCTGAACTTCTCCATCTGCTAGAGCGGTTCCTGTGTTTTCTAGAGAGGCTGTAAAAAACAATCCCTGTTGGTCAGGTGCAATACAAGCTCCTGAAAAACCAGCTACAACACTATCGTTTTTTGGTAAATCAAAGTAGAATAACGAAATGTCGGGTAAAATGGTATGGTGACGGAAAAAGTTTAGAAACTCGCTTCGGGGAATTCTTACAACAAAGTTTTTTGTGATATTTCCCCGTTGTAACAAATAGATATGCTTGTCGCTAATGGCGAGACCTTCCATATTAAGTTCTCCGGGATCAATTTTGGCTTTCGCAATAATTTTGTTGTACAATCGTCGAATGTTGTTTTTGTATAGAATTTTATGATCCGTAATTGAGACCAAATAGCCGGTATCACGACTTATTTCTTTTGAGCCACTGGGTAGGATCAGGGCTACATCTTCCCCATTTAAATTAAAGATCTCCATGGATTCGAAATCAGCCTTGATGTCGCCAGGAGTGCGACCGTTGACCAATCTGTCGACATTGCTCAGTTGACACTTGTTTGTGATATTGAATTCGTTGTCAAGTTGATATAGCCATGGAACATCATCACCGGCAAGGTAAAGCTCGTCGTGGAATGACCACACAGCTGAAGCTGAAGACAAATCATTGAGATGTACGTGGTTTTTCACTGTTGCAGTCATGTTATTTATTTTGCATGGATTGCATCCTGCAAGTATTATCAATGACAAGGAAATAAGGAGAAGGTTTGAATTTTTCATGTTTTTCCGACAGTTTTTTGCAAATGTAATAGCATAATGTTTTGTATAAGTTAATTAGCAACTATTTCGTGTGTCTTTTTGATAACGGAGAGTTTCGAAAAGGGCACATGATTTGTTACTTTAGTAAAATCATACTATTAATTACCTCCTATGTATAAAAAGAATAAACGATTTATCGCAGCTTTGCTTCCTCCTGTTTATCTCTTGGGTTTGATGTGGATAATAAAAATTATTGAAATAATATTTAAGGTTGATTTGGGTATTTTGGGAATCTATCCATTGAATATTAAAGGGTTACCGGGAATCGTGCTGATGCCTTTTGTTCATGGAAGTTTTAGTCATTTAATGGCCAATTCGGTGTCATTTTTGGTCTTGTCATCGGCCTTGTTCTATTTTTACCGTGAGATTTCATGGAAGGTTTTGCTGGGGATTTGGGTTTTGTCGGGGATGTGGGTTTGGTTTGGCGGTCGGCCATCATGGCACATTGGCGCTAGTGGTGTCATATATGGATTATCAGCTTTTTTATTCTTCAGTGGCGTTATTCGGCAGGTAAAGGGACTGGCAGCGTTGTCGTTGATTGTCGCTTTTTTGTACGGAAGTATGATTTGGGGTGTGTTCCCTGATTTTTTTCCAAAGGAAAAGAACATCAGTTGGGAAGGTCACCTAGGTGGGTTTGTGACCGGTGTGATTATGGCCATCTATTACAGAACAAAAGGCCCCCAACGTAAGAAATATAGTTGGGAGCTTGAGGGGGATGATGACGAATCCGAAGACGAAAATCCGTACTGGAGATCAGATCACACTTGATCGATTATTTCTTGCGATTTTTGTACTCTGCAGCTGCTTTTACAAATCCAACAAACAAGGGGTGAGGATTTTTTACTGTACTTTTATACTCAGGATGAAACTGAACACCAATAAACCAAGGATGGTTTTTGTATTCGATAATTTCTACCAGATCTTCCTGAGGGTTAATTCCGGTTAGTTCCATGCCATTTTCCTCGAACCGTAGGCGGTATTCATTATTAAACTCATAGCGATGGCGGTGTCTTTCTTTGATATGCTCGCTGTTGTATAGCCCGTAGACTAAACTGTCTTTTTTAAGCTCACAATCGTAAGATCCCAAACGCATGCTGCCACCCAGGTCTTTAACGTCCTTCTGGCCTTCCATGAGGTCGATAACAGGATTGGTAGTGTCAGGATCAATTTCAGTAGTATGAGCATCTTTGAGCTGTAGTACATTACGTGTGAATTCAATGGCAGCACATTGCATCCCTAAACAAATGCCCAAGAAGGGGATTTTGTTTTCTCGTGCATATTTAATGGCTTCAATTTTACCTTCAACGCCCCTGCCTCCAAATCCCGGAGCTACCAAAATGCCATCTAATCCGGCAAGCTTTGCTTGCACGTTTTCTACATCGATCATTTCAGAATGAATGGACTTAACCCGGACTTTGGTTTCGTTGGCCGATCCCCCATGAATAAAGGACTCGTTTATGGATTTGTATGCATCTTTTAGTTCGACATATTTTCCCACCAAACCTATGGTTACTTCCTGTTTTGGGTTTTTTAATCGTTGAATAAAATTCTCCCAGTTTTTTAAATCCAATTCAGCCGGTATCGGGGTCTGCGTTTTTTCCAAAACAGCAATGTCCAATTGTTCTTCCTTCATCAGGAGTGGAACATCGTAAATTGTTTCCGCATCGATAGATTCGATAACCCTTTTTGGGTGTACGTTGCAAAATTGAGCGATTTTACGCTTAATGCTTTCGTTCAGAGGGTGTTCTGTTCGGCAAACAATGATGTCGGGCTGAACTCCTTGCTCCAGCATGGTTTTTACTGAATGCTGAGTTGGTTTTGTTTTTAATTCGCCGGCAGCTTTTAAAAAAGGAACCAATGTGAGATGAATCACAGCACAGTCATTTTCGAGTTCCCATTTCATTTGGCGCACTGTTTCAACAAAAGGAAAAGATTCAATGTCGCCAACAGTTCCGCCGATTTCAGTAATAACGAAATCGTATTTACCTGTTTCGCCCAACAATTTAACGCATCTTTTTATTTCATCAGTAATATGAGGCACCACTTGAACTGTTGTGCCCAAGTATTCACCTTTGCGTTCTTTATCGATTACACTTTGGTAAATTCTACCTGTAGTTACGTTGTTGGCTTGAGAGGTTGGTGTATTTGAAAATCGCTCGTAATGCCCCAAATCGAGGTCAGTTTCAGCGCCATCTTCGGTAACATAACATTCGCCATGTTCATACGGATTAAGTGTTCCTGGATCAATGTTGATGTATGGATCCAGTTTTTGAATGGTAACAGAAAAACCTCTGCCTTGAAGTAATTTTGCCAGTGAGGCTGAAATAATTCCTTTACCTAATGACGAAGAAACACCTCCGGTTACGAAAATGTATTTAACATGTTCTTTCATGCGCTTGAAAAAAAATTGATACCCTAAGAAAGTGCAAATATAGTCTATCGGGAAAGAATCAAAGATTAATTTACTTAAATTTTATCAAAGGTATCGACGTGCGGTATGTTTAATGAATAACAGGTGGTTATTGGCAATTTTTGTGCTGGTTTAATAACAATCAATGGCTTTGATGATGTGTTGTAAATATTTTTGAAACAGCAGGTTAGATGGTTTTAGTTGGTATTTTTATCTGGGTTTTCTGAATTGTTTCATTGATTTTATTTGTGCCAATCAAAATTGCTCGAAAAAATAGACTGTTAATAAAAAAGCCGGTATTCTGTTGAAATACCGGCTTCGTTTTTGATTTGTTACTGAACTAATAATAGGTTGGTCTTTTAACTCCAGCCATATTTTTGGCCACCCGAATTACTTGCAATGCGTAACCAAATTCGTTGTCGTACCAAATGTAAAGTACCACTGTTTTTCCATCTTCAGATACAATCGTTGCCAAACTGTCGAAAACACTTGTGGCAGATTCACCAATAAAATCTGAAGAAACTGCGTCTGCTGAGGTTGAATACTTTATTTGAGCTACCAATTCTCCGGAAAGAGAAGCCTGACGAAGCATTTGGTTAATTTCTTCTTTCGACGAAGCTCTTTTTAGGGTTAGATTGAGCACAACCAGCGAAACATTTGCGGTAGGAACTCTGATGGCATTTCCGGTAAGTTTCCCTTTCAAGGAAGGGATTATTTTTGTAACCGCAGAGGCAGCTCCTGTTTCAGTAATCACCAAATTAAGCGGAGCTGATCGACCACGACGTGACTTGCTGTGCATATTATCGAGCAAATTTTGATCGTTGGTATAACTGTGTACCGTTTCCAAGTGGCCTTTTTCTATGCCTATTTCCCTTTCAAGGACAGATAATACAGGGGCGGAAGCATTGGTTGTACACGAAGCAGCGGAAAAGACGGTTTCCTTTTTGTAGTCAACTAACTTTTCGTTTACCCCAAACACAATATTGGGAATGTCTCCTTTTCCTGGTGCGGTTAACAAAACCTTTGCAATTCCTTTGGCGTTGAGGTGGCGACTTAAACCATCTCTGTCGCGCAGAATTCCGGTGTTGTCGATGAGTACTGCGTTATGAATGCCGTAATGTGTGTAGTCTAGTTCTTCAGGACTTGATGCATTTAACATCAGAACCTTGTGTCCGTTGATATAAATATTTTTCTCTTCAAGATTTTCGATGGCAACTCCACGAAAAGGGCCATGAACCGAGTCGTGACGGAACAGAGATGCCCGTTTGGTTATTTGTTCATCGCCATTACCACGAGTTACAATGGCGCGAACTCTTAACTGATGTCCATTACCTTGAATGATCAGTTCGCGAGCTAAAAGCCGACCAATACGACCAAATCCATACAGAACAATGTCTACGGGGTTTTCAAAATTTGGCTTGTTTCCGATGTAGTCTTTTAACTTAATCCGAATGAAGTCTTCTGCATCCACGAAGTTTCCTTTTTCTTCGAGCCACTCGCCATTTAATTTCCCAATATCGAGTTTTGACGGGCCAACATTGCAATGCAGAATGGCTTTAGCCAGCAGCAATGAAACTTCAATATCCAGTTGTTTGTTAATGATATTTTCTGCATAGGAGTGTCTGTATAAAATCAAGCTGGCACTCCTGTCAATAAGCTGACTTCTAAACAAAACCAACTCAATTGATTTGTCGTAAAATAACTTAGAGAGGACACTAATAAACTCATTGGCAATCATTTCTTTCTGAGCCCAATCGGTCAATGAGTCTTCGTAATGTCCATTCATGTCTTTTTTAGGTATCATGTTCATTTTTTTTGGTAAAACGAAAGTTGTTAATAGCTGTAAGGCAAATTTAAAAAAAAAGGCAGTTTTATTACAAAACTGCCTTAAATTTCCAAAATATCTGTTATTGACCCAAATATGCCTTTAGTAATCGGCTTCGGGCGGTATGTCGCAATCGTCTGATTGCTTTTTCTTTGATTTGTCTGACGCGTTCGCGGGTTAGGTCAAATTTGTCTCCTATTTCCTCCAAAGTAAGCCCGTGACTCATGCCTATTCCATAGTACATGTTGATGACATCACGTTCTTTTTCGCTTAACGACGCCAGCGACCGTTGAATTTCGCTGCCAAGGCTTTCTCTCATCAATGATTCATCAGTATCTTCAACATCCGTGGGAACGTACATTTCCAAGAAATTGGTATCATCATCTTCCCCCATAGGGGCATCCATGGAAACATATTTGGTAGCAATTTTTAGTGCCGAATTAATTTTATGATCAGACACCTCCATTTCCTCTGCTATTTCTGATTCAGAGGGTAAACGTTCATATTTTTGTTCAAGTCGAGAGGTTGTTTTCTTGATCTTGTTTAACGATCCAACTTGATTGAGCGGCAAACGGACGATTCGTGACTGTTCAGCCAAAGCCTGAAGGATGGATTGTCTGATCCACCAAACGGCATAAGAAATAAATTTAAAACCTCGTGTTTCGTCAAATCGCTGAGCGGCCTTTATTAAACCAAGGTTTCCTTCGTTAATCATGTCTTGCAGGCTGAGACCTTGATTTTGATATTGTTTTGAAACGGATACCACAAATCGAAGATTGGCTTTTGTAAGTTTTTCCAAAGCAACCTGATCGCCCGATTTAATTCGGCGTGCTAATTCTACTTCCTCTTCAGCAGTGATTAAGTCTTCCTTTCCAATATCCTGAAGATATTTGTCAAGGGAGGCAGTGTTTCGGTTGGTTATAGATTTTGATATTTTTAGTTGTCTCATAGTACGGGGTTGTGTTTCTGTCGTCAAGTAAAATTGGGCACGCAATTTATTAAAAATTATTCTAAATAACAAATTATTTCATGAATTCGTAAGAAATTTTTGCGCCATTGGGATACATTCCTTTCATTCGGATGATATTGCTTTTCGACTTTGTTAGGGCCTCATTAAGATTTTGTTGTGAATTAATGCGAACACCATTGATCTCTGTTAAAATAAAACCCTCATTTATTCCGCCTTGCCTGAGGATACCCTCATTGATTTTAACCACTTTGACTCCGCCTTGAAGTCTGAGTTTTTCCTTGTCCTCCTGGTCGATTTGTTGTAATTCTGCAGCCAACATCTCGCTATAAAACGAATCACCTCTTTTTACGATGGTGGTCGTGCCGTTTTCATTTTTCAGAATGACATCGATTTTTTCGGTACTGTTGTCCCGGTTTACAAGCACCAGAACACTCACTCCAGGTCGGTATTGTGCAATAACTCCCATCAATGATGATACTGTGTGGGTAGGTTTATTGTCGATAGACATGATAATGTCGCCTTCTTTAAGTCCCGCATCATCCGCTCCACTGTTTTCAACTACGCCGGCAATATAAACTCCCTGTACTTGGTCAAGATTAAGTTTTTTGGCCAGATCGGCATCAACATTTTGAATTTGAACACCTATGTAGGCACGCTGAATTTCACCATATTCCATTAAATCGTCTACTACTTTTTTGACAATATTAACTGGAATAGCAAAGGAATAACCTTCGTAAACGCCCGTGTGAGAAGCTATAGCTGCATTGATGCCAACCAGTTGGCCTTCTGTATTAACCAAGGCGCCACCACTATTTCCACGATTGACCACAGCATCAGTTTGGATAAACGACTCTATGGCAGACCGGGACCCCAGAATGTTGATGTTTCGGGCTTTGGCACTAACAATACCTGCGGTTACGGTTGAGGTTAAATTAAACGGATTCCCAACTGCTAAAACCCAGTCGCCGACCTGAAGTTCGTCGGAGTCGCCATAAGCAAGGAATGGAAGGTCATTCAATTCAACTTTGATTAATGCCAGATCGGTTGAGGGGTCGAGCCCGACAATGGTGGCTTGTGCTTCGTGACCATCGTTAAACTTTACTGAAATCTTATCGGCACCATTAACCACATGGTTGTTGGTGACAATATAGCCATCAGAAGATATGATGACCCCGGAACCAAATGCTGTATAGCTATTTTGCTTCTGCTGATTGTGATCCATATATTCTCTAAAAGGCCAAAAAAAATCGTTGTAAGAACTATTTACAGTGAGTATTTCCGTTTTAATATGAACTACAGCGTTTAGCGATTTTTGCGCTGCCTTTCGAAAATCAGCGCTGGCCTCGGGCAGATAGGAGGTTTGGTGTGTCGGAATTTGTCTGTATTCTGACTCTGATAGATTTTGTTTTGAGGTGTCTGTTTTAGACGTATTGGATGTTAAACTGAAAAAAACTACGCTTAGAACCAATGCTGCTCCTGCCGCACCTCCTAAAAAACTTTTGGTAAAAGAACTTATTTTCATTTTTCTCGAGTATTTTTGTTGACTAAACGCAATATGGATGCCCCAGATTATGGGCTAAAGGTTAATAAATGTTAACTTTAGGTATTGACTCGCAGATAGATTGAATTACAATGGTATGAAAATTCCTTTTTATAAATTTCATGGTAATGGCAACGATTTTATTCTGATCGATGGCATGACAGAATCTGTCATTTTGACAACAAAGCAAATTCAGGATCTCTGTCATCGCAGATTTGGTATAGGCGCTGATGGATTAATGCTAATTCAGCCCTCGGCAAGTTATTCATTTACCATGAAGTATTTTAATTCAGACGGACTCGAAAGTACGATGTGTGGCAATGGTGGACGTTGTATTTCTGCTTTAGCTTTTTATAAAGGATATGTAGAAAAATCATTTTCATTTGAAGCCATCGATGGCATTCATTTGGCGGTAATTGATGATGAGGTTGAAAGAGGTTCGCAATGGAATGTTTCCTTAAAGATGTTGGATGTTGTGGGTGCTGATCCTGAAGGTGATGATTTTATTCTTGATACCGGGTCACCACATTTGGTCAGGTTTGTGAATGATGTCGAATCTTTGGATGTTTATTCTTTGGGTAGAAAATTACGACAAGTAACGCGACCTGATACAGGAGGAGTGAATGTAAATTTTGTTCAAATGCGTGAGAACAGTTTATATGTAAGAACTTATGAGCGTGGAGTGGAGAATGAAACGCTTTCGTGTGGCACTGGAGTTACAGCGTCAGCCATCGCTGCTGGCATAAAAATAGGACAGCAGCATTGGTTGGTTGAAACACGTGGTGGTAACTTTAAGGTGGATTTCGTTCATGATTCCATGCTTGTTTCAGAGGTTTGGTTGCGTGGACCTGCAACTTTGGTTTTCCAGGGCGAAGTTAATGTTTTGTAGATTAATTAGCATTGAGTCGGTTGATGCCAGGCATTTAACAAATTAAAAATAACAATGAAAAATATTTTAATGGCCAACGGGATTAAACTTAGGGCACCCGAACCTGAAGATGTTGATTTTTTATTTGATTTAGAAAACGATAGTCGCCTTTGGCATTTGAGTAATACTCAATCTCCTTTTTCGCGATTTGATATGGAACAGTATGTGCTTCAGTTTGATAAAGATATTTATACGGCCAAGCAATTGAGGTTTATTATTGAAAAAGTAACGGGTAAAATTAAGCATACGATAGGTACAATTGATATTTTTGACTTTGAACCGAAACATAAACGGGCTGGAATCGGTATAACACTGGTTGAAGATGAAAGAGGAAAGGGTTTTGCGGCAACTTCATTGAATATTTTGATAAAATATGCCTTTGAATATTTAAAAATACAACAGCTTTACTGCGATATTGAGGCTGATAATTTTTCAAGTATTAAGTTATTCGAAAAGGCAGGTTTTGTTTTGTCAGGAGTTAGAAAGGAATGGCTCTTTCGTGGAAATGAAAAAATTGATGTTGGTTTTTACCAGTTGATAAAAAAAGAAAAAAATAAATAGCATGGCTTATTATCACAGCAGTTATCGTGGAAAAAGAAAAAAAAGAAGTCCAATTGTAAGAATTATTTTTTGGATATTGCTGTTTGTAGTTCTGGTAGCTGCCGGTACTTCTTATTTTCTCTATGGTATTGTGTTTAAAACCAATGTTTGGACAACTGAAGGACAATCGGTTTCTGTTTACATTCCAACAGGGGCAAATTTCGATGATGTAAAGTCAATACTTTACGAGAAAGGCCTGATCATTCATCGCAATAATTTTGAATGGTGGGCAGGAAAGAAAAAATATCCTGAACTTATTAAGCCGGGGCATTTTGTTATTAAAAACGGGTTGAATAACAACGAGTTGGTTGATTTATTACGATCGGGTAAACAGGTTCCTGTAAAGGTGATATTCAATAATCAACGCGATATTTATCAGTTGGCAGGACGTGTAGCCACTCAAATTGAAGCTGACTCGGCTTCAATTGTTGCTGCGCTTACTAATCCCCAAATTTGGGAAAAATTTGGCTTGAACCGAGAAACAGTTTCTTGTATTTTTATTCCCAATACCTATGAGTTTTATTGGAATACTGATGCAGATGGCTTTGTTAATCGCATGGCTGAAGAGTATACTAAATTTTGGAATGAATCGCGGAAGGTTAAGGTTTCTGCCATGCAAATGACTATTCCTGAGGTGGTTACTTTAGCAAGTATTGTTGAGAAGGAAACCAATAAAAACGATGAAAAGCCAATGATTGCAGGTGTTTATGTTAACCGACTTAATGCCGGATGGTTGCTTCAGGCTGATCCAACATTGGTATACGCAATCAATGATAAAAATTTACGGCGTGTGTTAAATGTTCATAAAGAGATTGATTCTCCTTACAATACCTACAAAAATGCTGGACTTCCTCCTGGACCTATTTGCATCCCTTCCATTGCTTCTATCGATGCTGTTCTGAATCATAGCGACGAAAACTATTTGTTCTTTTGTGCAAATGATGATTTATCAGGATACCATGTGTTTGCCAGAACCAATGCACAGCACAACAGGAATGCCCGAAAATACCGCCAGGCATTGGATGAACTAAAAGTTTATAAATAGATTTGCTTGAAATGTTATTGGATAGTTTAGATATTAAAAATAGACGACTATTGACTTTTTTTTGAAAGCAAAGTTCGTCAAATGGAAAATACCGATAACTACGATGATAAAATTGGTTTATGTGACTTCAATCACTTCTATACCATCTTGTAAATACACCAACAAGGCCTTGGTTTGTTCGAACCCAAGTAATTGAAAGGCTTTCTTGTAGTAAGCCAGTTGTTTTGAGTGCTGGGGTTGTTTTTCCCCGGTTTTGTAATCAATGATGATAAGCTCATCGTTGAGTTTAACCACCCGGTCAGGACGGATTATTTCGCCGTCTTTCAAAAGGATTTCGGTTTCATTTCTGCTCCAGACTCCTGGTTGGTAGTATTCAGTAAGTTGGGGGTGATTTATCAATTGATTGATAATAGAAGTCAGCAAAAGTGACTCTTGTTCCACAATATTCCCTACCAATTGCTGATGAGTAATCACACGTTTAACGTCGTTTTTACTTTTGATTTTGGCCAACAGCTGGTGGATGAATATTCCATAGTCGCGGTCACTTTGACTTAATAGCGACACGCTTAAATCCGATTCGGGCTTGGCTACCCACATGTTTTTCTGCCAGGAATAGGAAGCCCATTTTTTAAGTTCATATTCCTCCAAAATACTCTTGCGGACTTCATCAGCCATCGGTAATTCGCCCAACAGGTAACTCGTTTTTTCCTCGATATAAAGTTGTTTGCTTTTTAAGAACTCAATAAGCCAATGGGCCAATTTCCCATGTTTGTCGTTGTGATTTTGGTTGGCCAGAATATAAAGCGCTTTTATCGGCCGTGTAAAGGCTACGTAAAGTACATTCAGGTAATCCAAGGTCGATCGATCTTCTTCTTTTTGAAACACATCTTCTTTTCCAATAAGCGAAAGTGCTTTGGTTAATGGAAACAGTCCCACCTTTAATTTCTCCGATTCAGGAAGTCCTGATTCCATCCAAAATTCTTGTCGCGTGCGCTTGATGATTTCCACATCGGTATCTGAAATAACTATTTCAAAGGCCAAGCCTTTCGACTTGTGAACGGTCATAATTCGAATGGCATCT
>JBFHGX010000083.1:0-16927 GCA_041582875.1 Bacteroidales bacterium | reverse complement strand
GTGCTGTAAAGGTGGGATCGCTGAGGTAGGACTGGATAAAGGAGGGGAGGCCATCATTGGTATAACGGCCATCCAGGTCCACGGCATCCCGCTCAAAATTGCAAAATAAACCGGCTGCATTGGGATTGTGGATCTGGCTCAAATAATATGCGCTGCCACTACCACCAATCGCACAGTATATTTTTCCATCGGGGCCAAGCTGGAGGGCACCAGGAGTAGTTCCTCCCTCGGTCAGGGCCACCTCGGAGGCCAATATCTCCTGGGGGGTTCCTGCATTCAGGTCGTATTGCAGCAGATCATTTGAACTTATATACAATTTGGTATTATCAGGTGAATATTCCACCCCATAATAGCCCAATTCTTTGTGCACCATGTCAACATCGTTGACCATTCCGGTTTCATTATCAAAATAGATGGATTCAAAAAAACCAGGGTAGACTCCGGGTATGGTACATACTGTAACCCTTTTTCCATTGGGGGATATTTTCATGTAACCATTAGAACCGGTAACATTAGAACCTGCGGTACTGATGACCGGAGCATGATGGAGGCTGTCGGCTGTTACCAGATAGGCATAGTACTGATTGTTGTTCATCCTGTGTGCCAGTACCCAGATATCCTTACCATTGGCATGGTGTACGGCACTCAAATGCACGGATGAGTTATTAAAAAGCCTAATCCCTTTTTGGTTTGTAACAACTCCGCCATTGCCATTGTCCAGATCCATATCGATGACTGAATATTGAAAATGAGTTTGAAAAGCAGGATTATCCCAAATAAAATTAAAATAATAGTATAGATGGTTGTTACCAGGACACGGCACAATCATTGCGCCTTGGGTGGATGTAGTGCCCATATCAATACCGTTTTGCATAAAGACATGGCTTTTATTCCAAATGGTAACCCCATCGGAATAAAAAAGCAACTGCCCGATACTATCCGCAATACTGGCACTTCCACCTCCAGTATGATTCATTTGACTATTGAGTAGTGCTGAAGGGGGGCTACCTGCATTAAAATCCACACCGGCCTTGTAACCAAAATACCAAATATTGGCCTGCTTGCCCTGGGAGAAGGAAAAAAAAGGGGTAAGACAAAACAAGAGTAGGATGAGGACAGGTATGATCTCTAGTTGGTGCTTCCGGATATCCATGGTGCTTATTTGTTGAATGAATGGATAAAAGTAGGTAAAAAGGTTGAATGTTAGGATATTCAAAATGTTAAAAGTGCCTAGAGTGAACTAAAGTGCCTAGAGTTGGGGTGAAGTGAGCTAAAGTGTCTTAAGTTGGGGTGAAGTGTTGCATTTATCTATTTGTACATGAATCGTGGACACGATCAGGGTGCGAAAAAAGATGTTGGTATTATTTCTAAACCCTTGAAACGTACAGCCAACAGCTAAAGGCCTTCCTGCCTTTGTAGATTTCTCTGTTCGCTTTCTTCGTGCCTTAGTGACCTAAGGACTACCCACTTCTTCCCTTATTCTAAAATCAGTATTCAGCGTTCGATATTCGGTGTTTTTTTCACTTAACTTCTTGTTTTCCCTATATTCACCAGATGCTCACGGTCGTTCCTCCCTCAGCATTAAACGGAAAAAAACAGAAAGGAAGAGTTGGTAGTAAGGATGGCTTACTTGTTTTTGGGGATTCCTCTGTTCGCTTTTTTCATGCCTTAAAAAAGCTCAACCAGAATGACATAAACGACTGAATTTCAGAGTTGTATATTGAGGGTTCTTTGAGACAATTATCTTGAAATATTCGTGGTTATCCGTCGCATCAGTGTTATCAGTGTTCCTGTCTCACGCGCTAGCCCATTTTCAAATCAACCCATCTTCAAATCTTCAAATTGCCCCCATACTCGTCCAACTACTCTCGCTTCAGCCAGCCAACAGCCAACAGCTTCTCTTCTATCCCCCAACCCCTAACCACTATCCCCCAAATAAGCCAATAGCCACCCCATCACCAGCCCATTTTCCAACAAAAAGCTTCAGCTTTCAAAATCCGCGTAAATCCATTATTCCACAATAAAAGCTTCAGCTTTAAAAATCTGCGATAATCAGTTCAATCCGCGTCATCAGCGTTCCTTTAATCACGCGCAAGCCAGCCAACAGCTAAAAGCCAATAGCCAATAGCCAATATAACCAACAGCTCCCTTCCCCACCTACCTAATTTGCGACACCTTAATCGTCCACACAAAATCACACGGTGGACTTTTCCTGATCTTATCCGGGACAATCACCTTAAACCCTTCCCCTTCCTTTTCCCAAGTCAGCGGGTTAGTATATCCTAAAAGACTTACAACAGCTCCATCAGCAGGCCGATGCGATTGAATATGGAACTCAGCGGGCATGACCGACTCTTCTTCTTGAACAAAATAGAAGAAATAAGCATTTCCCTCGGCATTTTGCGTCATGCAAAACTGATCTTCCTTATATGGTTCCAAAACATAGCTATTGTAAATACCTTCATTATTCACCCCCATCCAACGGCCATACGACTGCAAAAGTTCATAAGCACCAGGTTGCCATTCTCCTTCCGGAGATGGAGCGATATTCAGCAGTAAATTTCCGCCCTTAGCTACAATATCAACCAACAGATGAACACCTGCTCTGCCACTCATGTATTGCGCATCTGGCGTATACGACCAACCTCCTCCCGAAATAATACACGATTCCCAGGGATAGGGCAACGGTTTTTCAGGAACACGGTTCTCCGGAGTCAGGTAGTTTTGGTTTTTTCCGTAAACAGCTCTGTCAACTACAATCAGACCAGGTTGCTTTTCCCTTGCCTTTTGTACCAAGTCATCCATTTTAATGTCTTGGCTTATTATTCTGTTTTTTAAATAGCCCTGAGGATCATTATCCAACTGCTCCTGATACCAAGCTTCAATGTCTTCTTTTGATTCCTTGGCAACCCATCCACCATCAAGCCAAAGAATATCTATTTTCCCGTAATCCGAGAGGAGTTCCAACAATTGATGGTGCGTAAATTCGACGTACCGATTCCAGCTGGCAGTATCCTCTTCAGGGTTGTAGTTAACATTCCTGTCGCGCGGTGGATACTTCGGGTTCCAATAATAAGGCATATTCCAATCGGGCTTCGAAAAATAAGCCCCTGTCCATAACCCTTGTTGACGGAAAGCATTAAATATCTCCAGGGCAATATTGCTTCTGGGGTTTTCCGAAAAAGGACAAGCCGTGTCGGTGATTTTATAATCGGTGTATTGAGAATCAAACATGCAGAAGCCATCATGGTGCTTGGTAGTAAACACAACATACTTCATACCCGCTTGCTTGGCAGCTTCCGCCCATAGGTCGGGATTAAATTTTTGCGGATTAAAGGTATTCTTCAACCCTTCATATTCCTTTTTGTAAATGTTGTAATTGTCGGGGGCACTGCCTTTGGTGCGTTCACACCACCCATACTCTTCCGGACAAAGTGACCATGATTCCACAATTCCCCACTGACTATAAGTTCCCCAATGCATCAATAACCCAAACTTGAGTCCTTGCCACTGATGCAGTTTTGTTAAAACCAACGAGTCCGTTTCTGGAACATACCGCTCATTTTCCATCTCAAGTTGAGCAAACCCATGTACCTGAACAAATACAAAAACTGCAAGTATTAGAATATTTTTCATTATTTTCAAAATTTTATTTGCGCTATTCTTTGTCACTAAGTCACACACGGTTACTTCGTCTCTATGATCCCCTATTAAAAATGCATCTTGTGGTAATCATAAGACTGACTATCCATGAACTTGCGAATTTTCTGCGCAATCCGCAAAAAAACCTCCAATTCCTTGTTTTTAAACCATGCCATGGCCTGAGGTTTTCCATGAACCGACTCAGCCAACATGATCAACAAGGTAAAATCATACTTATTCAGCCAATCGTAAGCTTGTTTTTTATTGTCGATGGCGCCATCCAATGCGGCAAAATGAGGATAATTATGCTTTAACAACCACATTACGGCTTCCTTGCTTCCCCTTATTCCACTGCTTAAAGCGGCCAACTCAGGATAACCATTTTCCAACAACCAGGTATAAAACTGCTCCCCATCTGTCTCAAAAGTCTCACCAAACGCAACCAAAATTTCTACAGGGTATTTGTGCATAGCCAATCAAAATTAATTCATCCCCACAAAACTACCAATAATTCAGTTCATTTTGAAACCCAACCATCTCATCACTTCTGCCTTCCAGTTTATTATTCATCATTCTGAGTTCGATATTCATTATTCGACAGGAAAATACAACTTCATCTCACAGCCATCCCCCATCCATTCCACCATGACTTTAGTCCGGTGGAACCCCATTTAAAACATAACGATACACCACCCTAGCTCAAGTCTGTCGGGAAGGATTGTGCGCCGGGACTTGGGCTTGCCTAACCTTCGAGCCCCTCCGCAGTCCAACAATCAACTCAGCCAATAGCCAACAGCCAATCCTCCTTTTATCGTTTATCTCAGAGGGAGGCACGACCGTGAGAGCCTCGTGAGACAACGAGATGACCTTTTCTAAAATCCCAATTCAGCGTTCGATATTCGAAATTTATAAATCTTCCTTTTTCATAAAAACTCCAACTTTTGTCCCCCAACTTTTAACTTTAGACACTTTTAACTTTAGGCACTTTTAACCTTAGGCACTTTTAACTTTTAACTTTCCCTAACCCAATCCCCCGGAATAAATTCCAGGTCTACCAAATCGGTCGTACCTACGGCACTATGCCCCGTCTCGAGTCTATTCAGGCAACTACATCCCCCCTAGCCCGTAGGGCTTCAAAATCAATAGCAATACAGCCAACCATCACAAATTGTCCGTAGGACATCAACATACATCCCTGGTTTATTCCCCAACGAGAAACCAAAACAGCTTTCTTCCCCTCCGCGGTTCAAAATCACGCGTCAGCAATCTCCAGTCTCCCGACTTCCAACTTCTGACTATATCCAGCCAACAGCTATGGGCCAACAGCCAAAAGCTTGAAGCCCCCAACCCCTTAAATATCTGTCCATGAATTACACAAATCAGCGATGACGCCCAATTCATAAACATAAAATTTCGTGCCTTTTGTGCCTTTCGCGGAAAAATGAAGCCCTGTTTACTTTGCTCCTTCACTTTTTATTACCCTGAATCCCCCAGAATAAATTCCAGGACTATCATATCGGTCGTACCTACGGCACTATGCCCCGTCTTCCGACTTCCGACTTTTTCAAACAGCGCGTCAGCCAGCCAAAAGCCAAAAGCCAACAGCCAACAGCCTTCCAACCTTTTTCTTCTCTTATCTCCTAACCAACTTCCCGGTAAAACACCCATCCTTTGAACTCATCCGATAAGTATAGAATCCCGGCATCCAGGTACTCCCATCCAGCGCAACCGACTGATTTCCTTTAGTAAAGTACGATTCTTTATTAAGAATGCATTTCCCCTGATGGTCAAAAACAGATAACATCACCCTGCTTGATTGCTCCAAATAAAAATTAAGATGCACCAACTGCTGAAACGGATTCGGATAAGCCTGACAGTCAAGCGTAACTATTTTTTCCTGAATACCCACCAACGTATCAGAAGCCCTGATTTTAACATCATCCACAAACCACGAATACCAAAGATTGGTTCCCATTTGATTGGAAGCTTGCCACGCAATTCGAATATCCTCACCCACATAGCCATCCAAATTCAAGGAAATATCCTCATCGTAACTTGAAACCCCGGCAGGATAGTCAGCAGCACTCCATAAAGTTGTCCAACTATAGCCATCAGTGGTAATTTTCACGAAATAATCATCGTAATCATAACTGTTTAACCTGACAAAGGTCTTAAACGTAAGAACTGCTTCTTGAGTGATCGCAACTATAGGACTGATCATCCATTCATCTTGTGCATTGCCTGTAAAATCCCATTCTACAGCGGCCTGACGTTCTCCCTCCGGCGGCGTTACAACATACTCAACGGCATCACTATCGGTATAATAAACAACACCATAATCGTCCCAAGTAAGCCATGTTAATGGTTTTCCGGTCACTTCCCAGTTTTCTGGAGGAAAATCCTCTCCTTCAAAACCTTCTTCCAACATGGGCTGTACCCAATCCCAATGCAAGGGATATGAATCCGACCAGGTAGCATTTCCAATATTGTCGGTAAGCCAAAACCGGATTTCACCTTCGGTATGATCAGGTTGACCGGCTAAAGTACCTTCGTAGATAAAATCTCCTTGTGTACCACTGGTTTTGGTCATTAAAACATCCAATGTATTGCCATCAATAAGAGCTTCTCCATCCAGCGTCTCTGGCATACTTGATTGATCGCGTACCCTCAAGGTTAAATTCATTTGCTGATGTGCATACACTTGGGTACCTTCCAAAGCAATGACCTCCGGTGGATTTACATCGATGGAGTTGGTCTCAACAACCACATCATCTAAAAACATTTTCCAACCATAAGCACTTACCGCTTTAAAAATGATATACGTACTTTGTGGACTACTGAACTCAAACGAATATTGATACCAGTCCTCGAAAGGAACCACTGGATAGAAATTAATGGCTCTATTGATGGAATCGAGTAAAATAGCGCCTTCCAAATCAGGGGTCACGTTATAATACACTTCTATTCTATCTCTGCGGTTGTTGCTGGGATCCTCAGAACGAAAAAACCAAAACCGAAGCACATTGTCATCAGTGAGGGCCAAAGCCGGACTAATTAACACAGCACCATCGCCGGCTTGAGCATTAAACGAATTGTACTGAGCCATTGCTGTACTACCATCATGAGGGAGACAATCAGGCCACTCGCCCACAGTTACCCGTTCAAACTCACGATCGCCTTCTACCAGTGGATAACCAATCCAGCCATCCGGAGGAAATACAGATTCCTCGAACCCTTCGGTATAAGGGAAATCTGTAATTTGAGATTGTAGACCCAAACAAAAAATCAATAACAGCGATAAAAAATAAAATTGTTTCATATTTACTGGCTTTTTCATAAAAAGAAACAAAGATAGCCTATACCAACTATAAATAGAAGTCAGCTCTACTCTTGTTTAAGGTAAAATGTCGATAAAGAATTGAAGATGCTTTGGGAGCGCTGCGAACTTATACCATTGAGTCCACTGCGAGAAGTTTTTTTTGCCACTAAAGCTTAAAAACACAAAGAACACACAAAGCTAATTTGTTATCAATGCACTCTTTGTGCACCTTAGAGCCTTGGTGTTTTCGTGGCATTAGCCGTTTGCACAACTTTTCGGTGTTGACTCAGTATTCAAAAAAAAAAAAAATTCACCTTCACCTCACCCTTCCAACACTGCCAACCTTGACATTCGATATTATTCATTTTCTCACCTTCCCCCCCTTTCTAGATTCCTCTGTTCACTTGCTTCGTACCTCAGCAACCTCAATCGGAATGACAGAAAAGAGAGATATTCAGGAATTTGCATTATTCTCCTCTTTGCGCCTCTCCGCCTTAGCGGTAAACCCTAATCGCGTGTCAGCCAGCCAAAAGCCAACGCCAACAGCCAATAGCCCCCCTTGTTCAACATTTGAAATTCAGCATTCGAGCATTCGATTCGATACCTGTCCCTTTTTGTCCCTTTGCCCCCATCCCCCCCAATTCCCACAAAAAAACCGCCCATTCAACTTCATAAAGAAAGTCAAATGGGCGGTCAATTATTTTACCTAAAAGCGACTAGTAGCGATCGATGCAATTCAAGTCGGCGAAAGCCTGCTGTAAACGAACCACAATCGACTCCTCGGAAGCTCTTAACCATTTGCGAGGATCGTAGTATTTTTTATTGGGAACATCCTCACCATCAGGATTACCAATCTGACCTTGCAGATAATCGTGGTGTTTGATGTCGTACTGACGAACACCATCCCAACCGGCCCATTGGGTGTCGGTATCGATGTTCATTTTTACCACGCCATACGAAATGGCTTCTTTTATTTTAGCAGGCTCAGATCCTGATCCACCATGGAATACAAAGTTGACAGGATTGGCTGTAGTATTAAATTTCTTTTGGATATATTCCTGAGAATTATGCAGAATGACGGGCTCAAGCTTTACATTACCTGGTTTGTATACCCCATGCACATTACCAAAGGCAGCGGCCACAGTAAAACGATCGCTTACTTCTGAAAGAACCTCAAAAGCACGGGCGACTTCTTCGGGTTGGGTATAAAGTTTTGAGCTGTCGACATCAGAGTTATCCACTCCATCCTCTTCTCCACCGGTAATTCCCAATTCAATTTCTAGGGTCATACCCATCTTGCTCATGCGGGCCAGGTATTTTTTGCTTATCTCCAGATTTTCTTCCAATGGCTCTTCCGACAAATCGAGCATATGTGAACTAAACAAAGGTTTACCTGTTTTTTTGAAATACTCCTCACCAGCATCCAGCAAGCCGTCTATCCAAGGAAGTAACTTTTTAGCAGCATGGTCGGTATGCAAGATAACAGGCACACCATACGCTTCAGCCATGGTGTGTACGTGCATGGCACCTGAAACACATCCGGCAATAGCAGCCTTTTCGCCTTCGTTGGAAATGGCTTTTCCGGCATAAAACGATCCACCACCATTCGAGAATTGAACAATAACAGGTGAATTCACTTTTTTAGCAGCTTCCAAAACAGCATTGATGGAATTGGTTCCTACCACATTGACTGCTGGCAAAGCAAACTGATTGGCACGGGCATAACTAAAGATGACCTGCACATCGTCGCCAACGGCAACACCGGGAGCAACTTTTTCGGATATTTTTTGTGACATAATAGTAGTTTAAATGGTATGTGTTTTAGGTTACAAAGGTAAAGGATATTCCCAATCCTACAGCGATTTCGCGGTCGAATTATTCATTTTTAACGATAAAATAAATCCGCAAACGATTGCATTTGTGATATTTATACTTTTTCGTTTTTTTAATGCCCGATGACAATCCCATTGCGATCAGGTATGCAAACTCAATTGTTTTTGAATCATGGTTAACAGCTCTGTTTTATTGATGGGCTTCGAAATATAATCGTCGAAACCGGCAGAAATATAGCTGTCCTTGTCGCCACTCATGGCAAACGCTGTTTGAATGATAAAGGGAATATTCCGGTAGGCAGGCATCCTTTCTTTCACAGTCTTCATCACCTTAATTCCATCCCAAGGCGGAGGCAATTGCATATCGAAAAGCATCACGTTAAACACTTCTCCCCGGTTAAAGGCATTCTCAATTTTCTGTAATGCATCGTCACCATCTACTGCCATGGTAATCTGACCGGTCTTTTTAAGCATTTTTTCTAACACCATCCGATTCATTCGGTCATCTTCCAAAATAAACAAGCTGATGGCACTCCATTCCGGAGCAGCAGTAACAGAAACCTGATCGACAACCACTTTTGAACTTTCAACGACTCCTTGTTCTCCCACACATGGAATAGCAATGGTTACCGCAGTGCCTTTGTTTGCTTCCGAACTGATGGAAATGCTCCCCCCCATCATATTTACAAATCGATGGGCAAGCGTAAGTCCGATACCTTTTCCCTGATAAATTTGCGCTTTGCTTTTTTTGCCATACTGAAAGGAAGCCAACAGGGCTTTCAAGGTTTCGGGCTCAATCCCCGGACCCGTATCTTTTACCTGAATAATGGCCAAATTCTTATCACGATTATAATCAGTGGTAATGGTAACAAAACCCGTTTCCGTAAATTTGACCGCATTATCCGATAAAATATTCAGCACCTTTTTCAGCTTCATGCTATCCGCTTTCAGCTTGGGCATCTCATGATCGGTTTTCACCCTGAAAACCAATCCTTTTTCTTTGGCTCTTACCTGATAAACCTCAGCAACATCCTTTACTATATTCGAAAAATGATCGAACTGCATTTCAACTTCAACCATATTGGCTTCAATACTGCTGATATCGATGATGTTGTCCAAGAGACCGGTGAGCTGAATACTACTTTGTTCAATATTGCTGGTGTAATCGTAGAGTTCGGCATTTCCCATGACGGCCAGCTCAGTCTGTAAAAGACTCGAAAAACCGACAATACCACTAAGTGGCGTTCGGATTTCATGACTCAAGCTACCCAGAAAAGCATTCTTTAGATAGTCGGCTTCTTCAACCTGTTTGAGCTTTTTTCGCAAATCAAGCTCGCGTTGTCGCTCTTTTTCAAGTTTCTCCTGCAGGCTCGATGTTTGCTCATAAACAGCTTCTTCAACCTGCGATTTAAAGCGATTTACCTTTTGGGTAATGCCAATAAGCTCTTGCTCTTTGCGAACAATCGCCAACGCTAAAGCGCGATTTTTTCCAAACTTCCTGATTAAAAGAAAGAGCAAAAGCACCACACCAAGGGCCATCACGCCAAGTACAGGTTGAATAAAATCATCGACGAAACTCCCTGAAGCTGAAACAGTTTGTTTCTTTTTCTCATAGAGCGTGTTTAACTCTTGTCGTGCCCATTCAGATTCCAACAGACGCGCATCCATTGCCATTTGAAGGTATTTAAGGGAACTATCAATAACCTGATTTTCCTGGTAATACCCTGCAAGCAACTGATAAACCTTGGAATAAGGGGTATGCTTTTGGTCAGAATGCTTCCATTTGATGGCTGCATATCCATTGTCAATAGATCGGCTTCGATCGATGGACGTGTACCATTGAGCAAGTTCGAGATAAATCGCCGACTTTTCGCCTTCGCTTACCTGTGGTAACTGATTTTCAAGACTATCTATAATAAGGGAAATCTGCGCAAGCGATGGGGTTTCCACATCCTCTACCTGACCAAACGAAAGTATCGATGGAAAGAAAAGAAGTATAACGAACCAATACCTAAAATACTGCATGCTGTGGAAAATTTAGTCATCCCAAAGATAACAGAATTCCTAAAATAACTGACAATAAAAATAAAGGAGGACTGTACAGTAGGTATTGTGGCGAAATCCACTCACCACATTCACTACAAATTAAAGGTTGAACTGATGGGGATGTTTACCTATTCTCCCCCGATAATAATCCTGTATAACTGCCAGATCTTTTTCATAATCTCCGGTGGGATAAAACACAGGACCTATTCCGGCTTCCTTTTTGGCAAAATCGATGTACGACATCACGATAGGCACCTTGGCCTCCATGGCAATAAAATAGAAACCCCGTTTCCACTCACCGCGCAACGACCGCGATCCCTCGGGAGTTATGCCAAGATACAGGATATCGCGTGCTTTAAACATCGCTGCAATCTGCCCTACTGTATTCCCCTTTTGACTTCGATCGATGGGAATTCCACCAACTTTCCGCAACAATCCTCCGGTAGGCCAGAAAAAAGCTTCTTTCTTGATAATCAAACTTACCTTCAACTCTTTAATCCAGGAATAGAGCATTCCGTAAAAAAAATCCCAGTTACTGGTATGAGGTGCGATAATAAAAACACACTTGTTGATTCCTTCGGGCATCCCTCCCAGACTCTTCCATCCAAGTAGTTTAAAAATCCATTTCGAAATTAGCTTCATAGCGATTGAATAAACTGCAAAATTACAATTATTCACAACAACGCTACGTTTTTATATCATACAATATATCAGGCAATTAGTCCTGTAAACACCAATCAACTAATCCATGTGTTTGATAAATCACAAGAGATTTATTGTCAATTTAATATGCATGTTTGGTGCATTTATTTACTTTCGCTTTTTTAACCATAGAAAATATCCATGCAAAAACCCCACGAAACATTTGGAATAAAAAAATACATCAATGAAGAATCTATTGGTGGAATTATCCTTATAATAGCTACTATTATTGCTCTCATTTGGGCCAATTCATCATGGTATACTACCTACCACTACGTTTGGCACGAACTTAAGGCCGGCTTCGGCATTGGTGAGTTTAAGATGGTAAAATCGCTTGGCCATTGGATAAACGACGGACTTATGGCCTTGTTTTTTTTCACGGTTGGACTTGAAATCAAACGCGAGATCATGGGTGGAGAGTTGTCGACCCTTAAAAAAGCAAGCCTGCCCATTTTTGCCGCTGTGGGCGGAATGGCACTTCCTGCCATCTTTTATGTGGTTACTCTTTACAACTATCCCGAATTTCTGGAAGGCTGGGGAATCCCCATGGCCACCGATATTGCCTTTGCATTGGGATTGCTGGCCCTACTCGGGAAACGGGTCAATATCAACCTGAAAATATTTTTAACAGCTTTGGCCATTGCCGATGATTTGGGTGCCGTTTTAGTCATTGCCATTTTCTATACCGATTCCATCGACTATACTGAATTACTCACTGCAGCCTTCTTTTTGGGCATTCTGGTTATCGCAAATTTTTCCGGAGTCCGACGTACAGTTTTTTATGCCGTGGTGGGGTTTGTAGGTGTTTGGATAGCCTTTGTGTATTCAGGGGTGCATGCCACCATTGCAGGTGTATTGATTGCCTTAACCATCCCGGCCAGAACAAAAATTTCAGAAATAGAATATGTCGACTCGCTTTGCAAGCTGACCAAACAATTTGAACATACACCGGAAACCGGAAATCCGCTACTTTCGAAGCCGCAGGTACATTTACTTACTAACATCGAGCACCTTAATGATCAGGCTCATACTCCGTTACAGAAACTAGAACATGCCATGCACCCCATCACAACATTCATTATCCTTCCGCTATTTGCGCTTAGCAATGCCGGTGTACACATCGAAGGAAGTATCACCGACCTCATGTTCCATCCCATTAGCTTGGGTATTATGGCGGGTTTGTTGCTGGGAAAACTCTTGGGTATTTCGCTATTTTCACATCTGGCGGTAAAACTGGGATGGGCCAAACTTCCCGAAGGAGTCAATTGGAAACAAATTTATGGGGTGGCCTTGCTGGCTGGAATTGGCTTTACCATGTCGATGTTTATTGCCGACCTGGCCTTTGTATCACAGGAGTTCAAGCAAATCGCCAAAGTTGGCATCATGTCCGCATCGGTAATCGCCGCTGTACTGGGCATGACTATTTTGGTGTTGGCCACAAAAGAAAGTGATAAGGAATCGCCAAAAGACTAACCATAAGGGTTGTTCAAATAAATAATGCGGGTTCATGCCAATTTTGCTAACTCACTTTTTAATGACCTTATATACGTTTGTTCCCAAATCGGTAACAACCGTAATCACATAAAATCCGGGCGAAAGCTGTTTGAGATCCAGTTTCACACCCTGAGATGTACATTCAAATTTCACTTGGGTGGACACCCCCGATTCATCTGCCAAGGTAATCCGCATGATTTTACCTTTAGGAAGGTCAATTTGCAACTCATCCTCTACAGGATTTGGAAAAACAGAAGCCTTTTCAATGATTGGATACTGATTTGTCTCGGTCATGACAACCGTCACTTGCGAAATGACCGTATCCGAAAAACCATTTCCCATGGCCACCAATCGAACATCGTAGGTCCCATACGAAGCAAAGGTATGCGTAGGATCCGTTTCATCAGATTGCTCACCATCACCAAAGTCCCAGTTAAAGCAAGTTGCCTGAAACGATTGATTGGTAAATGACACCAGGAGCTCATCAGGCAAAACAGTGAATCCAAAGTTAGCTATTGGATCAAATTCACCCACATGCCAAGTAAGCAAATGATCGAACACCACCGCTTTCACCGCAGTTTGTATGCGATGGGCATCATCCTCCGAAAGGGTATAATAATAATCGATCAGCATCGGGTTTTTACGGAAAATAGCCGTATAAAAAGCACAAGCAGCCGCATAGGATCCTGCTTGCGAAGGATGACTTTCGTCCATCTGATACAACTCAATATCAGGGTAATACTGACGAATATACTTCCACACCGCTCCAACGGGTGAAACAACAGCATGATTGCTGTCGGCCATCATCATATAACGCAACTGCAATAAACTATCCATTCCCTGGTAAGTACATACCGGAGGCCACCAACTACAGTTGGAAGCGTCGCCGTTTTTGCGACCCCAAGTGCGATAAAAAACGGTTTCCCCGCAAGGGCTATACACGTTAAAAAGACTATCAAGAAACCTGGCGTAGGGAAACACATCGGTGATCACCTGTTCAATGGGATAAGACGGAAGTTGACTCTGTTCCTGTAAAACCAGCATATCCCAACCTCCTTGCCGAATTTTTTCCAACGAACTGGCGTTGGTGGAATGCAACTGCAAGGTGTATCCCCCCGGAGAGCTGCGATCGGAGACCACCGAGTCGCCAACCGAAGCCGCCACATCGGCCAATATTTGCGGAAGATTATTTACCTGGGTATAGCTGTTGCCTAAAAACAACACCCGCTTGGTGTGTTGTCCCCATCCGGTATATGTCAAAAACAACAGGATTGTTATGAACCCCACAGCCAGTTTCATAGCAGAATATTTCATGGAAAATCGATGATTTAAAGTATCGGTTTCTTGCTCTTGGCTTCATCAATCAGATACAACCGATTATCTTCCACCAGATAAATCATAGGAGCGATAACAATTTTGGGATAACGGAAACGCAAGCGCCGGGTTTCACGACACAAAAAATCCAATTCGCCACCAATTTCAAATAGTGGAGCAAACTGAAAAAAATGATCTTCAGCCTGCTTAGGATCCCATCCGGCATTGGCAACAAGCCCCTCCACAAACTGATCCTTTCGGTCGACCAGGTTCACCATCGCACAATGATTATGACCAATGAGCGCCATATGGCGTACGTTGCCTACTGAAAAAGCATAGGAAACCTTAAATTCACTGTACCGCATATTGGCACCACCGGCACGAATAATGTAAGCAAAGTTGTCAGGTATATTCATGTGCTTTCGGTTATCCATACACATCCCGATAAGGAGTTGCGCACTTTGGTATTCATCAAAATCACGTCCCAAATTGTGGTACTCAAGCAATTGACTGATGGGTGTGTTTTGATATTGAGGCAGTATGTCGTCGAACGATTCAATTTTTATTAGTCGATCCATGGTGTAGTTGTTTTTAGTAAAAGATTTGTGGGGTAATAATACGCAAAAAATTGGAGTTGAGGAGTTGAAGAAAATATGAACTATTTTGCTGATTTAAATTGTAGATATTCGTGAGTAGATACTATTTAAATACCTGATAGATCTGAGAAAAATGGCCAACCATGGACAACAAAACTTTTCCAAAGTTGGGAACCTTGGAAAGGTTTTTTCCTATGAAACAATTCATTACTAAAAAAACCACATTTAAAAAACCGCTAAATTCCTTTCCTGAAAAACTCAAACATCCTCTTTGCTTTCTTTTTTCCAACTCCATCCACTTTTGCTAGTTTGTCCATATCGGCCAGCACAATTTGCTCAATGGTAGTAAAATGAGTCAACAACCTGCTTGCCAATGCCGGACCTACACCCGGAAGTGACTGAATAAGATAATGCTGCTGGTTTTGCGGATATTTTGGCTTTTTACCCATCTTGCGAATAAATACAGGCGGATTGAGCTGTTGGGCAGCAGCCATAATCATGAGTTTCACCGTGTCTTCGATTCCGGATGAACGAATGACCGGAATTTGCCACGACAGGCTAACGGACAACAAACCTCCTTTGATGGCTTCTGGATTTATCTGATGCCTTGTTTTATAGGGATTTCCTTCCACAATGATCAAAGGATGCATACCGGTTTTACGCAACCTGGCACACTGATCAAACAAATGCCCATTAAGGATGGATTGTACAAAATCGACACTTGTTTTCCGCTCAACGACAATCTCCCCTCCGATCATATAATCGCCCACAGCCATTTGTTTCATTATGACAAGAATTCCATTTTCCTTCAGCAACTCCGGAATACCGGAGGCTCTTTCACGATTGTCGGCAGTGATGGAAAAAATCATTGACTCCTTTTTTCTGCCCCCGAAATTAATAAAATCATTCGACATCTGTGTTCTTAACATGATTAAATTACCCAAAGAGTGCGAAAAACTGGTGCCATTCGCTATCTTTCCGAACATCATTTCTACACGTCATTTCCTAATTCATTTCCTTACCAAAACCCTACCTTCTTCGTATTATCTTCGTATCTTCTTCGTACCTTCTTCGGTTAAACAGCTATTTATTCAAAGAAAGTATAAAGTTTTTATGAAATTGACAAGAATTAATTATAGCTTTGGTACGAATAAAAAATTTAAACAAAAATGGCACGACTTCATGGCAATGGCCTCCAAAATGGATTTACCGGAAAATTAGGTAACCTGGTGGGATGTAAATGGAAAGGCATTTTCTACATTCGCACGCGCCCCTTAACAGTTAAACACCCCAATACTGAAAAACAATTGGCTCAACGCATGCGTTTTTCAAAAACACAAGAATTTCTATCACCTTTAAAAAAGTTTCTTCGATTGGGGTTTGGGGCATTTTCAATCAACAAATCGGGATATAATGCGGCCATGTCGCACAACATGCATAACGCTCTCGCAGGCGTCTATCCTGACATAGAAGTGGATCCAACTCAATTTTTATTTAGTCGGGGAAGTTTGCCCGGAGCAGAAAATGCACACACACAAATCAATGCAGAAGGCCTTCTGGAGATAACCTGGAGCACTCCATATATGGAAGATTTCATGCGCAATAACGACAGAGTAATCATTCTGCTGAAAACCATGAATCACGAGGCGGGGACTTATCACCTGGACGTAGCCAGTCGGCGCGATGGAAAAGCAGCTGTAGCCATTGGACCACCATTTACCACAAATGAAACTGTATGCTACCTGATTTTTGCCACAGCCTCGATGCTCTTGGGCGATTTTGCCGAGGATCACATTTCAAACAGTGTTTATGCAGGGATGGTTGGGGGAGTTTAAGGTTATGCTGTTGGCTGATCGGTTTATGAAAACGATATTTCTGACAGTTTTTGGCAACCCAAATCCGAAATCCTGACCTCATATTTTTGCAGTACATCCATCAAAACCACGGTTTTGGTCACCTTATTGAATTCCTCGATGTAGTCC
>JBFHGX010000082.1:0-17517 GCA_041582875.1 Bacteroidales bacterium | reverse complement strand
GCACCTTGCTGAGCGAAGAGTAGTACGCTCGAGGTCAGAATTAAACCAACTGTAAGGAGTAAATTTCTTAACATACCTTCAATTTTATATTCAACTATTATCCTTATTTTATTTCCTTATTTCTTAAAAATCGGTAAATTTAATAATATTTAACAATACCGGTTATCAATAATAATCAACTTTTTTTACGCAATTCACTAAAAATAACGTGGATTTAAAATCTCAGATTGAATTACTGCGTTCCTGAGACTAAACGATTTTCTAAACCTATCTTTCTGCATTTCTGTCACTTTCAAATCTTTCACGTTTTCTTTTTTGGTTTTTTCAACCTCCTTTTCCCTATAGACTACGGAAGTTTCAGTTTCGTTGCTTTCTTCTACCGCATCATCGTAAGAAAAAATTTCCGATACATACTTTTCATCCTGATCAATCCTTTCATCCTGATCAATGGCACCTGTGGTTGCTTCATTGGAAACATATGGAACTGGGGTTGGCTCTGAAACGGGAACAAATTCCTCAAGAAGTGAATCTAAAAATGACTTTCCTGCTTTCTTTGGAGGTTGCTGATCATCTGAGCCCTTCTTCTTTTGGCCTTTGTAAACCGAAAAAGCTAGCCACACAATGCCCACAAGAATGTACAAATAATCATTAAATGAAGCAGATACGATCATGCAATTTGGTTTAAAAACAAGGTGTTAAAAATAGTTAATAAATTTAAACAAAAAACAGGTTTCTTAAGATTGTTGGATACTTGACGCTTATTTATAATCAAAACACGTAATAAGTCTCTCAAAAGGCACTATCACAAAGGGTTTGAGCAATAAAAAGCAAGGATGTAAAAAGGCTATTTAATTTTTAATAATGCCCTGATTTCAAATACTGAAATCAATGCATAATAAACTAAAAAAGTGAGAGAAAACGACAAAGCCTCCCCCCGGTTATACCAGATGAATACAAGAATAACCAATGTGTAAAACATCATTTTACCAAAATTCACCAACATCAAAGCATTAGTGAATTTACTGAGTCGCTCGCCAAAATAGTTGGCAAGCTGCCAGTATAAATAAAACGTGAAGGCGTATAAAAAAAACAAAATCGCTGGCCAATATCGATATATTGGTAATTGCGGTATTACCCCTTGGATTATGTAGGTGGCAATCCCTATAATAAATACAAAAAAAGTAAATTGCTTGAAAAAACTAAGAAGATGTGCTTTCATAATCAGGTGGATTATTTGTTGTTGAACAATCCGCGCATGGCGTATATAACAGAACCTACTACAGCAAGTATGGTCAGTACAAAAGTAAAAACAGGGAACCCCAAAGACAACCAATTATCTAGTGCCTTTCCTCCAAAAGCACCTATGACAACGATTGCAATCATTTGTAATGCCAAACTACTGTACTTGGCATAAAACTTTAAAGGATTTTCTTTCTCTTTCTTTTCCAAACTATTTTTTTTTGGACTTTTCATCGGTCATTAATGCATTGGCCATGGTGCATTGCCCCGAAAAAACAGCTCCTGACTCAATGGATAACCGACTGGTGTGTATATTGCCTTCAAATCGGGAAGTGCTTTTAAGAACGGTGAGCTCCTCAACTATTAAGTTACCAGTAACCTTTCCTGAAACATCTGCATTTTGACAGCGAATATCACCTTCTATTTCACCGGTTTCGCCAATAACAATCCTCCCACTCGCAGTGATGGTTCCTTTTAAAACCCCCTCAATTCTAAAATCACCGTTACTAATCATATCGCCAGTAACACTGGTGCCCTGAGCAAAAATATTGGGAACTTGATTTTCCCCATTTCCATTCTTAGGTTTCTTCACAGTAAACACGATTTGAGTATTAACTAATTAACGTTGCGGATAATGCTTTTCCCAGAAAAGTTTATAGTTCTCTAGGTTTTTATCTTTATAAAATAATGGATAATTCCCCATAGAGATGGAATATACCTGAAAATCATTACTGCTGACACCCGACATCACATAAGCGTCGTTTCGTAGCGCCATCAAATAATTGCCTGCCTCACCCTCCTGATCAAAATTGCCAACAGTTACCAACGACCGGTCATTATCAAGCATCAGACTCTTCACCTTTAATTTCTTCAATTGAAAATATTTCTTATCAAAATCCGAAATGCGAATTTTTAAGGCATTAATGTTCACATCTTCCGAAAGTACAACAATCATAATCAAATGGGTGCTCTCAGGTAAATATTTATATGGTACGAGTGCCACAAAAGTTGAATCAGCAGCCACAGGAGCCTTGGTACCATAACCCATCCCATAATCCTGCTCCAAAGTTTTCATAACTGACCGCACCAAAGGCCCTACAGAACTTGTGGGATATTTTCCGGCAATATAATACAACGAAGCATACAAACTGTCAGGAACATCCACAACACCTTGCGACATCGCTCTTAAGTACAGAAACTTAGGAACTAATGAAGTGTCATTGGGATACAATTCAACTCCTTTTTCTGCATAGGTGATGGTCCTGAAATATTGTTCTTTTCCAAATGCCGCATAAGCCTTTTCATATAAGGCTGCAGCTTCATTTTTTGCCTGACTCAATTTCATAAAATATTCCGGATCTCGAATCACATTGGCATAAATACTCTCAGGATAGGTTCCCAGAATCAAACCTTTATAGAAATCTGACTCCTCAAAATCTCCCTGAGCAAGATATATTTTATATAAAGCATACCACGATTCAAGCCTGTAGTCATTTTCAGGATATTTCTCCTGAAACGAAAGGTAAGTCTTTTGCGCACTAACCGAATCGCGTAACTCTTCAAAATACAAGAATCCTAGCGAATGATAAGCCTCAATCATCATGCTGTCTGAAATGGCCTTTTCCTCTGCGGATCGAGGAATATCTGATAAATAATAACTGCGGGTCCGAGGACTGGAAGATTTGGTTAAGATGGCACTGTCGGCAGTGGTTATCTCCGACTCATCCGTCAAATCGTTTTCAAACGATTGCATCATCGATTTTTTATCCGATAATCTCCAATTATCCTCTAATTTTCGACTGCCCCATTGCTTTTTAAATTCAGACCGCCCAAATCCCAAAGCCGCCACATTATAAAAATACCATTTTCCACTATTGAGGTTCGGATTCCTGCTTGTCTGATTGGGATCAACAAATTGTATCCCTCCCTCTTCCATGTCTTCCTTTTCGGCTGCAAGTCGCTCTTCTTCTTCCACATAGTCAGCAATAAGCTCGTCAATAATGGCATACAATGAGGTAGTATCAAGAGTAGCCAAATGCTGCAAACTGTCTTGCCTGTCAATCACCTGAATATGTACTACAATCTCTGAAAGAACATCAGTCTTCGTCTTGATGGCATTATAGTTAGGGAAATCCTTTGGAAGCGACGAAACTGCTGTATCATAATAGGCCTGTGCCATCATGTAGTTGCTTTTAGCAAAAAACTTATCCGCCAAATCAAGTGATGAGGTCGATTTTTGAATTTTATTGGTAGTGCTACTGCTCACCGATTTAACCAAATAATGCACCGCTAAAGTGTCATTTCCGTCTTTCTCGGCCACCTTAGCCAAGGCATAATATACCTGATCAAGATAATCCCTGTTCTTGGTTTCCTTGGCCATTTTCAACAACACCTTATTAATATACTTACTTTCTCCGGATCCTTCATCATAACACTGAGCCAGATTCATCTTGGCCTGAAACTCCATTTGATAGGGCGGACTACGCTTGATAACCTTCTTGTAATACTGCGATGCTGTGGCAAAATCCTGATCGCGCTGGTTAATTTGTCCCATAATAAACTCAATACGGGTAACCACCTCCCGATTGGAATTCAACTCCAATCCTCGCTGCAAATACGAATAGGCCGCAGTATAATTTTCGCGTGCCAAAAATAAATCAGCATAAACCAGTGGCATGGATTTATCAACATCACGCGGGAAACCAATTGATTCTGCCTTACTTTGAAGCAAATTCAAGGTGGCTTCTGCCTTTTCGTAACGCTCCGACTGTACATAGGTCTTAGCTAACCATAGCAAAGCTTCATAATGAATAGGCGACTTCTCATATTCCTTGGCAACATAGTCGAAAACACGCCGGGCACTGGTAAAATCTTGTTTGTAAAAATGAGCCTGACCCATCATCAAATAACTCTCTTGCACCCATTTAATTCGTTCACGACCACCAAAATACATGCTGTGACGCTGTATCCCTATAGACGCCTTTTTAATGGCTCTGTCCATTTTTGGATTTAACGCTGTGGCGTCTTGCTTAGTCCCATAGTTATACACCCGCAACACTTGCCCATAATCGTCTTTGGCAGTTTTACTGATGTCGGCAGCTCCTTCCGCAACACTCATCATGCCATTCCAATACACATTGTAATGACAAGTAAGACTATGATAAGCCCTTCGTGTAAATGTGTTTTTCTTGGTGGAACATGCACTGCTAAAGAGCAATAGGGAAATTCCTGCCACCAAGATTATCCTTTGATATTTACTGAGTTGTATCAAACAATCAAATTTTTCATTATAACAGTAATTTAGCCGATTTATTACTTCAATTCACCAAAATAACGGCAAAACAGGTCATTTTGTATTTCATCTTGCGAGATTTCTATCACCGCAAAGTAACGCATCAACTCTTTTTTAACGATAAGCTGCAAAAATAGCCAGAGTTTATTTAAAATCCATGGTTAATTGTAAAAAGGTGCTACCAATTCGCAATTTGTTGTAGATATGTCCCTCTTGTTCTTTGGGGTTTCTTAACAAATCTTAAATAACACGGTCACAGAGATTTCAATTTTATCGGAGGAACCCGTTTTTAAAACCGCTTTTACTACCTTTGCGCAATATTTTCCAATCATGGGTAAAAATAAGAAGTCGAAGAAAAAATGGTATCGGAATTTGAGAGGGAAATACAGATTTGTAGTTCTCAACGACAATACCTTTGAAGAACGCTTTACCTTTCGGCTAAACCGATTAAATGTAATAACCACCCTTTTAGGATTGGGAATAGTTTTTATAACCATTACTTTTTTCCTGATTGCAAACACGGGACTCAAACAGTTTATTCCTGGATACCCTGACATCGATCAAAAAATAGAACTCTACCGACTGAATATTCTGGCGGATTCTCTCATGAACAAGTTGGACGAAAACCAAAAGTATTTCGATAGCTTTAAGGCCATTATCAATGATAAAACTCCTGAACAAGATGGGGGATTGAAAATGGTGAGTAATTTACATTACGATACCATCGAAAACATTAAATCCGTCGACGACAGTTTGTTAAGGGCTGAATTTGAAATCCAAAGCCTGCATAACTTGTTTGGAAATGAGGTCGGTCAACGTTTCGAGTCAGCTACCTCATCCATTAAAAGCTTTAACTTCTTCCCTCCTTTGCAAGGGATTATTACTTCCGAAATCAACATCTCTGAAAAGCATTTCGGTATCGATATAGTAGCAGCACATAACGAAGCCATCAAGGCCACGCTGGATGGAACAGTTATTTTTGATGCCTGGACACTGGAAACCGGTCACGTGATCGTGTTACAACACGACCGCAACCTGATTTCTGTATACAAACATAATTCAGTACTCCTGAAACACGAAGGTGACTTTGTGTTGGCAGGAGAAGCGATTGCCATATCAGGGGAATCAGGAGAACTTACCACCGGACCACATCTTCATTTTGAGCTGTGGTACAAAGGATCACCAATCCGCCCACAGGATTACATTATTTTTAACTAACAAGATAACTGATCATTTGCATATGCAACAAAACAAAAAACCCGTAGCCATTTTTGGTTCTACTGGTTCCATCGGAAAACAAGCTCTTGAAATAATAACAGCTAACCCCCATTTGTTTTCGGTAGAAGTGCTGGTGGCATACAATAATGTTGATTTGTTGGTGGAACAAGCACAATTGTTTAAACCCAATGTGGTGGTAGTGGCTAACGAAACACACTACTCCACTGTTCAGGATCGCCTAAAAGAAGAAGACATAAAAATTTATGCCGGACCAAAAGCCATTTGTCAGGTGATGGAAATGGAGTCGTTTCAACTGGTGATCATGGCAATTGTGGGATTTGCCGCCCTCCGGCCAACAATTGCAGCCATTCAAAACAAAAAAATTCTGGCCCTGGCCAATAAAGAGTGTTTGGTGGTAGCTGGTGAACAACTGTCGAAAATGATGATTGAAAATAAAACCCACATCATTCCGGTCGACTCTGAACATTCCGCCATTTTTCAATGCCTGGCCGGTGAAGGAAAGAATGCCATCGAAAAAATACTGCTCACCGCATCGGGAGGACCGTTTTTCCAAATGAATCTGTCCGAAATGGCCAACATTACTCCCCAAATGGCTTTGCAACATCCCAACTGGAATATGGGCGCTAAAGTGACCATCGACTCAGCTACCATGATGAACAAGGGGCTGGAAGCAATGGAAGCTGCCTGGCTGTTCGGAATAGAAGCCCAACAAATTGAAGTCCTTGTCCACCCCCAAAGCATTGTACATTCTATGGTTACCTTTGCAGATGGGTCTACCAAAGCGCAACTTAGTCAACCCGATATGCGCCTACCCATTCAATATGCCATGACTTATCCGGAAAGGATTCCGTCACTGGTGAAACCGCTCAATTTGGCACAAACCGGCACGCTCACTTTTGAAAGTCCGGATGTGAAAAAATTTCGTAATCTTGCACTCGCTTACGAAGCCCTCAAAATAGGAGGAAGTTTACCCTGCGTTTTAAACGCAGCAAACGAAATCGCTGTTGAGGCTTTCTTACAGCAAAAAATTGGTTTTCTGAATATTGCTGAGGTTGTTGAAGAAACAATGCAAACCCACATCTTAATCGCAAAACCTGAAATTGACGCTTATTTTGAAATTGATAAAGTTGCCCGTTTAAAGGCACTCGACATCATTAAACAACATTAAAAAAGAACATGGAAATTCTCATTCAAATACTACAACTCCTGCTTAGCCTTTCCATTTTGGTCGTGGTTCATGAATTTGGTCACTTCGCTGCTGCCAAAATTTTTAAAACTCGGGTAGAAAAATTTTATCTGTTTTTCGACCCTTGGTTTTCGCTATTCAAATTCACCTACAAAGGAACCGAATATGGCATGGGCTGGCTCCCCTTGGGAGGTTACGTAAAAATCTCAGGGATGATTGACGAGTCTATGGACAAGGAACAAATGGCACTACCTCCTCAACCTTATGAGTTCAGATCGAAACCGGCGTGGCAACGCCTCATCATCATGTTGGGCGGGGTAACCATGAATGTAGTTCTGGCCATTGTTATCTACATCACTATGCTGGCCAATTATGGAGACGAATATTTGCCCACCTCGGAAGCCAATAAATACGGCGTACGACCCGACAGCCTGGCCATGGAAATGGGGTTTCAGCCCGGAGACAAAATCATGGCCCTTGATGGGTTGTATGTGGAGGATTTCAGTAAAATACCCATGAACCTTGTGCTGAATGAAGTACAAGTAGTTGAGGTGATTCGAAACGGAAAAAAGACCCAACTGCATTTGCCTGAGGGGTCACTCAACAAATTAGTCCACCATCGAAATCCCATCTTTAGTGTTCGTATTCCATTCGTGGCAGCAAAATTCGCTGAAAACTCTTTGGCAGAAAAAGGAGGAATGCTCTTAGGAGATACCATACTTGGACTAAATGGAGTAAACATTAAGTATTTTAGCGACTTCCGTGATGAATTACAAAAACACAAAAGTGAAACAGTTACCGTTGCCGTAAAACGTGGTGCCGACACCATAAGCCTTCCTGTTACCCTTGATGAAAGTGGGTTGATGGGGGTATACCCATTGGGAGATTTATCCGCATTTTTCAACTTCAGCAAAAAAGAATACACTTTATCAGAAGCCATTCCAGCAGGATTCAACCGAACCTGGAGCGGTATTGGCAACTATCTGAAACAACTTAAACTGCTGTTCTCTCCTGAAGTTAAAGCATATGAAGGTGTTGGGGGATTTATTACCATTGGCAGTATTTTCCCAACCTACTGGCATTGGGAAAGTTTCTGGAGACTCACCGCATTTCTATCGATCATGTTGGCCATAATCAATGTCTTGCCTATTCCGGCCCTCGATGGAGGACATGTGTTGTTTTTAATGTATGAAATCATCGCCCGCCGCAAACCCAGCGATAAATTCCTCGAACGCGCTCAAGTAGTAGGCATGGTTATCTTATTCAGCTTGCTGATCCTGGCCAATGGAAATGATATTGTTAAACTAATCAACGAACAATTTTAGCCCCATTTAGCTACTTAACTAAACGGCTTTTATCTTGCTAAATACAAGATAAAAGCCGTTTTTGCTTTATACACAACTTCCACCTTCCAACCCCCTCCTACCTTTCTCCCTCCCCCCTCCACAAAAAAAACCTGCAGTAATCGCAAACTGCAGGTTTCCAAACGAAAGCATGAACAATTCAGGGTTTCAAACCCCATTCAACAAAACCAACTCATTAATTCTTAAGCACTTTTGCAGCAGATACTCGATTATTCTCATAGATGGTAAGGAGATACAATCCCTTTTCCAAGGCACTCAATTGCAAAACTTTAACTCCACTACTGTCCAATTGTCCTGCCATAACGACTTTGCCTGTGATGTCCGTTAGTTTGTATTCCGAATCCTGCCCGGATGCTTCATAAATAATGGTGAGCATATCCAATACCGGATTTGGATATATTTTAAGTTGATCGTTGTCAGAATCCTCTCTTTCCTCAGGTAATCCAAGCCACTGTGTTGCAAAATAAGTTGGGTTCAGGTAATAAGCATCCTTAACCACATCCACAAAGGACATGAGGGTTTCAACTGCCGTTTTGCCCTCCTCAGCAAAAGCGGAAACATACACCATATCCACCATCTCCATAGTACCGGGCTCAAAAGTAAAAGGCCCCATAACACTTAATCCCCTTCGATCTTCAGGCTCATTACCCGCACTGTTTTCGGTCCAATCAACCGGACCAAACGGCTCAATGCCTCCCGTACCCCAAAAGCAAGGATCCGACATGCCGGGAAACATAAAACTGGAAGCAGGTCCATAGGCACCTGTACTCACATGACCATTACCACCATATTCCATGGTCGTACCGTCCTTCCAAATACCTTGCATAAAAGTATAATATTCAGAAGCATCCTGTGGGTCAGACTGATGGAAAGAACCACCATTATTAAAATAAATAAATTTCTGCATCCCATAACGCTCGTTGTCAGCAATACCATCGCCAAATCCAACCCCATTGATACTTTCATCACACATCCCGTCAGGATCATCAACACCGTTGGCATCCATTGTGGGACCTCCTAAAATGACAATTCCCTGTGCCGGGATATCAGAGCCATAAGTTCCTGAACCTCCATCACCATCAATGGAGTCGCCGTTGTATCCGTAATAAGCTCCACGAGCCACATCGCAACCCACATAATCATCGCGTGCATATCCCAAATCAAAATCAGTAAATAACCCGATATAAGTATCGTGATAAGTGGTATCTGATCTGTTAAATATTTTGTAGTTAAAAAAGAGGCTGTTATTCAAAGGCGTTGACTCATCTTCCGTTATTTCATAGGCCATGACGTGAATTTCCAACCCAAGTGGAGAACCTCCACTTTCGGTATGAGCCCTTAAATCGTTGACAATAAAATATACGCATTGATCACCACGAATCAAGGGGTAGTCACCTGCCATAGGTTCGTATTTCCCATTGGCATCCACATCAACAAAAGGAGCCAAATATTCCGGCTGGTTTAAAACAACATCCCCATGAGCAGGCCAGGTGGCTATATCATGACTCATTTGATATCCCTCATCTCCAAAATGTTCCATGTGATATTGAACCTCACTCTTGGTTAGCTTCCACACATTATTCCATTTAACCGCAGTGGTTGGGTCAACACTTAAACTAGTTTCTGTTCGGCTCAAAGGACCTGTCCAGAAATCCAACCCAATTTGACGGTAGCGCTCAGCAGCAAGCTTAAGCGAACCTGTTTCATCCAGTCCACCTACCCAGATAGAAGATGAAAAAACAGTATTTAAACCACTACCTTTGGGAAATTCAAATTCAGACGCAACAGCGGGTTGGCCAAAGGGTGCCGCACCGGGCCAAAACTGAATTCCACAGGCCTGAATACGTGCCCGGATATTGTTTTGATCCAAATAATCGTAATAATGATTGTCTATTAACGAAATAAACACCTTTCCCTGACCATTCTCTCCAATAAGTCCGTTCTCGTCCTTAAGCAGATAGGTATACGACAGGGTGTCATAGGCCAAACAATATTGATCATAATTAAAGAAATAGGTAATGGTGCTGTCAGTATATGAAATGGCATCATGGGCCACCATTACCCTAAAGGATAGTCCTTCAGGATGAAAATCATTTTCAATAACGTTAATTGTAATTGTATCTCCAAGGATGGCTTCCGCATAATCGCTATTGGCCACTGGTCCAATTTGCGCTAACAAGGTAGCAACGGTAAATAAATGTACAAAAAGAATAAAGAGCCTTTTCATGATCATCGTGTTTAGGTTTACAACAACATCCGAACTTGTTATCTGATAACCAGACGCAAACAACTCCCCATTTGTTGTCTCACAAAATCATTCCCCATAAAAATATTATGAACTTGTAGTATGTATTTCAGCTATCAGCTTGCAGTCCCTCACTTCTTAAACCAGTCCGTCTCCTTCGATATTCGTCATTCAGCGTTCGATATTCGATATTACTTTTTTCTCCACCTTTCCTTCTTCCTTTCACCAAATACGATTGCATCCCCAACTCTTCAGTGAACATCTTCACCACCAAGCCCGATTCACCGTAGGTGATGGTTTTAATAACGATGCCTTTGGTTTGTTGCAGCATACTGAATAGTTTATCCCCAAAAAATGTATTCCCCTTAGCACCTCTCCGCCTTTGCGGTAAAAACAATGCTCGCGTCAGCCAGCCAATAGCCAACAGCTAATAGCCTCCCCTCGCCTCAGCCCATCATCAAATTTTCAAATCCTTTAAACATCGCGCAACTTTGCGTCGAACTTTGCAAAACATGGCGGTAAAACCCTCACGCGTCAGCCCATTTTCCAGCAAAAAGCTTCAGCTTTAAAAATCTGCGCTAATCAGTTCAATCTGTGTCATCAGCGTCCCATTATTCTCACGTCCCAATATTCTCGCGTCAGCCAGCCAACAGCTAACGCCAATAGCTAACAGCTTTTCTACCCTTCCAAACTACCGTTTAATCAACTTACCCGACACACCTAACCCATCATGACCCACGAGAGTAAAAACATAAATACCTCTTTCCAGAAATGAAATACCAATCTCCTTAGTAGCATCCTTTTCCCATGATCCTTCTACAACACATCTGCCGGTTAAATCGGTAATCCGATAACGATCATAATCACTTATTGTACCCAAATGAATGGTAAAACAATCGACGACCGGATTTGGATAAATCGACAACTGGATTTGATCACCAGCTTCTACCTCCTCAACTCCCAACCACTGATATCCAAAATGAGCAGGATCTTCAACATACAATAACTTGATTTCATCTACAAAACTCAAAAGCGATTCCACTGCAGTTTCACCATCCAAAGGAAAAGCAGCTACGTAGGCTACATCTATCCTCTCCATAGTTCCTGGTTCAAACGTAAATGGCCCCATCACACTCAACCCTCTACGGTCACTGGGCTGATTTCCAGCTGAAATCTCCGTCCAATCCACAGGCCCAAAAGGCTCTTCTCCCCCTGTTCCCCAATAACAAGGATCAGATAACCCTGGAAACATAAAATCGGCCGAAGGTCCGTATGCTCCACTACTCAAATGTCCGTTTCCGCCATATTCCATGGCAGTACCATCCTTCCAAACGCCCCTTAAATAATCGTAATAATCCTCAGCATTTACAGGATCACCTTGAATTCCCTGGGTATTATTAAACCAAATAAACTTTTTCATGCCGAATCGCTCATTATCAGTAATTCCATCCCCAAAACCCACGCCATTAACTCCCTCATCACACTGAAACGCGAGATCATCCAATCCGTTGGGATCCATTTCGGGTCCACCCAAAATAACAATCCCTTGTGCAGGTGGATGCAGTCCATAAGCTCCTTCTTCACCAACCGATGTACCATCCAATGAGTCACCATTGTAGCCAAAATAGGTTCCCCTACCCACATCACAACCCACAAAATCGTCCCTCGAATCGCCAATATCGAAATCAGTAAAAAGTCCGATATAGGTATCGTGGTAACTGCTGGAAGACCGATTGAATATCTTATAACTAAAAAATACTGTGTTGTTTAATGCCATGGAAGAAGTTGATTTAAATTCGTAAGCCATTCCATGAATCTCAAGACCTAAAGCGGCAGCACCTGTCTCCGTGTGAACCCTCAAGTCATTGGTAATAAAATAAATACATTGGTCGCCTCTAATTAATGGATAGTCGCCTTGGATAGGAATATACCGACCATCTCCATCAACATCTACAAAAGGAGCCAAATAATCAGATTGGTTTAATGCGTCATTGCCGTGTGCAGGCCAGGTTTCAATATCTGAAAGCATTTGATAGTCGCTATCACGATAATGTAGTTTGTGATGAATCACCTCATCAGTGGTAAGCTTCCATACTTTCTGCCAGTTAACAACCGTGGCAGTGTCGATGGTAAGCGCTGAACCCGATATACTTAACGGACCTGGCCAATAATCAAACCCATGAAGCCGATAACGCTCTGCAGCAAGCTTCAACGAATCAAGCTCATCCAATCCGCCCACCCATAGCGACGAATTAAAAATGGTGTTCAGTCCACTTCCAATGGGAAACTCAAACTCATGGTCAGGATCTTCGGTACTTGTGACCATGGGTCCGGGCCAGAATTGCAAACCTATAGCCTGAATACGTGCCTTTATATTGTTGTAATCCAAGTAATTGTAATAATGACTGTTGTTGATGACCACAAAAACCTTCCCAATGGACTCATCACCGGTAGTGCCGTTTTCGTCCTTTAACGAATACCTGAAAACAATGGTATCAGAAATATTGTAATACCGATCGTAATTCAACGAAAAAGTAATGGTACTGTCAGTAAATGACTGAGAAAGCGATGCCCCTGAAACTTTAAACAACAGGCCATCAGGATGATAATCATTTCCGGTTACATTCACCGTAACCCATTTTCCAAGAACCCCGTTGGTATAATCATTCACCGCAACAGGGGCGTGCTGCGACCACAAATTACCCACCACACAAAGGGCCACAAAAAGCAGTATAAGTCGTCTCATCATCGTATTTTTTAATGCCATTTAACTACCTAATCATTGTCCATAAATAAATGACGCAATCAGGCTCATAAGCGTTGTTTCGCTCATCGAAGCAACGTAACCACACCCTTTCGGTGTTCCTTGATTTCCAAACCCATATCACCCACATAAGTGAACTCGGCATACCAAGTATAGGTTTGCACCGGACAGGATTTCCCCCGAAATCTCCCATCCCATCCATGAGCAAGGTGGGTACTCACAAAAACAAGGGTCCCACCCCGATCAGCCACCCACAAGGTATAATCCCTTATCTGGATATTGCTTACTAACTTAAAAAAATCATTTAACCCATCCCCATTAGGCGTAAAAGCATCGGGAGCTATTAACAGAGGACGAACATCGGTAACAGTAACATAATCAGTATTTACACATCCATTTTTATTGATTTCTACCGAATATTCTCCGGGACCAAATACTGTTATCCACTGATCAGTTGACCCATTGTCCCACAAATAGCTATCAAATCCACTGCCGGCATCAAGGTTAAGGTTACAACCCGGACAGATCACCGTATCAGCAACCAAATCTGATTCGGGCAAAGGAATAACCTCCACCAACTGTGTTACCTTCCACTCAACACCACAATGATAACCTGTGGCGGTGACATCATAGTTTCCTGATTGATCATATTCATGCGCAGTATAGTACCCATCCGAGGCAAAAACGGTTGTTTCATTTCCATCACCAAAATTCCAAGCAATTGAATCCAAAGGATCGGGTTGAAGAAACTCAAATCGGGTATTTTCCCCAAGACAGGCACCTTCAACATCAAATGCTGGTTGGTATAACCAGGAAGTCACAAAATTGGGCAGTCCCATCTTCGAACTATCATTGCTCAACAACACAGCTTTTGATGCATATGCACACGCATCCCCCTTCACATTTGGGCTGGAAATAACATTTAACCATGGTCGGTTCTCACTGGCAATGTAAATGCGGCCATTGGGAGCCAATTGCATGGCGTAGTTGTTGCCCGAAGCAATTCTGGTGGCCGACCCATTCAAATCCGATTCATTTTGCTTACTTAAATCGTACTGCCACAAGCCATAATCGAGACCTCCCGTACTGATATACAACAAATTTCCATTGGGTGAAAACTCCACTCCGTAGCAATAGGTATTGTCGGCTTGACTCCACAGCTTTATTGGGTTGCTAATCTTACCTGTCTCATTATCAAAGGTATAAACTTCTACCAACAGGTTTTCATCATTGATGGGAAGTACCAACTTGTTGGCAGCCGGAGAAATCTTTAAATACCCAATGGGAGATCTGGGCGCGGTTCCAACAATACTGGGAACAGAATCCGCAACAAGTCCGGAGGAAGTAACCAAATATGCATAAAAAGCATGGCCATTTTCGTGCACAATCACCCAAAAATCCTGACCATTGCAATGCTGAACAGCAGAAATCTTCTCGACAATATCAGTGGTTATGGGAATATTTTTTTGAATAAGTTCTCCTAATCCGTTTTCCAAACTCATATCTATTACCGAATACTGAAATAAATTCATGCTATCCACATCAATAACTGTAAACAAATAATAGATAGACAACGAACCTGGTTTGGGGATGATCACAGAGTTTTGATTAAGCCGTTGACTCCCGTGCAATGAATCGCCATTCGCCATCACCACATGATTTCTGTTCCATACCATGTTACCATTGGTGTAAAATTGCAATTCTCCCTGATCATTACAAATACTGGAACATCCGGCTTCAGCCTTCATCACACTGTTCTGAAGTACATTTGGTGTTCCATTGTTAAAATCAAGGCCGGCATGTTGACCAAAATACCACACCATAGCATGTTCCTGGGAAAACCCGGTAACAGCAAACATAATGAGCACGTACAGAACAATTGAAAACCTCATGTTTAAGATATACACATTAATTGTCGGTGATTATTCGACTAAAACAATATGTTCACTCCAAAGTTAATGCCAATTGTGTTGAAACGTTGCGATTGAGAATAATTATCATTAAAAATAGAATGCATATTTTGCTTGTAGTAGGGAGAAACAAACAAGCTGGTTTTTCTGTCGAGATGATAATAAAGGGAGGCATTGGCCACCAAGTTAAACACCGTCTTATTCATCTGCTCCACCTGTTGCAATTCACCATAATCGGTCAGACTGGGAACCAAAACGTTGGAGTACATTAAAAATCCCATTGATAATCCGGCATTTAACTCCACTGAAAATCGGTTTGAATTCACACCATAACCTAACATAAGGGGAATTTCAATGTATTTTACCTGGTTTTTACCAGATTGGTCCAAAGTAACATCTCGATATACATTTACCCATGTACTGTCAATTCCGGTTATCATGGGAACGCCATAATCAGGAGCATCATACACATATACCCAAGTGGTATCATAATCAAAATAGCTGTCCTCAGCAGCATATTCCTGATATTGTTTTGAGTAAAACCGATCTTGATTGTAAACAGAGAAATTTAGTCCGGTGGTCAATACCCAATGTTTCAAATGGAAACGGATATCTGATCCCAGCGACCATCCCATGGCATTGGTTTCGTTGGCTTTGCGCAAATCCACGTACTCTGAAGTCATTCCGGAGACATGTGAACTTGGGAAAGAAGGTCCTACATAGATGCTTACAGAAAACCAATGCTGATCTACCTCTAAAGTCTTGATATCTGTACGTACATGATAGCCTATCAAACCACTGTCGGGTTCCATGGCAAGGTTGACATCGTTGAGTTGAACCTTCATCCCCGACAGGGAAAACACACTTCTTTGGTAAGAAGAAACATTCGCAGATTCATTCGATATTTCTTCAAATGCGCTCATAAAGTCATCCGCAGAAATAATTTCTTCCACCACAATACTGGGTTGGAGCTCATCGGCCACATTTCCATCGGAGCCAAGCGGAGAATCGATGTTATTTTCTGGATTGTTTGACATTTGATCATCATACATGGCATGACTTTCCACCTGTTGATTAAAGGCCAAAAGCACTTTTGAATTTTGATCGATGTTGCTAAAACCATCAGGGCGGCTGTTTGACCTCAAACTCCCGTTGAAACCTACCAACGCGGATACACTGATCAACAGCAAAAGAGAACTCAGCCCAATATACCATCGGTACTTCATCCAGAAAAGCGTCCATCGGAGCTTTTCCCAAACCTGGTTGCCGGCTTCTTCTTCAAGTCCTTCGAGGCTGCCTTTAACCAGTTCATCTATATAATTAAAATCATCCTTCATTTTGTGCGTACGCTTTAGTGGGTAACTGATTCATGTCGGTCAGTTTCTTCATCAGATTTCTTCTGGCCTTCAAAAGTTGAGTTTTAGAGGTATTGACCGAAATGCCCAGTTTTTCAGCAATTTCGTTGTGCGAAAATCCTTCGATGGCATACAGGTTAAATACAATGCGATAACCCGGAGGAAGTTGTTGTACACTGGCCAGAATATCCTTTACAGCAATATTTCCTGTGGCATCATCTTCCTGTGCAGGAACCCCCTTAACCTCGGTAATATCTTCGTGATAATAGTGCTTGGTGTTTTTCCTGAAATTATCAATGGCCACATTGACCATGATGCGTTTCATCCATCCTTCAAAAGATCCGTTTCCTGAAAAGGTACTCATGTACTTGAAAATCCTGACCATGCCCATCTGCAGTATATCTTCGGCTTCGGCTTTGCTTTTCCCATAACGCAAGCATATCCCCAACAAGCGGCTGTGATAAGTATCGTACAGCAACTTCTGGGCTCTTGCATCTTTTTGATTGCAACGCCTTACCAGTTCTTCTTCAGTTATTTTCATCAGTCGTAACATAGACGCTTGTTGGTACTAAATAGTTGCCTATTTGAAATTCTGTATAAAAATAGGAATTATAAGACCATGAAAACAAATATGAAAGCGAATTACTTAAAAAATATCATTCAACAATATTCCCATATAAAAACAACGTGACATACATTTTAAAGCCTTCCGTTAATCGATACCCTCTACACACTTTATATCTGCACTTGCGCCCTCACGCCTCAGCGGTTAATTACTTCCTAAAAAACTATCCCCAAGGATATTCCGCCACCACTTGCCAGTAACCGAAACCCATCCTAAAAAACCACAAAAAAAACCATCCGTCTTACTTTTTAGTAAAACAAATGGTTTAATTATAAGTCTGTCTGGAATAAGTTTTTAT
>JBFHGX010000081.1:0-17853 GCA_041582875.1 Bacteroidales bacterium | reverse complement strand
GCAGAATAAGTGTGTGTTTGACGTTGGGTAGGCGAAGAAACTCCATTGACAATCACAGTATCGAGTTGATTGATAATATCTTCTCTTAATTCTTTGATTCTATTTTGTTGTATCCATAAGGGATTTTGTTGAGCTTTTAATCGTTCATTAAAATCATTTACTGCATTTTCTGGTTCATTTAGATCATTATAAAGGATCGCTTGAGCTTGAACAGATAATCCTACACTTAAGATTAGTGTCGTGACAAGGATAAAAGCGCATATTTTAGCGTAAAATTTCATCATTTTTTTAGGTTAAATTGTTAATAATTAGCAGTATAAATAATTGGTAATTTAAATCAATTATGTGGAGCAAATATACTGCATATTAACTTAACAATCAAGCCCATAGTTTATTATTTTTAAGACCTATTTAAACTTTCTAATGCAAATTTAACATCTAAGTGGCTCAAGTATTGGAAAAAATTTACCAATTATATGGTTTGTAGATAATTAACATTGTTTTAAGTTAAAATTTTGTTATCTTTTTTTCATTTTCGCTATCTATGCCATGATCACCCTTAAGCCCACAGCTTTTTCATTGTCAAAATATTTTTTTGGTGAAATGCCTGAAAAACTCTTAAAATCATTAATCAGATGAGCCTGATCATAATAATGACATTCATAGGCTATTTGTGGCCAATTCACCTGATTTCTGTCCTGTATTGTATCGACAACTTTAGTAAATTTATTTAAACGGTGAACCAATTTTGGAGAAAGGCCTACAATTTGATTAAACAGGGTAATAAGATGTTTATGAGATATTTTAGCCGTATTGCTCAGATCTTCTATCTTATTTGGCAAATCTGAAACTTTCACTTTATTTATAACAGAATCTACTAACATCGATGATTTATTGGTAAACCCTGTTTTTATTATCATGTAATGATCAAGAGTTCGTTGAATATCTTCTTGATTTTTAGCTTCCAACAGTTTGTACCTTAATTTTTCAGATTCACCATTGAGTACATCATGTAGGTTAATAATTTGATGACTAAATTCTTTCATGGGAGTGTTGAAAAAATGAAATGCTCCTCCCTGTTTAAATTTGATGCCTATGATATGTGAGTCAGCATTTTGATGAATGGTGTAGTGGTTTTTGTGGGCTCCTATAATGAGGTCGTATGATATATTTTTGTTGGTAGACCCATTGTTCGCAATATCTAATGGTTCACCAAGATTAAATAAGATGCTGGTGGTTCCATCAGGTAGGATTTTTACTGAATTAGCTTCATCCCGTTCTATCCAATAATATTCAATGAAATTTGACAAACATACGTGGGGGGTAATTTTCGTGATCATATTAATTAGGTTACAGGTGTAACAAATCAATATCTATAATCGTACCGAAACAATCAATTAACTGATAATGAACAGAAAATAGAAAATGTTTTGGTGTGGATTCCCGAATATAGACAACAAAATTCCATTTATTGGAAAAAATTTACCACATTAGAAAAATGCTATAGATCTTTATCTAATGTTAGATAACCAGCCTCTATTAATCAGGCCAAATAATCATGATCGATTTTGCTCATAGAATTGAACAAATTGGTTTTGGCTTTTGGGTGCAGGACTTGCATGGATTTTATCAAATTGCGGGCAGTTGTTCTTCGAGTTAGGTCTTCGTGGGGGCAGCTACTTTTAAGGGGTTGATAGACTTTGATTTTAGCAAATGCTTTCGTGTCGGAATCTGTTAATAAAATCAAGGGACGTATTAGTTCAAGTGCGCCATTAAACATACTCAGTTTCCCGGGAAGTGATGAAATATTGGCATGATAGGCCATGTTAATGACGAGTGTTTCGACTGCATCATCCATATGATGACCTAAGGCAAGTTTATTAAAGCCATTGCTTTTGGCAAAAGTAAATAGGGCTTTTCGGCGGTGCCACGAACACACGAAACAAGGGGCTTTTTTACCTCTATTCTCGAGTCCTGCTTCCAAATCGATATAATGCATTGGAACGCTCAGCTGATTACAAAATTCATCCAGAAAACCTCTGTCAACCGCATAGGGAACATCCGTAACATTAACATGTAGGGCTTCCATTTGAAACTGAATGGGGCTGTATTTTTGATAAGCTGAAAGGGCATCAACTAAAACCAGCGAATCTTTGCCTCCGGACAGGGCGACCAAGACTTTGTCGCCCTCTTTTATCATTTGATATTGTTGAACTGCCTTAGCTACATAGTTTTTTACATGTTCAATATGCCTGATCTGGCTTTTGTTGAATTCAGGTTTTGGGAGGTTCATCAGGCGACTTTTATGTCTAGATCTAGTTCCGTTTCACTTTCTATTCTCAGATTGTCGATGATGAAATTTTGACGTTCAGGTGTATTTTTTCCCATGTAAAATGAAAGTGTTTCATGTACGGAAGATTCACGGCGTAAAATTACTGGTTCCAAACGAATAGACTTACCAATGAAGTGTTTAAACTCTCCGGGTGATATTTCTCCAAGTCCTTTAAAACGTGTTATTTCAGGATTTGGTTTTAATTCACTAATCGCGCGTATCCTTTCCTCGTCGTTGTAACAATATTGTGTTTTTTGCTTATTCCTGACCCTAAACAAAGGGGTCTGTAAAATATACACATGTCCGGCTTTGACTAAATCGGGATAAAATTGCAGAAAAAAAGTCAACAACAGTAGTCTGATGTGCATTCCATCTACATCGGCATCTGTGGCGATAACGATATTGTTGTACCTTAGGTTTTCGATACTTTCGTCGATGTTTAAGGCTGCTTGCAACAGGTTAAATTCTTCATTTTGATACACAATCTTTTTACTTAAACCAAAGCAGTTCAATGGCTTGCCTTTTAAGCTGAAAACTGCCTGAGTTTGCACATCACGTGATTTGGTAATGGATCCACTGGCCGAATCACCCTCAGTAATAAATAAGGTGGTATCCAAACGATTTTCGTGGTTGGTATTAAAATGGATGCGACAATCGCGTAGTTTTTTATTGTGCAAACTTGCTTTCTTCACACTTTCTTTGGCCAACTTTTTAATACCGGCCATATCTTTTCGTTCCTTCTCCGATTGAAGCAATTTACGGTAGAGTGCTTCTGCTGTTTCGGTGTGAATATGCAGGTAATTATCCAGATTTCGTGTTACAATATCGTGTATATAGTTACGGATGGTTTGCCCATCTGGTTCCAGATATTGCGATCCAAGTTTTGTTTTGGTCTGTGACTCAAAAACAGGTTCCTGGACTTTGATGCTGATGGCAGCCACAATTGAAGTTCGGATATCACTGGTGTCGAAATCTTTTTTATAAAAATCGCGAATTACTTTTACAATGGCCTCACGAAAAGCGTTTTGATGTGTTCCTCCCTGGGTGGTATGTTGTCCGTTGACAAACGAAAAATACTCTTCGCTATACGAACGTGAACTGTGTGAAAAAGCACACTCAAAATCACCTTCTTTGATATGCACAATAGGGTAGAGGACAGGTCCGTTTCCGTTGATATTGTGCTCCAAAAGATCGATTAACCCATTTTTGGCAAACATTTTTTTGCCATTAAAATTGATGGTCAATCCATTGTTAAGAAATACATTGTTCCAAAGCATTTCTTCAATATATTCCAGGATATAATGGAAATTACCGAATAGTTCCTGATCTGGAGTGAAGCTAATGAAAGTTCCTTGTTTAAGTTCGCTATCCTGCAAAGGTTCGTCCTTAACAATAACTCCACGTTCGAAGGTTACAATTTTTGTTTTTCCTTCACGGATAGATTGAGCCACAAATCTGGATGATAGAGCATTAACTGCTTTTGATCCAACGCCGTTCAGCCCAACAGCTTTTTTAAAAACTTTAGAATCGTATTTGGCGCCTGTATTAATTTTGCTCACACATTCAACTACCTTTCCCAAAGGCATTCCACGACCAAAATCCCTTACGGTGACTTCCTGATCGCTTACTGTAACATCAATTTGGTGGCCATGGCCCATAACAAACTCATCAATAGAGTTATCAATGATCTCTTTGAGCAGTACATAGATACCATCGTCAAGTGAACTCCCATCCCCCAATTTTCCAATATACATTCCCGGTCTGAGCCGGATGTGTTCCTTCCAATCTAACGACCGAATGCTGTCATCTGTGTATTCAACGGACATATCTCTCCTAATTTGCGGCAAAAGTAAAAACTTAAACGGGGAGTTTGCTAGTCTCTATCATGAAGTTGTTAAACAATTCTTGTTGAAAAGGGGTTTCCAAAAAACTGAGGAGGTATTGTGATAGCATATTTTGTTTTGATATTCAAAACATTTACTCAATTGACACAGAATTATGTAGTCTAAAAAAAAGGCAACCGTTCGATTGCCTTTTTTATTGTTTTGAGCTGTGTTAGCTCGTTTTTTTTGACGTGTTAATATTAAAAGGAAAATATGCAGGACAGAATCCTGCAAAGGCAGTAAGCAGAGGCACAATAGCCACCAGGCCCCACCAGCTTTGATAATAATATCCAAGGGCTCCAATAATAATGGCTAGTAGAATACGCACAATTTTGTCAATAGTTCCAACATTTTGTTTCATAGTAGATAATTTTTAGTCATACAAAATTAGTCTTAAAATTAGAAGTTTGAACTGTAAAAAATCATACAACTAGTCTAAATAAAAAGTAAAGCTCAGGTCAATAACATTTTAATTGTTTTTTTTTTTACCTAATTTCAACTTTCCCACTGAAATAAGGACAACACCACTCATCGTAAGCATTCCCCCAACAATTTGCCAATACGAGGGTAGCGTTCCAAAGTATAAAAAGGCACCCACCAAAACAAACAAGCTTCTAACACTACGTACCATGGTGGCTTTTGTCATTTCAATGTATTTGAGTGCCATATAGCCTAACATGCCACCAAGGAATGGTCCCAGTACTGAGCCCAATGCGATATTGATAAAAGGCTGTTTATCAATGGTAAATGGCAATTCAAAGTAGTAGATACTTATCAACGAGAACAGGAAGAGAAAAATGAGTCTTGCGGTGGCCAGATAAGAGGCATCCAAATTCTTCATTTGCTTTTTGGCGATCAATGTTGCAATGCTGTATATGATTCCTGAGATAACCACATATTGTGTTCCGTCAATAAAAAGGCTTTGTGTTAAGGAAACCCCAGTAATACTAATAATTATAGCGCCAATCAGAGTGATGGCCATGCCCGAGAATTCGATGCCATTAAAACGCTCCTTGAGAACAACGATGCCCAATCCGACCACAAAAAGCGGATTGATATTGGCCAGAAAGGAAACCACAGCAGGAGTTTCAACCGTTTTTATGGCCAGAAAAAAGAATAAGGTACTGAACATTTCAAGGACTGAAATCAGCAATAGGCTCCACCAGTTTCTGGACTTCATGGTTTTGGCTTTTTTTTGTTTGCCAAACCCAAAGAAATATATCAAATTCCATAAAATTCCAAGTCCAAACCAATATACGCCAAACTGAGCCAGGTGAACTTCGTTAAGGGCTGCTTTGCTAAAAATGTATACATTACTGATGGCGAGTGACGAGCCTGCAGCAAGCAAAATTCCACGGGTATTTGAAGTCATTTAGATTACTTGGTTAGTGCAGAGTTTAGTATCGATTTAATGGCTTTCACATCTGATTTGTTTGGAATCCATTCGCGAAAAGTAGTTTTGGTATAATTTTTAAAAATGAAATACTGTACCAAGACCGTTGTTGAATAACTGAGTGAGGCCGTTATGGCAGCTCCTGTGTAATTGAATAAGGGAATAAAAATCCATGCTGCGATTAGTGTCATTACAAAACCAATGGCATTGACTTGCATGCTGATTTTCGGTTTTCCAATTCCAGCAAAATATCCACTAAAAATAGTATTGGCGGCCAAGGCCATAACTCCGGGACTTAAAGCAAAGATCAGTATTTTCAAATCGGAGAAATCTTTTTTGAAAATCAACAGATATATCTCTGATGGGATCAGCATAAGTATCAATATAGCTATTCCCGTAACAATTAAAGAAAGCTTCATCAACCTTATGGTGAGTTGTCTTGAATATTCATCACTGCTCTGATTGGCAATCGATGAAAATTGCACCAAAGAAATACTTTGTCCGATTAATCTCAAACCTTCGGTAAGTTGAACGCCGGCTCCATAAATTCCTACAGCAGGTAACCCCGACATGTATTTTAATATCCAGAATGAAAATCGCTTGTTGCCAATGTGCAAAAGGTTGGCTACCTGACTTATAAATCCATACTTTACAACAGCTTGAGTAGTTGTGAACCATCCGGTAAATGAGTGATTTTTCATTTCGGGTAAAATGGCCAACAAACCTAATAGTGTTCCCGTTCCATAAGATAAATACATCCCTCTGACGAAGGCGTGAACAGTTTTATCTCCTAGATACAGATATTGAACGAGTACGGATACAAACAATACACTGATCTGAACAACAAAAATAGTGTTATAGACTTTTATTCTCGTTTGTCCGATCAATAGGTTGTAATGTGTGAGCATCAGAGCATTAAGCAGGGTGAGCCACACAATGTCTATTTCGAATCCTTCAGGAACAACCAAATGAAACACATTAGGGAAGGCCACTGAACCGAAAACAACCGTCAAATAATAAATAAACAAGATGAAGAAAATCCACAAATATGCCGGAAAAAGCAACTGGAATAAAGGTTTCCTTGAAGTATAATAGATAATTCCGCTTCCGGCAACCAGATCGATCACCAGTTGAAGGATGGTCATGGCCAAAATAATCAGGCTAATAATACCAAAACCTGAGCTACCCAGTTCACGTGTGAGAACTATGAGTATCACTAGGTTGAATACTGCATTGAGCATTCGGGTTCCGGCAGTTCCGAGAATCTTGTTGATCATAAACTAATAAATGCAAAAATAAACATAATCGCAATGCGTTACTTTGTTAATTTTGTACTTCTCATTTTGAACCGCTTATTAGGATTAATTTAGTTAGATCTGTTGATGAAACTATCTGTTATTATTGTCAATTACAATGTTGAATATTTTCTGGAACAATGCCTTCACTCTGTGCGTAAAGCCATGCAGGGTATTGAAGCAGAGGTGATTGTAGTTGATAACAACAGCATCGATGGTTCAAATCAAATGGTGGAGAAAAAATTTCCTGAAGTCAGTTTGATTGCCAACAAAGACAACCGTGGATTTTCAAAAGCCAACAACCAAGGCATTCACATTTCGACCGGAGAATATGTGTTGTTACTCAACCCGGACACGGTAGTTGAAGACGATACCTTTAGCAAAATCATTGACTTTATGGATGCTCATCCCGATGCGGGTGCTTTGGGTGTGAAAATGGTTGATGGTGCAGGTAATTTTCTTCCAGAGTCGAAACGTGGATTGCCAACGCCGGAAACTTCTTTTTACAAAATCTTTGGGTTGAGTAGTTTATTTCCTCATAGCAAGCGTTTTGCACGTTACCACCTGGGGCATTTAGATAAAGATAAAATCCATGAAGTGGAAATCCTTGCCGGAGCTTTTATGCTGCTCCGACGATCTGTTCTGGATGAAATTGGCCTGTTGGATGAAACTTTTTTCATGTATGGCGAGGATATTGATTTGAGTTACCGGGTGATTAAAGCGGGCTACAAAAACTATTATTTTCCTGAAACGCGCATCATTCATTACAAAGGTGAAAGTACCAAGAAAGGGAGTGTCAACTATGTGTTGGTTTTTTATCAGGCCATGATCATATTTGCCAACAAGCATTTTTCGAAAAAAAATGCCCGGTTGTATTCTAAATTAATAAGTCTGGCCATATATTTCAGGGCCTTTTTATCCTTACTATCTCGTTTTTGGGATCGGGTATTTTTACCTGCATTAGATGCGGTTCTCTTATTTGGTGGTGTTGTACTGATTAAAGAAGTTTGGGGACGAGAGATGATTTATGAAAGTGGAGGAACCTATCCATTGACTTTTCTCTACTTCGTTATCCCGAGTTATATATTACTATGGCTGTTATCTGTCTTTTTTATAGGAGGTTACGATCGACCAGTGAGGTTAAGTAAAGCCATTAAAGGTATGTTGGTTGGCACGGTAATTATACTCGTTTTATATGCTTTACTGCCCGAATGGCTTCGTTTTTCGAGGGCATTAATTCTGTTGGGAACCTTGTGGGGTATCATGGCCTTGCCTGCCATTAGGTTAATTTTAGCGGGTCTTGGATTTTCCTGGATTCTTTTGGGTGATAATGAATCCAAACGCTTTTTGGTTATTGGTGACAAAGAAGAAGCCAAAAGGGTATCCGATTTACTCTATGCTTCATACATACGGCCATCCTTTGTGGGATGGGTTTCAAGTAACGATAAATCCAGTCACGAAAAGTCCTTTATTGGAAATATATCTCAGGTAGTGGATATCATAAGAATTTATCACATCAGTGAAGTGGTATTTTGCTCTAAAAGTATTCCTCATCAGGTGATTATCGATAAAATGACCGAATGGAAAAGTGCCCAGATAGCTTATAAAATTGCACCTGAAGATAGTTTATCAATTATTGGAAGCAACAGTATTCACACCCAAGGTGATTTGTATACTGTCGATATTCATGCCGTGGATAGTGTGGCCAATCGCCGCAACAAGCGCTTGATGGATCTGTTATTGAGTTTGGTTTTTATTGGAGGAAGTCCAATCATGGTTTGGATAATGAAATCTCCGGCTGGGTTTTTTGCCAACTGTTTCAAAGTGCTTTTTGGTAGTAAGAGCTGGGTGGGGTATTGTCCCATGGAAAAGCCATTGTTTCAGTTACCTAAAATTAGAAAAGGGGTCCTAAACCCGATCAACGCCATGAAGCAAAAAAAGCACACTCCTGAAACCATCGCCAATCTAAATCTGCTGTACGCTCGTGATTACCGGGTTTGGAAGGATTTGAATATCATATTTTATGCTTTTCGCGATTTGGGGAAGTAACCGCAATCGTTTGTTCCAGACTAGTCAATATTTGCAGCTAGGCCATACGGCATTTTTAATGAAATAGAATTGATTTCGTCGTTTAAAAAACAGTAAATTTAACTTACTTTTGCCGCTGCTAAGGAAAGTTCATCTATCTAATACGTATGTTATATCGCAGACATTTACGAATTAAGGCGCTTCAGGCACTTTATTCATGGTTTACAGGGAGTACAGAGGATTTACCGTCAGGTGAAAAACAATTGCTTCAAAGTGTAACCAAAATATATGAACTCTTCATTTGGCAGCTTTCCTTCCTAACAGAAGTGCGTAAGTTCGCTGAAGTCAGAATGGAGGAGAACAAACAAAAGTTCTATCCAACCGATGAAGACCTGAATCCAAGACTCAATTTTATTCACAATAAGTTGCTTACGGCACTTGCTTCCAACATTGATTTTCAGCGCAAAGAGACAGCCTTTAAAGCCAATTGGGGTGGACAGGAAGAAATGGTTCGGAAGTTTTACATGCTTTTGCGCGATCAGGATTTTTATCACATTTATGTGCAAAATGAACATGTAACCCTGGAGGATGATAAACGCTTTTTAATTAAGGTCGTTGATTTGCTCATGGGTGACTTCGATCTTTTAAAATCCTTTTATGAGGAAAGAAGTGTTCACTTTACAGATGGTTACGATTTGGTAATCATATTGTTAATTAAGTTTATTGATACTTTTTCACATAAATTCGACAATACCACACCACTGCCGGATATTTATAAAACTGAAAATGGGGCTCGTGAAGAAGATATTCAGTTTTTGAAAAAATTATACCGCTACGTGATTACCCGTGACGCTGAGGCCACCGAAATCCTGAAATTGAAAACCAATAATTGGGAATATGACCGTGTTCCTTTGATGGATCTCATTTTACTGAAAATGGCCATGGTGGAATTAAAGGAAATGGATACTGTTCCTGTGAAAGTTACCTTAAATGAATACATTGAGTTGGCGAAGTACTTCAGTACCAAGAACAGCAAAACCTTTGTTAATGGAGTTCTTGACCGTCTGATACGTGAATTTAAGGAAGAGGGCAAGATCAAGAAAATCGGACGTGGTCTTATCGAATAAACTTGTTATTTAGGGTAGTAACACCTACAACAAATTTTCTAAATTTTATTGAACATCAATTATTGACGACGAATTGATATGTGATTTTCTACAAAAATCATAATTTGACATTGTTTATACGTATTGTATTGATAATCAAGTCAATACTCTGTTTATTTTCATTCAATAAATTGATGCATTGCCATTTGAAATTATTTTGTTTCACCCAGAAGGCTTCAAGGTCTAATGGTTTAAGTAATCTTATTCAGATTGAGCCATCAAGTCCGGAGTCTTCCTTTTGTGATCCGCGTTAGGTTTAAACCAAATGGAATCAACATTGAACCGGTTGATTTTAAGAAAGAGTAACTTGGTCTTCCATCATTTGGAAGATTTATTTTTAACCCCCAATGTCAATGCAATCGTATTAAATCTTCACCTCATAAAACTCATCTTGACTTTAAAACTGAATGTCGTTATGCAGTATGCTGTAAATAAGTCAGATATGAAGCGATTGTCTAATATTCGTCAATTTATGCCAATTAACCCTTGATTTTCAAAATGCTCATAATCCAACCTAGAGTCCGTTTTTAAGCAGATCAACGATGGGTTATGCCTAATTTTGCTGCTTAAATTTATTAACATCCAACCAATGTCAAATATGGTAACCAAACCCTCCAAAAAGGATCGACGTGATATGATCCAATATACCAATCTGCAATTGGCAGCTTTGGGACAGCCCCTTTTCAGGGATGAAAATGATGCTACAACAAAATATTCCAATGCTAAATTTGAAAATCTGACCCGTGACCTGATCAATAGCTTTCGTGAAAAATCCAGACTGTTGTCTGATCATCTGTGTCCGGCAGATGCCCGCATTCAAAACTTTATTAATGATTATTTAAGTGATATTCAATTTAGTAAATCGTTACAAATTCCGGGAAACACTTTTATTCTAAATAGTTTAGGGCTTGCCCGTGAGGTAAGTTTACCTCCTGATGGAGATGTTTTTAAGAGTAATTTGGTGAGTTCGTTTCGCGTGAAGCAAGGAGTTCTCAATAATCCCATCCATGATCGACGTACCACTAAAGGTACTTTTCACATTGTTCGTGGTGGACTTCCCGTCCCGCCCGATAAGCAAGAGGTGCCTAAAATGGTTTTTGCGCATCTTTTGCATGCCGCGTTGCATCCTTCAAGTGATTTGAAAATTCTTCCATTTACCTCCAACCAGCCCGAAAAGGCTGAAGTGATGGTTTCATTGCTTATGCGCCCGGTGGTGGTGCCTGAGGTGAAAGGGATTTCCAGTGAAAAATCGATGGAAATCCGCTTTTTTGCTCCTGGTAGCTTGGTGAGTAACCTGGATTTTGTGGAAAGTATTTTTGGAAATGCGGGCGATCCAACCTTGGCAGACAAAAATGCGGCCCTTGATAGTGAGCACTGGACAGGTCACACAGGTTGTATTATTCTGGCACCTCAAATGCTTACCTTAACTAAAAAAGAAGTCGGATTACCTCATTATGAAGATGCAACAGAACGTCAGCGTAAAGATGGAATGTGCTGGACCGATCCCAATGAGCTATATAACGATGGGAGTGCTTTTAAACTGACCTGTCGCGACGAAAGGGGTGTGGTCATTACCCTTTTAGCGGATAACTACTACGGTTATTCGAAAAAAGAAATAAAAACACAAATCAGCTATTCGGCTAACCTTTATGGAAATGCTGAAGAGGAGCATTCCGGTGGAGCTATCGCCTATGCCCGCAACAATATGATGGACAAAGTCTTTGGTCATGTTTTTTCTGCCAAACTCGACCCTAAATATACTTTTAAAAAAGCATTGAAAGTGCTTGGCGATCGGGTTGAGGTTTTTCCTGAAGGCTATGCTGTAGATAAAAAATATCCCAACGTAGTTTATATTCCTGAACATGCTGATCTGGATATTAATTCTTCAAGCGTAACATGGACATACGGTAAAGGGAAAACGCATCAGCTTAAGCTTTCTCCTCAAAAAACATATGTTCACCCCAGCGGCCATAAATTTAATTTGTTAAAACACCCCAAGCAACCCTTGTGGCGCATTGTTCATACGGTAGCCGAAGGAATCTTTTTACACAAACCTTGTACTGTTTCGGGTGGTGGTAAGTCTGAAATATCCAAATCCATGGAAAACGCTATTCAATATAGTACGGTTCATATTAAGGATATTGAAGAAGATTTTAAAATGGCGGATGAACTTATTCAGCGTGATTATTCCACCCGTTGGAAAAACATACGACCTGACGCCGAGCCTTCACGGGCTTTATTGAGTGCAGAACGCACTTTAGGCTCAGTGGTTAAGCTGCTAACTCCTTCTGATTTATACAACGACGAATACAACCAGTTTGTAGAGGGCATTCCTGCCCATATTCGCATTTTAGTTTTGTATATCAAGAGATTGTATCGCGATGAACATTTGGGTAACTGGAAAGATTTGATGTCGGTAGAGGTGTTGAATGGCAGAAATGGAAATACGCTGATGTTTAAAAACGAAAAGGTTATTGCCAGTTATGTCCGCATTGGATTTAGTCAGAAAGGTGACTGGCTGTTACACAAGCTTCGTACTGATTATTTGCCTGCCCATAAAATTCAAATGGAGGATGATATTTCTGCAACCATCACTGTGCCCAGCGATCAGTTAAGTCATTTGAATCCGGAATACCACAACAAAAGTGTTAAATTGGTACAGAATTGTGAAAGCCATTTGTTTCAGCGTCCCGATGAGGCCATTTACCGTGGATATGATGCTGATGCAGAGTCGGATATCGTTCAAAGTCATACATTTTTAACAAACTACGAACCTCTGAACCGACATGATGCCATTGAGATTCATGAAGATACCATTCATTTCGAAAAATATACGCAACCGGTAAAAGATCTCATTCATCAGGTAATTGATGAAGAGGGAAATGGTTATTTTGTAACTCCTTCGCATCCGCGTATTGTGGATGGTGAGCCCACCAAAAACCCACGGTATTTGCAACGCAATATCTACAAACAAGAGCGGGAAGATACTTATGTGGCCGAAGTGGGCATTCGTCTTTTCAGGCAAATGCCTCCTGAGTGTCCGGTATATTTTCCTGTAAATGCGGTTTTACCGGGCCGAAAGAATAACCCATCCGATAAACAAGCAGGCATTCGATCGTTAAGTGTTTATAACCCTGTTCATTATCAGGAATTACCTGAATTATTTATGGATTTCATCTGTAGCCTGACCGGAAAGTCGCCTTCGACTACCGGAGCAGGTTCTGAGGGTGCACTCACCAAAGGGCCATTCAATATGTTGGTAGCTACTACCGATCTCAATAATGCTCTGCTATCGTTTATCCTTACGGGATATGAAGGCTTTTCATCGGCAGCAGGTTATATTGGTACCGAAAATCGCTTTGATCATGATATCAGTATTTTATTACCTGAGATTTGGGCAAGAATTGACCCGTCGGACCGTGATCCGAAAGAGCTGATTGCGGATGATTGCCTTGAAAAACTTGAAGATTTCGAATATCAGGGAAAGAAAGTGTTGGCCAGCCGCTTGGGATATCGTATTACCCAAAAGTTTGCCTTCCGTTGCATGAACCGACTGTTTGATGAGCCATTAGCCGTTTTTAATGAGCGGATGTTGAAACCCGAATTACAGGGTATGGATGACTTTGTAGATGGTATCAACAACATTGTAGAGGCGCAAGAAAAAGTGGCGTTGAGCTATTTTGCCGATGGAAGTATCGAGGCTGCTATTCCTCCACTAAAAATATTGTTGCATATTATGGCTTATGGTCATTATGAAGGCAAAGATATCAATGACAAATCGCTAAGAAAATATTTTGAACGCGAGCATGTCGTTGGTAGTGAATACTATAAACAACGTCTTATTTTGAAGCAACAAAAAGACATTCTTTTTCAGCGAAGCCAGATTGCGCATCTGGTGGAGTTTATTGATAATCCAAATAATGCCAGCCTCTTGGATAAGATGGAAATAAGAAATCGATTAGATAAGGCTGAGAAACAGCTGAGTTATCTTGAATCGAGTCAATATTTGCAAGATTTGGTAGGAACAATAGGAGCTGATCCCTTGTTTTATAAAAACTAATTGAAACAATAAACCCGCTGATTCAAATAAGTTTGGATTAGCGGGTTTTTATTTTGAAACAAATTATGTTTGCGACTTATTGCTCAGATTTAATCTCTATGGACTGCATGATGCGCTGGATAATTTCTTCAGCGGCTTTGTCGCGATATCGATAGCCAAGCGTTATTTGATACATGAGCAAATCTTTTCCGTATATCAAGTTAACAAATTTCATTTTAGTCTTATTTTGGAAATAGGTTCCTTTTTGAATAATTCCAGGAAATCCATCTTTAAATGTTCCTTCTTCGGTATGGTTCAACTCAGAAACACCTGGTTGGTTGCTGATTTCTTCCACTAAGCCTTGGGCAGCTCCCCACAAATTGACTTCACCAACTTTTTTCACATAGTTAATGCCATTAACCATAACAGTTAAGCCTGAACGTGTTTCTTTGATATTACTTGTAATGTGATCGATTAACCCGGCAACATCTTCTGTAAAAGGTAGTGCAATTGAATCCAATTGAAACGGAATTTCTAATGTAACGGCATTCAATCCGTAAGATTGTCGGGTCCAAGTAGCTTCCAGTAGGTTTTGCGATGAAGAGGATGGTCTAAAAGCCCATTCCAAATTTCCCTTGAAATATTGATTTACTAGTGTGGAGACAATGGCCGTAAAAACAAAGCCGATCCAAAATTTAAGCCCCAAGCGGGATTTTGGACTTTTAACTTTGGGGATGTTTTCTACTTCGTTGTCTGTTACACAAACAAGATCTTTAAATTCAATAAAAGATTTATTCGGATTTCGCTCAGACCATTGCCTGAAATGATTATCGAGTTTTTTTTCGCAATGCTGGCAGAGAGTTACGTATTCAGATTTTACCTCGGTAAATTTCCCACAATGGCTACATTTTAAGAAATGCATAGCCGGATTATCCTGTTAAATGTTTATTCTGACAAATATAGGGCATCTTGACACCTATTTTTTTGGATCTGTAACAAGGCTAAAAATATTTTTTTAGTAAATTAAACAATTTGTTGGCATTAACCGGTTTAGTGATATAATCGTTACAGCCGGCATTTAACGCTTTTTCTCGGTCACCTGTAAGCGCATAGGCAGTTTGTGCGATGATAACAACCTGAGGATTTTCCAATCTGATTTCACCTGTGGCCTGATAGCCATCCAAAATGGGCATTTTAATGTCCATTAATATTAAATCAATATCAGGATGGTCGCGACTGAGCAGGATTGCTTCACTACCATTGCTAGCAATGATTAGTTCTTTGGTAATGTTTTTTAAAATTTCAGAGGTATAGATTTGCGAAGATTCATCGTCTTCGGCCAGAAGAATTTTCAGCTTTTTTACAACAGTATTTTGTTGGATTTCAAAATCGTTTGAAGGAGTTTCTTCAGTTTGGATAGATAGGGGCTGATACGGAATTGTAAAATAAAAAGAGGATCCTGCTGAGGCAGAATTTTGCTCGCTTTCTACCCAAATATCCCCACCCAATATTTTTACGTAGGCTTTGCAAATAGCCAGACCTAATCCTGCACCTTCGTAGTTGCGCGATAGCGATTCACTTCCTTGGATAAAACGATCGAAAATGACATCGATTTTATTTTCATGGATACCTGTTCCAGTATCTTTCACATAGAATTCTAAAAACTCCCCTTTTTTTACATAACCAAATTCTATCGATCCCTGTTCTGTAAATTTAATCGCATTTTTAATGAGGTTCGTTAAAATAGCAATGATTTTTTCTTTATCAGTAAATATTACAGAATCATGGTGTTCAAGTCCGCAGTTGTAGACCAGATTCAGAGATTTCCCCTCTGCCTCCGGTTTAAAAAAAGTATACAAATAGTCAATTTGGTCGTTTATATTGGTGTCAATGTTAAAAACCTCCATTTGACCGGCTTCAACTTTTGAAATACTGATGATATCGTTAATGATATTGAGCATTCGGGTACCGCTCTTTTCGATGATGTCAATGTACTTTTGCTGATCTTCACCTTTTAGCTTGGGTTCTTTTAAAAGGCTGGTAAAACCAAGGATTCCGTTCATTGGAGTTCTGATTTCATGACTCATATTAGCTAAAAATGCTGATTTTAACCTATCACTTTCTTCCGCTTTGTCCTTGGCTCGAATTAACTCCTGTGTGGCATTTAATACGTCTGTAATATCCTGGAAAGTAGTTACCACTTGATATGGGCTGGTTTCATTGTTTCGGAAGCGAGGGAAAGCGTTTATATTGATCCAGTTATACTCATTTAATTGAGGGTTAAAAACCCCCATTTTAACGTCGTATATGGGTTTGCCCGTTTTTAATGCCCTTATGGATGGATGTTTGTCGCCAGGAAAATCTGATCCATCTTCGTGAATGGCGTGCCATAATGGATCCACGGAAGATAATCCATTCATTTGTTCAAAGGAAAGTCCCAGAATTTTTTCAGCAGCATAGTTGGCATAGATAATTTCACTATCTGAATTTAAGTAAGCCACGCCCTGTATCATGTTGTCGAATAGAAACTTCAGGTTTTCTTCATTTTCTTTAATTCGGAATTCGTTTTGTTTCTGACGGGTAATATCGCGAAATTCCACTGCCCTAACTTGTTTACTTCGATAGGGAATCATCCGTGCTTCAAGGCGCAAATCATACTCTGATCCATCTTTTCTTAATCCAATGGCTTCATAGGGTTTCTCGTATTCGTCAAGAATGTTTTTCATGACTAAATCGCGGGTTTTTTCCGAAATGAGCAGCAGTCCGTCCATTCCAATTAATTCGTCCATCGAGTAGCCTGTTATTTCTGTAAGACCTTGATTACAATCAAGAATGAGTCCCTTATCATGAATAGTAATACCGCCAAACGAGGCATCATGTAAAGCCTTAAAGCGAAGTTCACTTTCTTCAGCTTTCTTTTTGGCTTCCACAAGCTCCTGTTCATGTTTCTTTCGTTGTGTGATATCTTTAGCAACCCCAATAAGACCAATGGTTTGGCCTTGGTTATCTTTGATGTGAGTTGTGGAAAGTAAGATAGGAAATTCTTTTCCGTTCTTGGTTTTATTCACTAGCTCACCCAACCAACCCCGTTTAATTGTTGCGGTGAGTATTTCATTTAAATAGCTAGGCGAGTTATTGATTGAACCAACCATGCCAATATTTTTTCCAATTAGCTCTTCTTTTTCATAGCCATAAGTTTTCAAAAAAGCCTTGTTTACATACAATAGTGAGTTGTTTAAATCAGTAATGCTTACACATTCATTAACACTCTCAAGTGAGTGCGCTAAAAGTGAGATTTCTTTTTCTGCTTCAACACGTTTCGTAATTTCTGTAATATGACTAAGATAACCTGTAATGGCCTGGTTTTCTTCATTAAACAGCGGTTTAATGTGGTACTCAAAATGGGCTATTCCCTGCCGATGGGTAGCGTATTGTTTTAATTCCCGAACCTCGCTAAAGTCAAATGCCGATTGATAATTAACAGCAATTCCATTGCATAGTTTTTCTTTAAGATCGGCATCAAGACTTGTCCCGTCAAAAAGGTTGAAGTCAAAAATTTCCTTGATATCAGGAATTCCAAACATATTCAGCGAAGCTTGATTGGCATTTATTTGATATCCATCAGCATTGTATAGCTCAATACCAATGGGCGATTCATCGAATATCATCCGAAACTTCTCTTCGCTTTCTCGGATGGTCTTTTCGTCTAATTTTTGC
>JBFHGX010000080.1:0-17862 GCA_041582875.1 Bacteroidales bacterium | reverse complement strand
TTACATTGCGCCACTTATTCACCAGGCTAGAATACCTTCATTTCCATTTATGGTTTGATTGTAAACGAATCTTAACAATCAAATGATGATAAGAATTTTTATAATGACTTGCCTAGCCATTTTCATGATGTGCTTTGTTTCAGGTTTCTCTCAAGAGGTATCCAAAAGTAATCAGGCCACTTATCTTAACCGCAATTCTGTGCAAATCTCAGGAGGATTTTTGCTGGTTGTGGCTTCGGCAAGTGGATTTTATGAACGGATAATAGGGCGCAATAACCTGGCTTATTTTGCCAGGGCGGGAGTTGGCACATTGAATGTTTGGGGCTCAAAAGGTAAGTTTTTCATGACTGAAGGGGGAATGATAACCCACGCCACCGGTAAGCATCATTTAGATGCCGCTGCAGGAATAAATTTTCTATTCGGCGATGACTTTGATGGTGTTGTTATGCCAAGCATGTCAGTTGGATACCGAAATCAAAAGCCCGGGGGGCATTTTGTGTTCAGGACAGGCTTGGGATATTTTCAGGGAATTTATGTGGGACTGGGTTATAGTTTTTAAATGACCCGATTTTACACAAATTCACTATCACTTGCTAACAAAAATCAAATTCTGGTAATTTGGATTGTTCCAAATATCCATGATGGTTTTAAAATCGCTGTATTTTTCAGGAGTGATGATTTTATCGTACAACTCAATTGTCTTGATTAGTATGATTTTATTGCCCTTTTTACCCAATTTATAAACCAGTTGACCTGCCGTATTTTTTATATCCAAATCGACCAACTTCGAAACCAATCTTAAATGTTCAGGAATGACTATGGTGAAGTCATATTTTTCCACAATATTTTCAGGTAATTCTAGCGCTGAATTTCTTTGGGTGGTTAATAAATTTATGTGCCAATTTTCAACTCCGTCTTTGGCATATGGCAGTTCCCAGGTGAAGTAATTGCTGATGTTTTGAAGATTGTTTTGTGATGAAAACTCGATTTTACTTTTACTGGCTTCTTCGATTAACTTCACCAAGTTGACAGATTGAATGCTTTTTGTGTCCACATTTGAAATCAGCGACTTGGCATAGGAACTGTCGTTGAAAAGTTTAAAGTAAGGATTCAAAATTCCATTTAGTTCCAATGAAATTTTGCCTGATAACAGTTGATCATCTGTGATTTCAAACTGACCTGATGCAAGGATGCTATTTTTCGATGAACCTGTATTGAATATTTTCAAGCTTTCTGCATTTGGATCCAATAGAATGGCCTTTACATCATTAAGTTGAAATTTCAGGTTTTGATCGCTCAAATGGGTTGGGGAAAGAAATATATCGCCATAATTTTCCAAATTTAACCTTACTAAAAATTCACTTATATTCAATAGGTTGGATGATTCTTTATTGAAAAGCATGTCTGGGATTACCGCAATCACTTCAGCTTTAATGGCCGCTTTTTTTAGCAGACTCGTTAGTAAAAGTGCTTTTTCCAATGGTGTGCCCTGATTGCTGTTCCATGTTGCTATGGGAGTACGGCATTTAAATCCAGTGAACTCCAGTGGGACAGGTGTATTGCTGATGTCGTTACATACAAGTTTTTGAAGAGTTAAAGCCACTTTTAGTGGATCTATTTCATCGTTCGTGATTTTACTGACGGCGTCATTCATGCCTTCATTGGTGCTGAAATCAAACGCTTTTTGATTGGCAAATCTGCTTAAAGCAATATGAAGATTTTTAGCGGTACTGAATACCAAGCGAGGTTTGTACAATTGATTGTGAACCTGATAGTATTCCTTTGAATTGGCCGGTATCGATTGGAAAATCCAGGTGTAGGTTTTGTTTTTCATTGTTGAAACTACCTTGGGTTCACCCTCAATATTAAGCAATTGAAAGTGGGCATTTTGAGATTCGGGCAGCACGACTTGTATCGTAAGCTCGTCTACCGGACTTGATTCGCTCAGTACCTCATTCAACATAAGTTCGTTATAAAATCCTTTTTGGGTATGAAGGGTATAATCCAGATAAATGATCGCGCCCCTTTCTAAACCGGTATGGGTAACCACCATTTCACGGATATTGTTGTAGGCAGGAGCGTTTTTCGAAAATGCCGGCAATACCTCATTGAACGCATTGGCCGGTGTTTCGATTTTTTTACCATTTGCCATGATGGTATAAGCTGAATTTATTTTTAAAGATTGATAATCAGTATTGTAAACAATAAATGTTTCACCGTAAAACCTGTTAAAAGCCACATAGGTGTTTAGTTTTAACTGTTTGGAGCAAGTGTAGTCCATGCTTCCATCATTATTCAGGGTAAATGTTTTTGTCATTTTTAAAAACTCAGCATCGTTGTTGTTTTGAGTAAAGGCGCTGTTTATGATTAATATGCAAAATATAATTCCGATTAAATTCTTCATTGTGTGCGTTTTTTTTTAGGTATTGGAATTAGTTTTTAAGGTCAATAATTATGGGTGTTTCAGCAAATTTTTGTTGAGAACCAACAACGTTTTTGTATGCGTCCCAATCGGCTGCTTCATAAACACGCTTAGTTAGTACTACTTTTTCTGAAAAGGAAAATTGGTTTCCTTTTAGATCCATGCTTCCTTCAAAAGAAGCGATTTCGTTGCCTGTGGCTTTATCGAAATCGACCGGGATCAATTTTCCATTGGCAGGTAGCGTAACTGTTTCGCTCAATTCAACCCATCGCGAACAGCGATCTCTAAAACCATATTCTCTTTCTTCGAGGTGAGTGTTGGTATATAAATGCGACATTCCCCTTTTAAACAAATTGGCAGCAACAAAAGGCGTAAAAATGATTTCGTTCTCAGTAACAATGGCGTAATCCGGAATTGAGTACTTTACTTTAATATGAATGAAATCCTTCTGATATGCATAGGGTTCGCCAAAATCAACTTCAATCATTTTTGCTTGTGGAGCTACCCTGAGCAATTCTTTTTCAACGGAAGTTTTCCATTCGCTCAAATAATTTCCGGTAAACATTCTTCTGATAGCGGCATCCGATTGTCCTTCAGCCGTCAGGAGGAATTCTCCGTTCAGGGTGCCATCTTTCATGATTTCTGAGGTGCCTGTTATTTTAAAGAAATGGTTTTCAGGCGGCGATAGGGGTGTTTCCATCAAATCAGCACCTTCGGGGACACCCATCAGGTAATTTTGCTGTTGTTCGGCACTCGACCAAAGTTCACGAACAAAAGGCACCCAGGTGGGATCAAGAATTTTGTATTCGCCATTGTGCAGTTTGACAACGGTTACGCTGTGGTTAAACTGATCAGCAGGTACATTGTCAATGCGCGAACCTGCCATGGTCATGGCAGGATACGATTCGAATCCTGCAGCCCGCAGCATGGTGATGAGCATGCCGGCCTTGTCCTTACACACGCCACATCTGTCGGTAAAATTCATCTCTCCACAGTGCAATGTAAAACCTTCTCCCTTGCCCATGGAAATGCCCGAATAGCGCATTTCATCAGCAACCCAATGGGTGAGCAGGCTTATTGAGTCAAGTTCATTGGTGGCGCCAACAAGAATTTCATTCACTTTTTTATCGATGTCCGGAGTTGATTTAAAACTTCCGTAATCCTCATTTACCTGATAAAACCAAAGCGATTTGGCGAACCAATCCGGACTGGTTGAAATAAGTAATTTGGGGGCCACATCCGAGTAATCGACCATTCCCGGCTCATATTTTAACGGAAGAATGTCCTTCTTTGTAAAGGAATAAACCATTCTGTCGCCATCAGGTAAGGCCGATGTTTCGGATTCGCCATTGTAGAAGCGGTATTGAACAAATTTATCGTTGGGGACACTTAGGCTGTAGTATTTTAAAAGTAATGGGTCGCTACTCCAAAAGGGGACTATATCATAAAAATGACCTCTCATGGGAGGAATATATTGATCATCCTCATCCTGAAGCAAGGCATAGGTAAATCCCTTTTTAAAAAGAAAAACCTCTACAGCATCACCCGGCTCCAGTCGGCCAATTTCCACCATTTTCTCACGTGCCCCCCAATAAATCATTCGGGCAGGAGCAGGGTAATCGTAAACCTGACTGACGTCTACTTCTTCGATTTCTCCTGATAACCGATACACAACCACCTTTTTGATGTCCACATAGGCCGACAGCGGATCATACCCAAATTTTACAATGTTTAAATCTTTCGCTCCGGAAGCGGTAAGTACCTTGTATAAAGTGTGGGAACTAACATAACTCAGTCCACTTTCCTGCATTTCAACGTGAGTGCTGTCGAATATAATAAGAGTGTTACTTCCCGGATAATCTTTCGTGTCACCTGAAGATTTAATCAAATCGCTTGTCGGACAGGAAAATGTAAGCTGATATGCCATTACAATGGCCACAGCTATAAGTACTTTTTTAATCATTTTATGGCTATTAAAATAGGCTTTAAAGATAAGGACAAAATGAATGTGAACTTTTTAAGTTAATCGTTTTTGTGTAAATTCATCTTCTCTGGGTTTTTGTAATTGCTATTGCGATAATCTTCAAAAAAAATACATATTGAAAATTTCGGATCAAAATGGGGTTGATCAATCTTTTTATCCTGTTATCATCGAATGATTATATTTGATGTCGAAAAAGACCAATTTTTTTACTAAAAAGGAAACAACGATGAATTTAGGATGGATAACAATCGTAATACTCGCTCTACTTCTGGCTATACAAGCCAAATCTCAGGATACCTTTTCCATTGTCGCTGTGGATTCCATTACCGGAGAAGTAGGTAGTGCAGGAGCATCATGTGTGGATATGAGTAATTTCCCCGGATATGATGATGATTTTTTGGGTGAACTTTTCCCCGGAGTTGGAGCTATTAACACACAAGCCTATTACAATGCAACCAATCAGGCCAATGCCCGAAACCGAATGAATTTAGGCGATACTCCTAGTGAGATTATTCAATGGCTGGTCGAACATGATGTTCAAAATCAACCACAGATCAGGCAATACGGCATTGTGGCTTTTGTGAACGGATCACCTCAATCAGCAGCTCATACAGGTGCTTCCACCGACGATTATAAAAATCACATTACGGGGCCCAATTATTCCATCCAAGGGAATATCTTGCTTGGTCAGGTGGTATTGGATTCGATGGAATTCAGGTTTAATCATGCAGAAGGAGATTTGGCCTGTAAGCTAATGGCTGCTTTGCAAGGGGCAAAAATGGTGGGGGCTGATACTCGGTGTACGGCCAATGGCACTTCTTCCTTGTTTTCATTTGTTAAGGTGGCACAACCCACCGATCTGTTTGGCGAGCCCTCGTTTTTACTATCGGTACGTACTTCTTCAGGTGCAGGAATTGAGCCCATCGATTCATTACAAATCAAGTTCGATGAGGTGCACTTATGTTCCAGTCTTGGAATTGAGGGTGAATCTTTGATGGGTTCTAACTTTAGGATTTATCCCAATCCTGCTTCTGAAATACTCAAGGTAGAGAGCAAACATGGCGGATATTATCAATTGGAATTGATGAATATGCAAGGCCATAAGTACATGAGTGTAGGTTTTGACGATCAAATTGATTTGGATGTTTCATCACTTGCAAAAGGGATTTACCTTTTGCGGATTTCCAATAAAAAGCAGGTCTTTACAACGAAAATTGCAGTGGAATAGTAGCCTTCATATATTAATGATTTGAGAATCTGTCTAAGATTTTGTTTTAGGGCTCCGTTAGTAGCCAAATATGGGTAGAAAAATAATTATTTCGTTATTTCTTCAGCCTCAGGCTGACGATACAATCATACGAAAATATCCTTTTCTACCCAGATTCTTTCCCTTCGGGAAAATTTATCAAGTCTCTAAGTTTAATGTAATTGATTGTTATGGAGTTAGATAGTTTGGCGTTTTGATACATGATTGGCTCTTATATTTTTTAGATAATTTGTTAATTTTACCGACGGAAGTAAACATTCCTTTTTTTGGACATTTTTAATGCTTAATCAATAGGTTCACCATGAAAAAAATAGTTTTGTCGTTTGTCTTTTTCTTTTGCGTATTGATGGCGTTCACCCAACATCATTTTACCATAAGTGATTTTCAATTGACTCGTAATGGTGTAAATACCACCTATGCATTAAAACCAGACCAAGATATAAATGAATTCTCTTTGGAGTTAGATGCGGAAGTTGTGTCAGAAAAGGGAAACTTTTCATTGGCTTGGAATTTCTGTGATGCAGGTGATTGCAATTTATTCTATTGCTATTCCAATGCCTTTTTCGACCTGGCGGGTAATTCCCCAATGGTTCTTCTGATGACCAAAGAGGTTAAAATTAACTTATCAGTAAAGGTGACCGACGATCATGCCATATACTACCAATTGTTTCTTAATAATGAACTGAAATCGGAAGGATATAGGGTGATTGAAAGGGATTTCTCAAGGAAACTTTACCTCAATTTAACTGTTACTGGAGAAGCTTTCAAAATTAATCCCCCTTCACGGGAATATGTTATCAATTAACAAGCATTTGTCTGGCTGATGAATAATATGTTCGCGTGTTTGATTTTGTTAAATAACACGGATCATATCAATTCTAAAACCACCCCTTCGTAGGGTAGAAGATCAATTTGCTGTGTTAGCGCCACCTCTTGGTAACTGATGTAGGTGTTGAGTTTGATTTTCCATCGGGTATTTTTCGGAAGCATCATTGTTTTTTTTCGAGAGCTGAAATTGAGCGCCACCATCATTTTCTGATCTTCATAAGTGCGGTAGTAAGCTAGAATTCCTTTCGACCCTTTCTCAATAAACGCAATATTACCTTGGTGCAAGGATGGTTTTTCTGATCTTAATTGAATCAATTTCTGGTAGAGTCTATAAATGGAGTTTTCGTCAGTTGCTTGAAATTCGACACATTTTTCAGTGTAGTTTTTGTTGATGGGTAGCCATGGCTCACCAGTGGTAAAACCCGCGTTTACAGTTTTATCCCACAACATGGGTCTGCGGGCCTGATCGCGTCCTGAATAAAGTGGCCAGTATTTTTTACCCAAAGGGTCACTGATTTTTTTTCGGGGAACAGGCGTATTTTCCATCCCAATTTCTTCTCCATAATAGATGAACGGTGTTCCCCGAAGGGTGAGCATCAACATTGCTGACACTTTGGCTTTTTTTTCTGATTCCGCAAAAAGCCCCATTCTGTTAAAACTCCGATGCAGGTCGTGGTTAGACAAAACATGACATGGCCACCCGTTTTCGGGAATTAGTTTGAGCCATTTTTTAATGCTCAGGTAATAGCTGCGTGCATTCCATTTAGAGAACAACATCGAGAAATCGAAAGCCATATGAAGTCCATCCGTACCGTTTCGTAAATAACTGGCTGCCATTTGTGCGTTTCCGGGAGGGAGGGTATAAATTTCCCCCACTAAAAGTTTGTCGTTAAATTCGTTGACAACCGTTCGTAGTTTTTTTACAATTTTTAGCGACTTATTTTGGTTGGAGGTGAACTTGGGTTCCTGAAAAAATGGGAAACGGAATTTCCATGGGTTATCCCTGAATTTTTTGTCCTTGATGATCATATTGATCACATCCAATCGGAATCCATCAACACCCAGTTTAAGCCAAAACCTGATGATCTCGAAAAAAGCATTTCGCAAATCTTTGTTGCGCCAGTTGAGATCGGGTTGTTCTTTTAAAAATGAGTGAAGATAGTATTGTTCTGTTTTTTGATCCCACTCCCAGGCGCTTCCCCCAAAGGCATTTTTCCAGTTGTTTGGAGGACCACTTTTTATTTTATCGTGCCAAATAAACCAATCGCGTTTGGGATTGTCATGTGATGATCTTGATTCTAAAAACCACGAATGCAAGTGTGAGGTATGATTCAGTACCATGTCGAGAATAATCCGAATATGTCTTTTATGGGCTTCATTCAGTAACAGCATGAAGTCCTCCATTTGTCCCAGAGAGGGATCAATTTCTTTATAATCGCGGACATCATAGCCAAAATCATAGTTGGGAGTTTCAAAAATCGGCGTAAGCCAAATAGCCGAAATGCCTAGTTGTTTGAGGTAGTCAAGTTTCTGGATAATGCCTGGCAGGTCGCCAATTCCATCTCCATTGCTATCGTGGTAGCTTCGGGTATAAATTTGGTAGATTACTCCATGTTTCCACCATTTCCCCATTGTAGTGCGCTCCATTGACTTGCTTTATATTGGGGATAATCCAGTGTCGATTAATAATTGTGTCATGATATCCTTGGCGTTGTATTCACGGGCTCTTTTAATAGCGGCCCTGCGCATGGGTAAATGTAATTTTGGATTGCCCAAATAGTGTATGGCTTGAATGGAAAAGTCCGATTGTGTTTTTGCCAAATAGCCATTTTTTCCGTCACGGATAATGTCTTTGGGGCCTTTTAACTTGTAGGCGATTACCGGGAGTCCGCAGCTCATGGCTTCGAGTACCACACAACTGAATGTGTCAAATTTGCTGGGCAAAAACAGTAAATCACAAGCAGAATATACAGCCGGGAGTTCATTTTTATCCACCCAGCCTAAAAATTCAGCATCCGGCATGAGTTTTTTAAGCGGTTGTTCTTCGGGGCCAGTTCCCGCCACAAGAAAATGCAAGTCAGGATGCGTCTTTTTGATTTTTGCCACAATCTCAGGTAATTCAAGTACACCTTTTTCCTTGCTTAATCGACCAGCGTAGATTATGGTAGGCCCTTTGGTTTTCGATTGGTTGATTGGTTTGTTGTTTGTGGTGGCATTTGAAAAGGCATTATCTACCCAATGTGCGGTGAGGTGAACTTTGTCGGGAGCAATATTCATTTGATCGCCGGTGAGCCATTTGCGATGGTCTTTGTTGAGGACAAATACGCCATCAAAAAGTTGGTAATAGCTCCGTAGGATTCTTTTTAACCTGCTGAGGCTAAGTTGATCGAGTTTGAGTGCTTTTCTACCATAGGTCATCCAATCGGTGTGCATGTAAAAATAGGTCGGTACAGTATAGGCATGTTTTAAAAAGAGTGCAACTGCCCCCATGGGTAGCTCCGTTGACGAAATCACCCTATCGTATTCACCCAGTTGGAAAATCTTGTTAATCTTGTCGATGCTAGGAATCCTTATGGGTTGTTGGGTATAAAAGGGGAGCATAAAGGATGTCTGAGGTTTCAATACAAACAGGTTGGGCTGACTTGGCAGGCTCTCGCTGCAGACAAGCAAGTCGATGGGGAGGTCGTTTTGTTGAATATGGGATAACATACTTTGCAAAACCATCGAGACCCCGTTTTTATCCTCAAAAGTATCAGTAAGCCAAAGCATGCGTTTGGGGTGTTTGTATTTTTCTAGTTCATCGGCAAACTCATCCAGCATAGGACGTGCATTGTACAGCACTTTTAAACTGGTAAAATTGGCGGCGAGTAGCAACGAAGAGGCTAAAAAAGGGAACGACAGACCGTCCATGAGTTTTAGGAGGTTGGTTTTATTGGATGACTTTTTTCCTTTTTTATCATTTCGGGAAGCTGGTTCGAGATAGGAGCTGAAATGGAGAGGAAGTTCAAATTTTTCAAGAATTTGATTGAACGATAATTGCACCACCTCGTTGTCGAATTTGTGTTTTTCAAATTTCTTGGAGGTTCGTTTCCATAACAACTTGTTCAATTCATCAGAGATGGTTTGAATGCTTTTAGAAAAAGTATCATCGGCTGTGTCTGGACGTTCGTTTTTGGCTTTTGCAATGTGAATAGCTTCATCAAAAACAGGTTTGTATGCTTTTGAAACCAGTATCCGCTTCATCTTGTTTGGCGTATTTCCTGTAAAGGCTTGATGAAAGATTTCCACAAAACTCATGGTAGTTTTGTGACGTTTTAATTCTGCGAAAGCGTTGGATATGAGCAATGAAAGCACTTTGTCTTGTGTGTTTCCCTTGTGAAGAAGTAACCTCAATAGCCCTGGATCCTTGTAATTTATAGCAATCTGACACACGTAATCCAGAAAAGCGATGTTGAGTTTTTCGTTGTTGTTGTGCGATCCATAAGGAGCAGTTCTACCTTCTTTAATGGCTTCAAGGGCTAGAGCACTCATGGAGGTCGATTTGACGCGTTTTTCCAAATCAGGTACATGTAAAAGGGTTCCCGACTGCCCTGTGAAAATTCCCATGTGGCTGTCGGAGCCACCTGTCATGTGCTTGGAATATGGGTCGTTGCAATAGTTATAAGGGTTAATGCCTGCAATTTGAGCGTGGCTATCCAATTGCTCAGGAGTCAGATTTTCTATCCAGGTTTTGACCAATAGATTTTGCCAGGTGTCGCGTTGGCCATTGATCACCTCAAAGCGTTCGAAGACCAATGACATCTTGTTAAAAAAGGCCATACCCGGAATGCTTTTTGGACTGTAGTGATAGAGTGGGTGTGCCCAAACAGTGGGGATGGCATTGGCAATGGCATATTCCTGAAAGGCGTAAACATTTTTTCTCAACTTGTTGAGTTTTGCTTCCTGATGGGGTGTAAATCCATAAGCCAACACATGAATTCCTACCTGAAAATCAGGAACCGTACAGCTAAATTCTGCTCCGGTAAGAATGTCAAACCCTTTGGATTGCCACTCATAGCATGATCGGGCATTGTTGTGGTTGGTAATTGTGAATGCATTGCAGCCATTTCGTTTTAGTGTTTCGATCACTGTTTTGGTTGGAGTCCATGTTTCGGGGACGTTTAATATACGACCAAGGATTTCATCAGGAACATCGCTGTTGTGGTCATGGCAATGCAAATCCATGCGCAAGGTTTCGTTTTCCGGAAACCGTGCTTTTTGTTCTTCGGTAAAGCTGGTGATATCTGATTGAAGCAGGTTCGAGAAAGTTCGGTCGTGATAAAAGAGTGATTCCATATTCCTGAGCTATATTCTAAGTCGGCTAAAGTCAGGTTTGCAGATGAGCTGTGCTTGAAGATAGGGTTAAGGAATTGTTATGATTGACCAAGGTCTACAGAAAGCATTGTTGGGAAAAATGGCGATTTTGATGGAATATTTATTAACTCGATTTAAAAAATCAGACCCATCCAGCCCCTACAATCCCTAGGCCTGTAAGTTTGTTCACTTGTGTTCCCACTGATGAATTATAATATTGCAAATCAATGGCTAAGCATGTTCCTTGTCGGCCATGAGGTAGTTTTTGCCATTTCTGGGATTGGAGGTTTGACCTTGTGTTGTACCCACGAATACCATGGTGGAAAAAATAATCAGAGAGAAAAATAGCTTGAGTGTTGAATTCATTTGTTTTGTGGTGATATGTTTGCTCAAAATTAAAAAAAAAACTCCACAACAATCTTTTGATTACCAAAATATTGTTGTGGAGTTCAAGGATGTGCTCCAATCAAATTTAAGAGAGCGCCTCGGGTTTATCAAGTTTTTTTAAAGCAAACCTGATGATTTTGTAACTGACCCAGATGAAAACAGGCCAACTAACCAACCACAATATTTCTTTTATATACATAATATTTCGATTTTTTTGGATTAATAATTAATAAGCATGGGTATCATCTTCCATTTCTTTGGCAGTGATAGGTTTTTTGTTGAGCGATTTCCATGCGTACCAAATATATGCCAGTACAAAGGGAACCAGCAATGAAACGTAGCTCATGGCCACCAAAGTGTATTCGCTCGAAGACGCATTTTGGATGGTGAGTGAACTTTGTAAATCGCTGGTGGATGGGTAGAAGCAAGTATTGTTGAACCCAACCAAAATAAATAAAGCAAAGACGGTTAACACGGTGCCAACGCCCGAAATCCATATGCCCTTTTTACCACATTCTTTAAAATGGAATCCGGCGCGATAAATTCCCAAAAGTACAGCCACCACACCAATCAGTAAAATCACAGTATTGATGGGCATTTCAATTAAATTGAGGAAATACTTGTTGGGAATCATGCTCACTTCTTTGGTGATAGGGTCGTAACCAAATCCATCCATCAGTAGAATGTTGATGAGGAAGAACAAGAAAAATACCAGAAAAGGAATGGCATTTGGAAGTAATTTTTTGCGGGCACGCGAAATAATGGTTTCATCTTCAATATTGTTGAAGAAATACAAAATGCCAAGAATGCGGGCCAGGAAAAATACAGCCAATCCCAACGAAAGATTGATAAAGGTTTCGTAACGAACAAAATTAAAGGCCAATTCCAAACCACGGAAAGGACTTTGCCATATGCTATGGTTCATGTTGGTAACGATAAAGTCGGAACCAGTGAAAAATGTGGCAACTGCAGTTCCAATTAAGATGGTTCCCAGAAATCCATTAAGGAATAGGAAGGTTTCGTAGGTTTTTGCTCCCAGGAAATTATCTTTTTTGGTGCGGTATTCATACGAAACGGCCTGAATGATAAAGGCGAATAGAATCAGCATCCAAACCCAATAAGCTCCTCCAAAGCTGGTAGAATAAAATAAAGGGAAAGAAGCGAAAGCTGCACCACCAAAGGTAACCAAGGTGGTAAAGGTCAGGTCCCATTTCCGGCCGAGCGAATTGACCAACATTTTGCGTTCATTGTCAGTTTTACCCAGACAATTGATCATGGTTTGACCTCCTTGAACAAAAAACATGAAGACCAGTAAGGCGCCCAGCAATGATACAATGGCCCACCAGTATTGTTGTAATACGATATATGAAAAACTTTCAAACATGACTAGTGTCCTCCTTCATTTTTAGATTGTGAAACAATCTGTGAAACCATAATTTTTATTTCAGCAATGAGCAGGATAGTGAAAGTGGCTGCAAAGATCCAAAACGTGATCATCACCGATCCTTTATCGATATTAGATACAGCACTCAGTGTGGGCATCAAATCCTGAACTACCCATGGCTGTCGACCTAATTCGGCAACAATCCATCCGGCTTGGGAAGCTACATAGGCCAATGGAATTGTCCATAGCGTTACATAGAGTACCCAGCGTACTTTTTCAATTTTCCTGCGATAGAGCAAGACCAATAGCACCACGAACAAAATCATGAAATGCGTGCCCAATCCTACCATGATATGGAAAGAATAGAAAGTCAATGGAACATTGGGGATTAAATCATGGGGATCGTCGTAATAACCGTAGCCAAAATAAGCGTAATTTTCTTTAAAGGTTTTTAAGTTGCTTTCAGCTGCCGCTTTATCCTTACTCTCAAGTGCATCTTTATAGTTGCTGAGTGCCTGAATGGCGATTTTCCCTTTCTCTATTTTTTCGTAGTACGATATAATTTTTTGATCCTCGTTACCGTGGACCAAATCGCGGATTCCGGGAACAAAAGCATTGGGGTTGAGTGCCGCCATGTACGAAAGCAGGTTGGGGATCTCAATTTTAAAGGCAAACCGGTCGGCGTTGGGGTTTTCTGGACTTGGTGCTTGTTTCATTAATCCAATTACTACCAATGGTGCATTCGATTCTCCATCATATAAGCCTTCCATGGCTGCGAATTTCATGGGTTGTGTGCGAAATACTTCACGGGCAGATTCATCACCGGTCATGAAAAGATACAGTGATGAAAGAAGTCCAAAAACCGCGCCAATAATCATGCTTTTCTTTGCGAAAGCAACGTTACGGCGTTTAATTAAAAACCAAGCACTTACGCCAACAACAAAAATTGCGGCCAGCACATAGCCTGAAGAAATGGTATGTAAAAACTTATTGATGGCTGTGGGAGAAAAAAGTACATCCCAAAAATTGAGCATTTCGTTTCGGGCTGTATCCGGATTAAAACGCATTCCTACAGGATTTTGCATCCAGGCATTGGCCACTAAAATCCACAATGCCGACAGGTTCGATCCGATGGCAACCAACCAGGCTGAAAGCAGATGAAATTTCTTGCTCACTCTTCCCCAACCAAAAAAGAGGATGGCGATAAAGGTGGATTCGAGAAAAAATGCCATGATACCTTCGATGGCCAGCGGTGCCCCGAAAATATCACCTACAAACCAACTGTAATTTGACCAATTGGTTCCAAATTCAAATTCCAGAATGATACCGGTAGCTACACCAATGGCGAAATTGATGCCAAACAAGGTCATCCAAAATTTGGTGATTTTTTTCCAGAGATCGTCTCCAGTTTTAACATAAATTGTCATCATGATGGCCACTATGAAACTCAATCCCAGCGTTAGCGGGACGAAAATCCAGTGATACATGGCCGTCAGGGCAAATTGCGCTCGCGACCAGTCGACAAGCGCCATGTCGAAATGTTCCATAAGTATTACTTTTTATTAATTAATTGTTCGAGTACGTGGTTTCCACGCTCTTGATCGGTTTTGAAATTGGTTTGAAGAAAATTGGGAAAGAAGAATAGTTTTAGGATGGCAAACATGATGAACAGCTTGATAAATATAATCAGCCATAGTTTTTTTCCCACCGTCATGCTTTTAAATCCGTCCAAATAAAAGTTAAAAATGCGCTTTATTAGAGTCATGTATTCGTAGGTGCTTAGAATATTCAAATATATGATTTAATACATAAGTAAAGGACGTATATATGTAATTTATTTATGAAATTTTTGAACGTGTCAATAAGTGTTGCTGAATCAGTCTTTTAAAGATAGAGTAGTTTGAGGGTAGCATCATTTTTGTATGTTTGTCATCTGAAAAATCAGTTGTGTTTATTATAAAAACGTTGAGTTAAAATGAGAAAATTGAGTTTTTTGTCCATACTGGTCATGATTTGTTCTGTTGTTTTTGGACAGGCTACTTTTGTTGTACAGTCTGTTCCCGACTATACCCCGGTGGGCGATCCTATTTTTGTGGCGGGTAGTTTTAATGGGTGGAATCCTGCTGATTCGAATTTTGAGTTGATTCAAAATGAAGCTCAGCAATGGGTTGTTGAAATGCCTCAGCAAAATCAGGGTAACACCATTTCCTTTAAGTTTACTCGCGGCGATTGGAATAAGGTTGAAAAAGGAGTGAATGGCGAAGAAATCGCCGACAGGCAGTTTGAATATGGAAATGGAGATACGGTGTATTTTGACATCGCGAACTGGGCTGATCAAGGAGGTGGAGGAAATTCTACCGCTGCCGAAAATGTACTGATTCTGGATGATGCCTTTTATATGCCTGAGCTGGATAGGAATCGGCGTGTGTGGATTTATTTACCCCCGGATTACGATCAGACCAACAATCGCTATCCCGTGTTGTACATGCATGATGGTCAAAATGTTTTTGATGCCTACACATCTTATGTTGGCGAATGGGAAGTTGATGAAACGCTGAACAACCTGTATGCACTAGGAATACAGGTGCCAATTGTGGTAGGAATTGATCATGGTGGTACTGAGCGAATCAACGAATACCTACCTTGGGTCAACAATCAATATGGAGGTGGCTTGGGCGATGAATATGTTGATTTCCTGGTGCAAACACTCAAACCCTACATCGATGAAAATTTCAGAACCCTTCCCGATAGGGAGAACACCGGAGTTATGGGTAGCTCAATGGGCGGATTGATTTCTCAATATGCTGCCCTCAAATTTCAAGATGTTTTTAGTAAAGCGGGTATCTTTTCGCCAGCCTATTGGATTTCTGATTCGGTTTGGGTTTTTACATCAGAGGTGACAAAGGAGCAGAACATGAGGTTGTATCAACTGATTGGGGGTGCGGAAGGTGAGGAATATGTTCAGGGTATGTGGAACATGCATGATGCTTTGTCAGGTATAGGATTTGGAGAAGATGAATTGTTATCGGAAGAGATTGCGGGCGGACAGCATACCGAATCGTTTTGGAGAGATCATTTCGCCACAGCATATTTGTGGTTGTTTAATGTATATGCCAATGAGGTGAGTGAATATTCTGAAATAAATGTGATTGATATTTACCCCAATCCGGTTTCCGATTATATCGATTTAAGCGCATTTGCATTAAAAAGTGTGGACACCATAGAAGTGATTGACCTGTTAGGTGTTACCGTGATGAAAAATATGAAGATGGAAAGGCATAGCGTGAATGTTACTGATTTAACTCCCGGAAACTACATTCTCACACTTCATGCAGATGAAAAGGTTTATCAGGGAAAGTTTGTGAAGCTGTAGTTTCACACTTGCAAACCCTTTCTTAACTTATTTTATCCCCACCAAATTCTTTAATTATCTCGGTGGCATCCCATCCCTGATCTTTTTCTTTTTGGAATTCTTCTTTTTCTTCCAGCATCGACGTTTCTAAAAATTGCATTCTTTTTTTTGCTTCGGAAATCAACAACGTTCTGTCGTGGTGTACTTCGCTTAGTTCGGGTAAAAACCGTTCGATGCTTTTTCTGTAGGTTTTTAATGCCCGGAACGACTCATGTCTCCTGTGCCCCAAATGACAAAGAGCATCGGCTCCGATACGCAAAGCGGAGTCTAGAAATTCCAGATGTAAATGTTTGACCCCCATATTAATTAGTGCATACGAACTAGGGATGGATTGGCTACGCACAATGATGGTCAAATTGGGGAAATGTTTTTGTGCTGTAGCAACAATTTCTTTGGTTTTCTCGGCTTCGTCAACTGCTACAATCAAAAGGTGAGCCTCACCGGCACCTGCGGCAGTTAGTAAATCCTTGCGGGATGCATCGCCATAAAATACCTCCATGCCTAACTTTCGAAGCAAGTCTACATTGTCAGGGTCGAGATCAAGATAGGTGGAAAATACGCCATTTGCTTGTAAAAATCTTCCAATAGTGCTGCCCACTCTCCCAAACCCGGCAATGATGACCTTTTTATCTTCTTGCATTTCGTCATCCAGTTTTTCACTTTCCTTGGTGCCAAATCTCGGTTGAATCAGTTTTTCGTTGACCAGCATCAGCAATGGAGTTAATGCCATCGAAATAGCCACTACTGCAATCAGGGGATTGGCCATGTCAATGGGTAAGATTGAGTTTGAAGCAGCAAAAGACAAAAGAACAAAGGCAAATTCGCCACCTTGTGCCAACGAAAAGGAGAAGATCATGTTTTTATCGAGCCCCATCTTAAAAAAGTAACCGATCACAAAAAGAACGATAAACTTGACGATCATCAGCATAACTACTAGTCCGGCAATGAGTCCAGGCTGACTGGCAACCAGTTCGAAATCGATGGATGCTCCAACGGCAATAAAAAACAACCCCAGTAATAAACCTTTAAATGGTTCGATATCAGTTTCTATCTCATGGCGAAACTCGCTTTGAGCTAAAACAACTCCGGCGATAAATGTGCCCAGTGCAGGACTAAGTCCAATCATGGTCATGAGCACCGCTGCTGAGATGACCAATAATAACGAAGCCGCTGTGAACAGTTCGCGTAAGTCGGTACGGGCGATCAAACGAAATGCCGGACTTATTAAATATTTCCCGGCCACAATCATGGTAGTTATTACGCTAAGGGTAATTAAAGTCTTGCCCCAAATGGGCCAGCCCTCAACCCAATTGGTTGCCACCTCAGTTGCTGAGGATGGTTCTGCAACTAATCCGTCAATGGCCAAATAGGGGAGGATGGCCAGAATTGGAATGACTGCAATATCTTGAAATAGCAATACTGAAAAAGCATTTTGTCCTGCTTCGGTTTTCATAAGACCTTTTTCGTTTAACGATTGTAAAACTATTGCTGTCGACGAAAGTGCAAAAGTGAGTCCAATGGCAAGTCCCGTTTGCCAGGCAAATCCCATCAGTGTGGCGATTCCCATAATAATAATGGTAGATATAACCATTTGAGAACCTCCCAATCCAAAAATAGAACGACGCAATTTCCATATCATCGATGGCTGTAACTCAAGGCCAACCAAAAATAACATCATCACCACTCCGAATTCTGCGAAATGCATCACATCTGTTCCTTCTGAACCAATAAAACCAAAGACGAACGGGCCTATTGCGATCCCTGCTAGCAGATAACCCAATACGGAACCCAACCCTAGCTTTTTTGCCAATGGAACGGCAATTAC
>JBFHGX010000079.1:0-17899 GCA_041582875.1 Bacteroidales bacterium | reverse complement strand
TTAGGTTATTTTTGGGGTTCGTTATTCGTTTCAAATCCTTTTTAACTTTATGAGAAAGCTACCGATTTACCTTGTATTCATGCTTGCCTTCGCTTTAAGCGGATGTCAGCAGCATAACACCCCTAAAAGCACCACCACTCCTCCACCCGATTGGGCAAAGTCAATGATTTGGTACCAAATATTTGTGGAACGCTTTAACAATGGAGACTCAACCAACAACCCAACTCCAGAGACCATCCGCACAGCTTCGGATTTTCGACCTGTTCCCGACGACTGGCACATCACACCCTGGACGCAAAGCTGGTATGAAGAAGATGACTGGGCCCAACAATCGAGTAACGATTTTTATGGAAATTTGCAATTGCGTCGGTATGGTGGTGATTTTAAGGGTGTTCTTGACAAGTTAGATTATATACAAGACCTTGGAGTTACGGCTATTTACTTTAACCCCATCAACGATGCGCCTTCGTTGCATAAGTTCGATGTGCGTAACTGGCGCCACATGGACGTGAATTTTGGCCCTGATCCGAAGGGCGACATAAAAATAATGGAAATGGAGAACCCGGTGGATCCCTCCTCTTGGCAATGGACCGCCGCCGACAAGCAGTTTTTGCAAATTGTGGACGAATTGCATAAACGTGGCATCAAAGTCATTGTGGATTATTCGTGGAACCACACCGGTGTAGAATTCTGGGCTTTTAAAGATGTGATTAAAAATCAGGAAAAATCCGAATTTAAAGATTGGTACAATATTCTGGCTTTCGACGATCCCAATACACCCGAAAATGAATTTGAATACCAGGGATGGCTAAACATCAGTAGCTTACCCGAAATAAAGAAGGTAAACATCACCGGTGAACGTATCCATGGTAAACCATACGAAGGTGATCAAAATGAAGGAGCCAAACAACATATATTTAATGTAACCCAACGCTGGTTGGCACCTGATGGCGATGTAAGCAAAGGCATCGATGGCATACGGCTTGATGTGGCCGACCAGATACCCATGGGCTTTTGGCGCGATTACCACGATTTTGTGAAAAGCATCAATCCAAATGCCTATTTGGTGGGAGAAATCTGGTGGGAACAGTGGCCCGACCTGTTAATGAATCCGGCACCTTATGTTCAAGGAGATGTATTTGATGCGGTGATGTTCTATCAGGCTTATCGTCCGGCAAGGTATTTCTTTGCCAAAACAGACATGGACATTTCGGCTGAACAGCTGAAGGATAGTCTGGAATTTCAATGGAATCGCCTGAAAAAACCCAACCGCGATGCCATGATGTCGTTGGCAGCTTCGCATGATTCGCCACGATTGCTCACCTCCTTTTATAATAAGGGGAAATACAAGTTGAATGCCAAGCCTTCCGACGATAAAAACTACAAAACCGGTCAGCCGGATGTAGAAACCTACCAACGACTAAAACTCTATCTGATGCACCAATTTACCAGCATTGGAGCTCCCCATGTGTGGAATGGTGACGAAATGGGCATGTGGGGCGCCGACGATCCCGATTGCCGTAAACCACTCTGGTGGCCTGAATACGATTTTGCTTTGGAAAACAGAAACAATATCCAACCCGGAGAACCTGTTTATGATTCAGTTGCGTTCAATCCACAGCAATTTGAGCTCTTTAAAAAGCTCATCGCCATAAGAAAAAACAATCCGGTCCTGATGGATGGAGATTTCAATTTTTTAAAAACAGAAGGTAAAACACTGGTTTATAGCCGAAATAACGCTTCCGATGAAATCTTAGTTTTATTCAATTTGGGAGACCAGCCCGAAATTTACACTCTTCCTGAGAAAGCTGTTTATTGTGACTTGCTAAATGGAGAATCAATGACCAAAAATATTGAACTACCTGCACTTTCGGGATTTATTTTGAAGAAAGATAAGTAGAAGAATTAGAAAATGTTAGGATAGTAGGTAATGGAAATTATGTCCTGGTTACAAGCGAGGACAAGGTTGAGAATTTTTCCACTCGACAAGTTTAAACATTTTCGACCTCTTCATTTGCAAGATTATTTATGCAAAAAAACACTTTTACGTACCACTTTTTACATTTCATTACATTTTTTGGTACGACTTTTTGATTTTAGACACATTTTTAGGAAGGACTTTTACTGCTTTTTCAACAGATTCAGTAGAAATCAATCTGTCTACATGTTTCCTTCAATAAAAATGAGCGTATAAAAAAAGCTACCCCAAATAAGAAGTAGCTTTTTAAAATTTAACAAGAATTACTATTCAGCTCGCCATGAATAAGATGGCTCAGGAGTAGTAAATTTAAGTGTCATGGTAATAGTACCACCATCAGGAATTGGAATATCGGCTCCACCTTGAACTAGAAATCCGTCATCGGGATCATTTGCGCCCAGGTTAACAGCCCAATCATCATTGGCTCTGAATTTAAACCTTTGATCGGCAGCAGCTGGGATATTTTCAACGGTTACTGAGAGTTCTTGCAACTCTGGATAATATATCATGTCAATATCAGAAGCCCAATCGAGCCACTGACCAATTACACCCCAATTTTGAACTCCATCACCATAATTCCAAGTGAGATCGTTGGTGTTGATTTCAAGCTGATATCCACCTGCTTCAGGCACCATCAGGTTTCCTGCAGTTGGCTCAATATCCAAAGCAAATTCGGTTGCTCCAGCACCATAGTTTGTGCCGTCCCAATCAGGTTGATTCGTAAATTTAAACTCAAGTGAACCTTCTGGGAAATAAACATACCCAGTATATATACCATCACCGTTAAAGTCGAATACCTGAGGGGCTGTTCCAGGAGACCATCCTTGATATCCACCAGGAACATAAAGACTTGGGTAATCGACACCACCAGAAGTGTATGGAGTTACCGTAACAGAAACGATTTCGCTGAAAGCATCTACATAACTCGACACATCATTTGCATTTACATTGGCTTTTAAACGAAAACCAACAGTTACAACAGTATCTGCAGAAAAATCACTTCCTATTTCACCTAAGATATTTTTGTTCAAAGTACCATAGGTTAGCGAAATCATTTTTTCTGATGTGGTAAATAAATCTACTGTTTCTCCCCAATGTGAGCCGGTACTATCCACTTCGGTAAACAACAGTTGGAGGGTATACAAAGGTGCGGGTAAATCTGAAATAGCATAAACCACTTCGGTCCATTCAAAATCGGCAAGCACAACGTCTGCCAAATCTTGAACCAATATATAATGTGTGTCGGGAGCAGGAGCCTTAACCCATGCAGGGTTTACTGTGGCCGTAATGTCCAACACAGGTGTTTTATCATCCTTTTTACAAGCGGTAAAAACAATTGCCGTTGCAAGAAAGAACATTATTATACTTAATATTTTTTTCATCTCTTTATCCTATTTTTTAATTAATAACCTGGATTTTGTGTAACATTGGGGTTAGAGCTAACCTCAGAAGCAGGAATAGGAAAAACGTTGTATTTAGCATCAGTAGTCTGACCTTGTTTTACGTTACCTTTCCATTGCCAAACATAAGTAGACTGGCTAAATTTATCATATCTGATGAGGTCAGTACGGCGATGACATTCCCAACCCAATTCGCGGGCACGTTCATCCAAAATATCATCCAAAGTAATACCATTTAATGATGGAACACCAGCACGTGTGCGCAGTTCGTTCACCATATTGGTAGCATCTCCAAGGTTACCACCACTTCCTCCTCTTAATATAGCCTCGGCATACATCAAATAAACATCAGCCAAACGGAACATGGGGAAGTCAGTGTCACACATATTTCCGTCTGATCCATTGATGGTATCTCCATTTACAACTGAAAGGTTTACAAATTTAGGATAGGCATATCCATCTGCAAATACATTGATATCATCAATACTCAGGTTCTGGCCATCAGTAAAGAAAGTAGCACGTTTATCTGTTTCAACATCAAACTTCCCAACAAACTCAGGAGTTACGCGGGTTCCACCCCATCCACCATTATCACCAGGAACACCATAATCGGCTTTATCCATATTACCTCCAATGGAAGCATTAATAATAAAGGTAGTGCCACCATTGGTTCTTTCGTGAATACCATCAAAACGAATGGGGAAGATAATTTCCTGCATGGTAGATTCTACTTGATCGTTATTGGCCCAAAATAATTGTTGCCAAGTTGGAGCCAACGCATAACTAGACGCAATAATTTTATTGGTATAAGTGATACACTCGGTATTTTTCTCCTGGTTGATGTAAACTTTGGCATTCAAATAAAGTTTTGCCAAGAGCATCCAGGCAGCAGCTTTATCAGCACGTCCGTATTGACCAGTTGTTGCCCATTCACGAGGAGCAACCATTTGCTCTTCAATATCCAACAACTCACTTTCGATAAAAGCAAACATCTCTTCAGCTGTAACACGTTTTGGGAAAAATCCGGCTTGACCGATAGGATCGTCTTCGGTTACCAAAATGGTACCACCAAACAAATCCAATCCATGCCAATAGGACAGCGCTCTTAAAAAACGAGCTTCCAAACGGTATTGAGCAATTTTAGCTTTCCATTCGTCGTTGATTCCACGATCGCTTAATTTTGCATCAGTAGATTGACGTAAAAATTCATTTACTAAAGTTGCCTGATATACAATACGTGCATACATGGCTTGTACAAACACATCACTGCTTCCCCATTGTTGATAATGAAAATCCTTGATGGTTTGATCTTCCCAGGCAATAACTGCCTCATCGGTTGATAATTCCTGATGATACCAATATTGACGCAAATATGGACTAAATCCACCATCAATACCTGAAATATCACCCTGTCCGTCACCATCATTTCCACCCAACGCTAAGCCTGCATAACATTTGGCCAAAAATTGAGTATAGGCTTCCGGGTTTTGGAAAATGATCTCAGATGTTTCTTCATCCGGATCGATTGGAACAGTATCCAAATCTTTGGTACATGCATTAAATAGACTTCCAAAAGCTATCAATGCCACGATATAAAATATTTTTTTCATAATGATTTTCCTTAAAAATTAAAACTGAAGATTTACACCAAAAACCCATACACGTGAACGCGGGTACAAGTTATTGTCGATACCGCCATAAACCTCTGGATCGAGTCCGTCGTAGTTAGTAATAACAAAGGCATTGTTACAAGTGGCCGATAGACGAACGTTGAGTGAATTTTTCAACAAATTCTGAAAAGTATAGCTCAAAGTAATGTTATCCATACGGAAGAAAGAGGCATCCTGGATAAAATAATCAGAATAATACTGAGGTATACTAAAGTTGATATCGGTTGTTGACGACAATACATTCCCAGCGTAAGGTCCTTCATCACGATACAATCTGTCGTAGGTAGCCAATTCTGACTGTGCATTGTTATATACATAATTACCAAAATTAGCACGACCTGAGAAATTGAAAGCCCACTCTTTATAGTTAAAAGTATTGCTGATTCCAAAATACAATGGAGCATTGGGATTCTCATGTACGTATTTATCATCACTATTGATAATACCATCGTTGTTGCGGTCTACGTATAAGCCTTGAATAGGATTTCCGTCGGTATCATAAACTTGTTCGTACACGAAAAATGAAGAAGCTGACTCGCCCACTTTATGAACCCTGATTAAGTTTCCAACTCCACCAGAAATTCCACTACCGGCATCGTCGATGCTGGCTCCATCATAAAGCATGGTAATTTCATTCTTGTTGTAAGTAGCGTTGAATCCCAGTTCCCAATACATATCTTCATTGGAAATAATACGTCCGTTGATGGCAAACTCAACTCCATTGTTTTCAAGGTCGCCAATATTCTGGTCGAGATAATTCACAAAATTGGTACCGGCAGGAACGGGTGCATTGGTTAACAGATCGGTGGTTTTACGGTTGTAGTACTCAATGGAACCATATAATCTATCATTGAAAAATCCATAATCGATACCCACATTAATTGTGGTTGTTGTTTCCCATTTAATGTTAGGGTTATATCCGTTAGGACGAATAATGGTATCGTAAACATTACCAAATGGATACATGGAATACTGTGTTCCATAGGAGTAACCTCCTTGATAACCATAGTATCCACCCACATCTTGTTGACCAGTTTGTCCCCAGCCCATGCGGAGTTTTAATTGAGAAATCACCTTCGAATCGCTTAAGAAAGCTTCTTCGTTAATTTTCCAAGCCAAACCAACGGCAGGAAATACTCCCCAACGGTTGTCTTCAGAAAAACGAGAGGTTCCATCCTGTCGAAGGGTAGCAGTTAACAAGTATTTATCTTGGAAACTATAATTTAAACGTCCAAAAAATGAAATCAGAAACAGTTCTCCTTTGTCAACACCTGCATTGTGGTTAAGGTATTGGCCAGTTGAATCACCAGTTTCAGGATTAATGTAAATTGGAATATTGTTGTTATCAAAAGTATTTTCATACCAGAAATGTTGCCATGAATAACCAGCCATTACATCAAACACACTGGCCATAGAAGGAATCTCCTTTTTATAATTCAAGTAAAAATCCAACAACTCATTTTTATGTTTACTCGTATAGGAATTGTTTTCTCCGCCACCGCGAACACCGTCATATGACCAAGCTGCGTAATTGGGAACATAAACAGTTCCGTCATTATCAGAATTATCCAAACCTAAATTGATGTTGGCATGCAAATCAGGTAAAAAGTGGAATTTATAATCGGCTTGGAAGTTTCCGTAAATTCTATTTACATTCGATTTATCGGTTCTTTGCTCAAGAAGAGCTACCGGGTTATTGGTGGCCATAGAGTTCAAACCTCCACCATTACCCAACCAAGCATAGTATCCACCCCAAGAACCATCATTGCTGGTTACGGGTTTTGTAGGATCCATCTGAATGGCGGCACCAATGGCTCCTGAATTCTCAAAACGGTTCTTAATAAAGGTGCCATTGGCATTGATGTTCAATTTTAAGTGATCATCAAGAAGCGTTGGGTTTAAAGCCACACTTGCACTGGTGCGTTGAAATTCTGAAGTCTTGATGGTTCCATCCTGATCGGTATATCCCAAAGAAACCCGATAAGGCATCCATTTTACAGAACCCGTGGCTGAAATACTGTGATCCATGGCAAAAGCACTTTGATAAATCTGATCTTGCCAGTCGGTGTCGTAAATGACGTGAGTGGAACTATCTGTGCGGTCATTGGCAGCAATCTGATGACCATCTTGATCGTACCACACACCTAACATTTGTGTATAATTAGGATTTTTTTCCGTAAACAATTTTACGAAATCCCCTGAATTTAAAACACTTAATGGCTTTGGCTTTTCGTAGAATGATAGTTTACCCTGATATTCTAATTTTAAAGGAGCTCCTTGTTTACCTTTTTTAGTGGTAATTAAAATTACACCATTGGAAGCTCTGGAACCATAAATGGCCGTTGCAGAAGCATCTTTTAGAACAGTAAACGACTCAATATCGGCAGGATTAATAGCATTCAATGCGCTTCTGGAACCTGACCCTCCTTCATTGGAAGTAATTACTCCATCAATAACAATCAAGGGATCGTTACTGGCATTCAAGGAAGAACCACCCCTGATACGAATGGTAGAAGATCCGCCAGGAGCTCCGGTGCTTGAAGTTATTTGTACACCCGCAACTTTACCTGAAATTAATCCAACAGGATTGGTAATTGCACCTTTATTAAAGTCATCGGATGAAACCACAGCTACAGAACCTGTGGCATCCTTTTTTTTCACAGACCCGTAACCTATAATAACCACACCATCTAGCGATTGAGCAGATGATTGTAAAGCTACATTTAAGGTTTGACCGGGCTGCACAACAAATTCCTGTGGAGCATATCCCACGTAGGAAAATTCGATTATCTGATTGGCAGTTACTTCAATGGTGTATTTACCATCGATGTCGGTAACGGTTCCCTGGGTAGTTCCTTTTAATACAACCGTTGCTCCGGGAAGAAAAGTCCCGTCAGCGGCATCCGTTACCACTCCGGTAACAGCACCACTTTGTGCAATAGCTGCGGTAACACCACAGAGCAAAATTGCTGCAATCATGAGCAATTTAGTGGATAATTGTTTAAGCATTGTACATTAGATTAGTTTATGAATTGGTTTATTAAAATGAATTTCAATGGGTTTTATTTCATTACATAAAATGTTATTTTTTGCTAAAATTAATACTTTTTAACATAACGGTAACATCTAGGTAAACGATATGTAATTTGTTTAGGCAGGCTTCTTCTTTTACAAAATAGTTCGCTTGATTAAAATACCCAAATCATATGTCGATACACTAATGATTAACTGAAACAAACTTAGGGGTAGTCTACTGTATTTGTTGAATTTATCATAAAACCTGTGCCACATAAGTCACTATGAAAACCCGAATACAATTTCAAAATTGCACATTATTAGCCAAAATATCAAACGATTGCGTAAACACCCGAATGGGTTAGCATCCGCTTATTTGGATTCATTCCAGAAAACGATTGAAAAAATGACATGTCAACAGATAGAACTTTCACTATCAAACACTTAACCCCAACCCACTCAAAGAATAGCTATCTGCACCACAAAAAAAGCCCGAAGCTAAATATTCAGCTCCGGGCTTTCAACCTTTTCTTATTCGATTAACTGCGTGCAGTAACTTCCAACAAATGATATCCAAATTGGGTTTTTACCGGACCCTGAATGGTGTTTACAGGGGCACTAAATACCACTTCATCAAATTCTTTTACCATCATTCCTGGAGAAAAACTACCTAAGTCGCCGCCATTGCGTCCTGAAGGACAGCTTGAAAATTGACGAGCGATATCAGCAAAATCAGCTCCTTTTTCAATTTGAGCTTTCAATTCATTACATTTTTCTTCGGTTGACACAAGAATGTGTCGTGCACTGGCTTTTGGCATAAGTTTAATTTTAAATGATTCACTATTTTACTGGGGCAAAAGTAAAAAAACAGATGACACCTTCAAATTATTACCGAATATCTGTCCTATTTCCAATTCAATTGGATATTTTTGCAATTAAACTTATGTACTTATGAACAAAGACATATTAACTCTCCAGCCACAAGCTGTCTGGAAATATTTTAGTGAAATTCTAAATATTCCTCGTCCTTCCAAAAAGGAAGAAAAAATCATTGCCTATTTGCTTGAATTTGGCAGAACACATAACCTGGAAACCCTTCAGGATGAAATTGGCAATGTACTGATCAGAAAACCTGCCACCAAAGGCATGGAAGACCGTGCTTCTGTAGTTCTTCAAAGTCATATCGATATGGTATGCGAAAAAAATAGTGATAAAGTCCACGATTTTGATAACGATCCGATAGAATCACACATTGAAGGTGAATGGGTTAAAGCCAATGGAACTACACTAGGTGCAGATGACGGAATTGGTGTTGCCGCTCAATTGGCAGTGCTGACCGCCTCCGATATTCAACATGGCCCAATCGAATGCTTATTCACCATTGATGAAGAAACCGGACTTACCGGTGCTTTTGGTTTAAAACCGGGCTTCTTAAAAAGCAACATACTATTGAATCTGGATTCGGAAGACGAAGGTCAATTGTTTATCGGTTGTGCCGGAGGTCAGGATACACTTGCTTGGCTACCTTTCGATTACGAACCAGCTCCTGAAAATCATTCCGCTTTTCAAATCATGGTTTCAGGACTAACGGGTGGCCATTCAGGCGACGACATTAACAAAGGTCGTGGAAACGCCAACAAAATTTTAAACCGTTTCATTTGGGAGAACCGAACTGATTTTCAACTTAAACTCCATCACTTCGACGGTGGAAACCTGCGAAACGCTATCGCCCGCGAAGCAACCGCTATTGTGCTTGTCCCCACCGAAAAAGCCAAGGCTTTGGCTGAGAAACTGGAACAATTTAAAGTGATGAGTCAAGCTGAATTTTCAGTCACAGAACCTAATCTTGACGTCAACATTAAATCGATCGATCTTCCTGAAACAATCATTGATGAAGATTCCTTATTCGCTTTAACAAACGCTATTTATGCTTGTCCTCATGGAGTATTGGCCATGTCGCCTACCATGGAGAATTTCGTTGAAACTTCAACCAACCTGGCCTCCATAAAATTTTTGGAGAATGAAATCCAGCTGACCACAAGTCAACGCAGTTCGGTTGAATCAGAAAAACACGATGCTACCAACATGGTAAAGTCTGTTTTTAAATTGGCCGGTGCGCATACCAAAACGTCCGACGGTTATCCCGGATGGAAACCTAACCCAGATTCTCCTATCGTAGATTTATCCGCTGCGTCCTACAGAAAATTATTTAATCAGGAACCAGAAGTATTGGCCATTCATGCCGGACTTGAATGTGGTTTGATCGGTGACAAATATCCTGAAATGGATATGATCTCCTTCGGCCCAACCATCAAAGGTGCTCACTCGCCTGATGAACGTCTGCATATTGAAAGCACCATAAAGTTTTGGGACCTGCTTATTGAAATTCTTAAGAACATACCTAAAGCATAACTCATTTGACCATTCATCATAAAAGTCAATAAACTTAAGCATTTTTATTAAGTTATTGATTTTTATGATGAATTTGGATATCTTTGGCCTCGCTTGCTAAAAATCACTCGAACATGGAAGTTAACATTCGATTTTTTAAGACAATTCTCATCGTCATTGCCATAGGCATCTGGATGATTGTATTTCAAAATGCCGGTATTTTACCACAAATAACTCCACAGCGTGTGGTTGCCGACTCTGCCTTTCACGTTGTTGGTGAAGTAGATGTGCTCAATACGGTCTTTATCAAAGGTTCTGTTGACGCTAACATTGAGAGCATCAACGGTTATTCAAAATTCTATAAAGATCCGCGTACTGGTGAATATTACGTAATTCCGATGACGGACCCCTACCAATAAGCGATTGATGGGATTGACTTTCTCCTTGTCACACTTTTCGTTAATTTTGCCCACACAGTATAATGTCTGGAAAGATAATGGGTAGATTCACAACCTTTGTTTTAGTTTTACTGATGACTTTTTATGTTGTCATACCTGTGAATGGGCAAGATACCACCTTAGCTTTTTTAAACACGTTGGTGGCCAGATCCACTGATAGTCTTGAAAAGGTTTATCTATTGAATCAAATAGCTAACCAGCTGAAGCATAACGATATTGACAAAGCATTGTATTTCAATAAAAAAGCGTTGAAGCTCGCCAATCAAATTAAATCACCCGATGCTTGCGGAATGACCAATGAGTTGATGGGTGAACTTTTCGATTTGAAAAACAACATTCAGCCATCCATAAATTATTATCTGATAGGAGCTAAAATATTTGAAGGAAGAAATCAACCCGAAAAACTCAGTTCTATTTACGGTAAACTCGGAATGCTTTATTACAGAAATAATTACGATTTAGAACAAACGCTGGAATATTTTAAAAAATCGCTCGATTTCGCCATTCAAAGTAACGATAAAGAATTTATTGGAGAAGCCTACAACCGAATTGGTAGCATATTCTACGACCAAGGTAATCTGGACGAAGCATACCAATATTTTGTTAAAGCCAACGACATTTTTCAGACCATCAACAATGAGGCAGGCATTGCCAAAACCCTGAATAACATGGGTGAGATTTATCGGCTTAAAAATGAATTTGAAACGGCTTTAGCCTATTACGAAAGAAGTCTGATATTGAACACGCAGCTCAATTTGCAGGATCGAATCGCAACCAATTATCAGAACATTGGCATGATCTATAGCAAACAAGGTAATATTAAAAAATCGTTCGACTATTTCAATAAAAGCCTGGCTATATATAACCAAACCAATAATGCTGAAGCTAAATTACGACTTCAGGTGTTGATGGGCAGTGAGTACCTGATTTCAGGAATGTATACAAACGCAAAAGAAACACTGACGACAGCATACAAAGAGGCATTCAACATTCAAAAATGGGATCATATCCGCAGTACTTCCAATGGATTAAGCGAAGTATACGAAGCTACCGGGGAACCGGCCAAAGCGCTTTTCTATTTTAAAACCTATTCAAGATACAATGACTCCATTAACATGAAACAGAAATCAGACATGGCCATGGAACTTCAGTCAAGATTCCTGAATAGCATCAAAGACAAAGAAATCCTGTTAAAAGATACTGAAATTCTATTGTTAAATAACGAGAAAGAAATTGACAACCTTAAGTTTAACTTACTTATTTTCAGTATTATTGCGATTGTAATTCTAACAATAATCGCCATAACCAGGGCCAGTAGTAAGATAAAAAAGGAACGACTAGTTCGCGAAAAAGATGCCTTACTACATCAAACACAACAAGATCTGATGCGACTAGAGCTCAAAAGCAAAGACAATGACCTCATGAATTTTGCGTTGCATTTGGTTCAAAAAAACCAGGTACTCATTCAGATAAAATCAGAACTGAAAGGTATTTCATCAGCCAAAGATCCTGACACAAACCGGAAGGTGAAAGATCTATCCATTCACATCCAGCAAAATTTGCAAATACAACAGGAAATTGATGAATTCCAAGCCAAAGTCGACCAAACCTATGATGAGTTCTTCAAAAAATTAAAAGCTAAGTTTCCCTCCCTTACTAAAAATGAAGAACGACTATGTGCTCTTTTGCGACTTAATTTAAGTACAAAGGAAATTGCTACTTTAAATAACACTTCGGTAAAAGCCGTTGAAATGAGTCGCTATCGCTTGCGTAAAAAATGCGAACTAGAAAACAGTGATTGCCTCCCTGAGTACCTCCAAAATATTTAACTATTAATTTTGTAGAAGTTATAATATATTTATTATACTGATTATCTTGTATTTAAATTATATTCCGTAGAAGTATAATTATTTATAATTGTTATATATAGAACACTTGTAGAAGCGCTGTAGAAAGAAAAAACAGTTTGAGCAAGTTTTGTTAGTCTATCTTTGGCCTCAATAATCACTTATCTGACAAATATAAAATGGTAGTTACTGACAACGCAATCGATTTCGATTTAATTGAAAAATGTATTGTAAACGACCGCAAGGCCCAATACCAATTTTATGAGAAGTATTCTCCCAAGCTTTATGGTGTTTGTATGCGATATGCAAAAACAGGTATCGACGCCGAAGATATTTTGCAAGAAGGATTCATTAAAGTATTCAAATTCCTGAAAGATTATCGTGGAGAAGGTTCTTTTGAGGGATGGCTTCGGAAAATCATGGTGACCACCGCCATGAACTTTTACAAGAAGAAAAACCTATTTAGCAGAGACATTGAACCCGAAACCATCAAAATACCCTTCAGGAATGACCATGAAATTTTGGCTGCCATGTCGCACAAAGAACTTTTATCATTTATTCACGAACTTCCCGAAGGATATAGAATGGTTTTTAACCTGAATACCATAGAAGGATACAGCCATAAAGAAATCGGTGAAATCATGCAAATATCAGTAAACACCTCCAAATCACAGCTATCCAGAGCAAAAAGCTCTTTGAGAAAACGAATTGAAAATCTATTTCATAATGAAGAGTGTATGATGCAATATTATGCATCACCCTGCTATCAATAAAATTAAAACAACATTATACAACCTATTTATTATTAAAACCATAAAAATGAGAATTTCGATCTTTACACTTTTACTTGCTTTGCTGGTTGGTGCGCTGAATGCACAAACAATTGTTAGCACAACACCTGAGAACAAAAATGTTGTTCTGGAAGAATTTACCGGAATCCATTGTGGATATTGCCCCGATGGTCATCGGCTCGCCAATCTGTATGCAGCAGCGCACCCCGAGGATGTTTTTATTATCAATATCCACCAGGGATCTTATGCCAACCCATCAGGAAACGAACCAGACTTCAGGACCGAGTGGGGTAACGCCATCGCAGGACAATCGGGCTTGACCGGATATCCAGCAGGCACTGTAAATCGCCACTTATTCGCAGGTATGAGTCAGGGTTCAGGTACTGCAATGAGCCGTGGAAACTTTGATAATGCAGGAGATATTATCTTGGCAGAAGCATCCTATTTAAACATTGCTTGTGAAGCAACTGCCGATTTTAGTGTAAGTCCTGCTCAACTGATTGTTCATGTTGAAGCCTATTATACCGGTTCAGACGCACCATCCAGCAACATGCTAAATGTAGCAGTTGTTCAGGATAGCATTTTAGGCCCACAAGCCGGCATGTCAGCAAACCCTGACTATGTTGTTGGTGACCAATATCTACACATGCACGCTTTACGTGAATTAATGACCGGACAATGGGGTGAAGAAATTACAGAAACTGCACAAGGATCGTTTATTGACAGAACCTATAGCTGGGAAATTCCCGGAGACATCAATGGTGTTGCCATCGACCCAAACCAATTGAGGGTAATTACGTTTATGGCTGAAACTACCCAGGAAATTATTTCCGGAAACGAATGTGATGTGGTAATCGTTCCTCCGACTACTGAGGATGATTGTGAATTAACAGGCATCAGCAATATTCCTGAAATTGCATGCGATTGGGGTGTTATTTCACCTTCTATTTCTGTTTTGAACAGAGCCGGAAACCCCATCAACTCCATGGAGATTGAATACATGGTAAACGGCGGCGCTACTCACACTTACAACTGGACGGGTGATATTACTTTTTTCCAATCAGGTCAGGTAGACCTACCTGAGATTTCATTCTTCCTTGAAGAAGAAAACACACTGGAAATTACAGTTGTAGCAGTTAATGGAAATGACGACACATTTCCTGATGACAACATGAAGTCGGCAATAATATACAACGCTACCAATGTAAACATACTGGCTCTTCAGTTAAAAACTGATAACTACGGTAGTGAAACCACATGGAAAATTAAAAATGAAAACGGCGACGTGTTGCATTCGGGTGGTCCTTATACGGATGCTAGTGTTTTGGTTGTGGATATGGAAGAATTTATCATGCCTGAAAGTGGATGTTATACTTTTGAAATTTATGATTCATATGGTGACGGCATAGATGCAGGTTATGGTGTAGGTTTCTACAAGCTATACAACGATGGTGTACTCTTCGCCCAAGGCGGTGAATTCGGATCTGAAGAAGTAACTCCTTATAGTTATGGAACTGTTGACGTAGAAGCCATAATTGCAAAGGAAACCATGCGGGTTTACCCTAACCCTTCCAATGGACTGATTACCATTGAGAATGGCCAAGGTGCTACTTTGGAAATCTACAACATCTCAGGTCAACTGGTGAAAAAAATGGAAACAATATCTGCATTTCAAACCATCGATTTGACAGAAGTTGGCAATGGAACTTTCCTTTTAAAAGCGCAAGTTAACCAAACCGTAACGACTCAAGTGTTGGTAATTCAGCCCTAGATATTTGTTCTACAAATATCATCCACTATTAAAAAAAGTCCGGATCGACTATTTCGATCCGGACTTTTTAATTCACCAACTGTTTATAAACTGTTGGCATTAAAACATAGGAAATTCAAACGATTAGTTAAAGAGTTTTACCTTTGCGATCATCATTCTAAAATATCAATACATGAACGTATCAAAGCAAAATACAACTTCAAATAATAAACAAAAAGACTATGTGTTGTCGATATCTATTATCGGCATTCTTTTTTTTATTTTCGGTTTTGTTACCTGGCTCAATGGCATTCTGATTCCATATCTGCAAATAGCTTGTGAACTCACCAATTTCCAAGCGTTTTTTGTTACGGGTGCGTTTTACATTTCTTATTTTTTCATGGCCCTACCCTCCTCTTGGATTCTAAAAAAAATTGGATTTAAACAAGGAATGATGGCCGGATTATTTGTCATGGCCATTGGCACTTTGCTTTTCGTCCCTGCTGCCATGACCCGGCTTTACGGACTATTTCTTTTGGGTCTTTTTATTATGGGGACTGGGCTTGCTGTGTTGCAAACAGCATCCAACCCATACATTACCATTATTGGCCCTCAAGAATCTGCAGCCAAACGCATTAGTATTATGGGTATTGCCAACAAAGTGGCTGGCATGTTAGCACCCATTATTCTAGCCTACTTTATTTTAAGTGATGGTGATGCTTTCGTTAAAGGTCTGAATGGGTTAGACTCAATCTCCCGTAATATTCAGCTCGATATTCTCGCACAACGTGTTATTATGCCCTATGTGGTGATGAGCATTGTTTTGGTGGCATTGGGCATTGGTATTCGTTTTTCGCCTCTACCGGATATCGATGAGGAACAAGATCAACAAGAAGATGAAACTTCCGTATCAAAAAGCAATATTTTCCAATTTCCAAACCTTGTATTGGGCGTAATCGCTTTATTTTTATACGTTGGAGTAGAAGTCATTGCCGGCGACACCATCATTCGCTATGGAATTTCCTTAGGGTTTCCCATCGATGAGGCTAAACTTTTCACCTCTTTTACCCTTGCGGGGATGATTGTTGGTTACTTGTTGGGCATTGCCCTCATCCCCAAAGTTATCAGTCAACAAAAAGCATTGGCCGCATCCGCTATCTTAGGTTTAATACTAAGTGTAGCTGTATTGATAGGTTCTCCACTGGTTTCGGTAATTTCAGTAGCCTTTTTAGGTTTGGCCAACGCATTGGTATGGCCGGCTATATGGCCATTAGCCATTCATAAATTGGGTAAATTTATTAAAACAGGTTCTGCCATGTTGATTATGGCCATTGCTGGTGGAGCAGCCCTACCCATGCTTTGGGGAAAACTTGCAGATGACTTCTCCACACAACAGGCCTACTTTCTACTAATTCCAAGTTATCTATTCATTTATTTCTATGCCACCAAAGGCCACAATTGGACTTCCTGGTCGAAAAGCAAAAAAAAGTAGACCTTTTTTATATGATATTTTGTAGAATAATGAAAATTATTTGGTATTTTTGTGGATACAGACTTTGCATTAAATAACCTGCACATGAAAACTGTTCACACCTCCTACTTGTCAACTGAGGAATGCATCGGCATCCAAATTAACGGATTAACACATTGCAAACGGATTAACTGTAAATGGCAAGGAATTAGTGCCTGTGCCGGAACAGAGATCATCAAAACAGGTCGCAACAAGCTAGGCTATAAAATTGGACCCGATGGATTAATTCCGGAAGACCATGTAAATTAAAAGTGGCTATAATTAATAATTTCTAGTCTTCCTCCAAAAAAGCAACTTTTCCGGTATATAAATCGTAATATGCGCCAACAATCCTGATGTCTCCGTTGTCTTCCATGGCTTTCAAAATAGGACTTTCTTTACGGATTTGGGCCATTGACTCCAGCACATTCAGTTCCACCACATGATTAACGAAAGCTTTATTCGATGCGGTCTTTTCCCCACCAAAGGTCTGTGCTTCAGCAACAGCAGGCTGAATCTTATCGAGCAGTGGGGTAATATTTCCTAACTCAACCTGATCGATGGCCGCCTTTACCGCACCGCAAGCCTCATGTCCTAAAACCAACACAAGCTTTGATCCTGCAACCTTACATGAATACTCCAAACTACCCAAGATATCTTCATTCACAATATTGCCGGCTACACGTGCCACAAACACATCGCCAATGCCCACATTAAAAACCTGTTCCACCGGAACACGGCTATCGATGCAAGACAAGATAACCGCCATTGGATATTGACCTTTGACACTGTTTGAAGCCTGAAGCGGATAATCGCGCAAAGTGAGCTTGTTGTTTACATAATCAAAATTGCCCGTTTTCAACCGGTCAATCACCAATTGGGGAGTGAGTAAAGCCTGTTCCTCAGCAGTGAGCACATGTCCATCTCCACCGACCAATTCAGCTTGGACTAACATTTCTTTGGATTTGCTATTAGATTCTGTCGAATTGTTTTGACAAGCTCCAATAGAAAGGACCAAAACAAGAATAACAAATTGCATTTTTAGTAATTTCATAGCGTAAATAGTTAAATAAGTACGATTGTCACCCT
>JBFHGX010000078.1:0-18137 GCA_041582875.1 Bacteroidales bacterium | reverse complement strand
GCATCAAAATGCATGGTTTCGAAAAAAGTTTTGGCGTACATGGCTGATGTGTTTCCTATATCACCTCGCTTGGCATCAGCAATTAAAAACAAGTCAGGATAGTTTTTCTTGATATAGGCAGCTGTTTTTTCAAGTGAAATCCAGCCTGACGCACCATTGGCCTCGTAAAAAGCTGTGTTGGGTTTGTAGGCTACAGCCAGATGATGTGTATTCTCGATGATCTGCTTGTTAAATTCAAAAATGGGATCGTCACAAGACAAAAGGTGTTGGGGTAATTTTTGAATGTCAGAGTCCAGTCCAATACACAGAAAAGACCTTTTCTTTTTAATATTTTCGAAAAGTTGCTGTCTGTTCATGGCTTAATTAATTTCTTCTTTCAAACGTTCGGCGTTTTCAGCCATTTGCAACTTATCGATAATCTCCTGAATATCTCCATCAATTATAGGGAGCAGGTTGTATAATGTAAGGTTTATCCGGTGGTCGGTAACACGACCCTGAGGCCAGTTATAAGTGCGGATCTTGGCTGACCGGTCTCCAGTCGAAACCATGGTTTTTCTTTTTCCTGACATTTCTTCCAGGTATTTGGTGTATTCCCGATCGTACAAGCGATTACGCAAGACTTTAAGTGCTTTGCTGTAGTTCTTTAGCTGTGATTTTTCATCCTGACAAGTAACTACAATTCCCGAAGGAATGTGGGTGAGGCGGATGGCCGAATAGGTAGTGTTTACAGACTGTCCACCGGGACCTGACGAACAATAAGTATCTCTACGGATATCTTTTTCATTTAGTTCGATATCAAATTCTTCAGCTTCAGGTAGCACAACTACCGAGGCTGCCGAAGTGTGAATTCTACCCTGAGTTTCTGTTTTAGGCACACGTTGAACACGATGAACCCCTGATTCAAACTTCAGTAATCCGTAGGCACCTGGGCCTGTAACACTGAAGACTACTTCTTTATATCCTCCGGCAGTTCCTTCATTCACGCCGGTTACTTCCACTTTCCAATTTTTGCTTTCGCAGTATTTTTGGTACATACGGAAAAGGTCTCCGGCAAAAATACTGGCTTCGTCGCCGCCTGTTCCGGCACGAACTTCCATGACAGCATTTTTAGAATCTTGAGGGTCTTTTGGGATTAAGAGCATTCTTATTTTCTCCTCCATGGCTTCCTTAGCAGGCACAAGCTCATCTAGCTCGTCTTTCGCCATGGCGCGAAACTCAGTATCATTTTCTGTGTCGAGCACCTCCTGAGCACTTTCAATGTTGCTGACCAGTATTTTGTAGTCTTTATAGGAGGTGACCACAGGCTCCAGATCTTTGTAGTCTTTATTGAGTTTTACAAACCTTTTCATGTCGGCCATCACAGAAGGGTCATTCATTTGATCTGCAATTTCTTCCCAACGATTTTTTATTACCTCAAGTTTATCCAGTATATCCACGTTCTTCAAATTTGGGTGCAAAGGTACAAAAAAACACTGTTCTATAGTGTTGTATGGTGGTAGGTAATATGACTAAAAGGTGTAATTGACCCCTAATCCTGCCGATCACCCAAAGGTATGTCCTTCATGGTGTATGCTTAATAAACCTGCATTTCCTAGGATATTGATTCCCCAATTCTCGTCGATGGTGATTTGTTCTCCGGCTTTGAGCCCATGAATAATCTGATTGCGGGCTGATCAGAATGTAGAGGGTTATTCCAAGCAGCAATACCAGCGTTAAGTATTGGCCCGATATAAAAACCTTTGTACTGACCCTCAGAATAATACTTAAGGTTTAAACCGGACATATACGCGATAATCTTTTGTTCGTAAACTAAAACGGACACTGGTAGTTCAAAGGTGAAATTTGAATGAGTTTTATTTGAAAACCATAGGTGAGCATCAGTGGTCCTTTGAGGGGATAACACAAAAAATCGCCATTGATTCGCGATAAGCGTTTGGTTAGAGTTGATTTATCAGGCGAAATTAGCCGTTTTTGCGATAACAAAGGGTTAGAAAATAGCGACAGGCAGGTGAAAATCAGCAGGCTTGTGATGGGGGTCATGCTTGATTAATTGGAAATTAGTTGTTAATGGCAGCATTAACAAAATATTCTGTTTTTAAGTTCAACTCCGTTTTGATGGCAAATTGTTGTGCTAAAGTGCCGTGGACGCGGTATTGGATGGTAGGTTTTGTCAGATATTTACTGAGGTCATCAGAAGTAAGGGTCAGGATAAATGGGTTGAAATGGTTGTCAATTTGGTCGTTCCAGGCGATTAATTTGTCATCTTCCTCTATGTCAATTATGTATATTTCTATGGATTGGAAGTAATCGACAGGTATGCTGTCGGGATGTGTTGCACGAAGTGAAAGGGTTTTAATGGTAATTTGACTGACCCGATCTTCAGAAGTGTTTTCTGATGAAAAAATCGAATCTTTCAAGGTGGTTATTTCGGGTGTCAATACATCGAAGGGTGATCCAAAAACTGTTGTTTGATCCAAAATACCAACTGTTTGGTAGCTCATATAAAAATGAGTGAGTTTGTCTATTTTCTTGCATCCAAACAACACCATTGTAACAAAAAACCATAAAGTGATATGCTTCATAATTTGAGTTTGCCTATGAACCAACAAATTTAGTTTTTTTGTTTGTCACTTCTATTCTTTTAGGAACGTTTGCCAATGATTAATAAAAAAATCCTTGTATTGTGTTATGTATTGGTGTGCATTGTTACTTCACTTCTGTCTCAAACAGTACATTATCAACAAGATAAGCTCGATTCTGTTGCGTTGATAGTGAATCAGTTGTGTGATTCGTGTTGGGGATATCGTTTCGAATCACCCGAAAAGGCCAAAAGATTTGGTGAGAAAGCGTTAATAATGGCCGATGAATATGGATACGAAAAAGGTATTGCTCAGTCGTACAACGATTTGGGGATTTTGTTGATTGATGAAGCCAACTATGTTCAAGCTATTCAATACTTTGAATACGCATTAAAAATTAGAGAGAAACTACATGACTCTGCCGGAATGGCTGCATTGTTTAATAAAATGGGCATTGTTTATCAAAAACAGGGTAAGCTTGGAGAGGCGTTATCTAAACAATTATTGGCGTTGGCTATTTATGAATCTACAAATAATCGAGCTTATCAGGCCATTTGTCTAAATAATATCGCCATTATTCATCAAAATTTGGGTGATTTGGAACGGTCGTTAGACTATCATCAACAAGCACTTAACTTGCGGGTAGAACTTGAAGATAGCAAAGGGGAAGGAACGTCTTACCTTAACATGGCCAATGTGTTTCTGAAATTATCCGATACGGTTTCGGCCATCGACTACTACGACAAAGCCTTAAGCATTTTTCAGCATTTTAATGATGATGAGGCCTATAGCGCTGCATTAAATAACCTAGGAAAAGTGTATCTGGCACAAAAACAATATGCTATTGCGTTGCCCTATTTAGAAAAAGCCATGAACTTGCGTTTGAAAGCTGAGGATAAAAAAGCACTTTCGTCTACCTATGCTAAACTTGGAGAGGCATATCTGGGTATCAACAAAATGGTATTGTCGAAGGAAATGCTTATAAAATCGTTGGCTCTGGCCAAAGAAGTTGGGGTAGTTGAAGAGGAAATGGAAACTGTTGGACTTTTGGCCGACTTATATTCAAAAACAAACCGCTTCGATAGTGCCTATTTTTATGGTAAAGCGTACAGGGCTTTGCGCGATTCGGTGTACACGCATCGTCTTGATCAACAGATAGTTGAGGTGCAGGCTCGATATGATACACAGCGACAAAAATCAGAAAATGAATTGCTTTTGCGTGAGAATGAGTTATTTGAATCGCAATTGACCCAGCGAAAAACAGAGATTTGGTTGCTTGTATCAATTTTGATTTCATTCACGGGAGCAGGTGTTTTTTTCTATTATCGATATCGTCAACGACAACGTGATTTGCATAATCAAGCATTGCTTAAGCAAAATGAGATTAGGATGCAAGCGGTTATTGATGCCCAGGAATCGGAGAGAAGACGCATTGCACGTGATTTACATGATGGAGTAGGACAAAAATTGTCTGGTATTCGGTTGCAGTGGGAGTCCATGAAAATGCAATCAGATAATCCTGTATGGGATGAACATCTGGTGTTTATGAGCAAGTTGCTCGATGAAACCGTTCAGGAAGTCAGAAGTATTTCGCATCAAATGATGCCCAAGGAGCTGGAGCAATTCGGACTTATTCCGGCCATCGAACAAACATTGCTTAAAAGTTTTGAGTTTTCGGACATGGTCTATGAATTTGAGCATCTCGGAATGGAGGGACGTGTGCCGCATGTGATCGAATTGGCCCTTTTTCGCATCCTTCAGGAGCTAATTTCGAATATCATTAAGCATTCACAGGCTACAAGAGTTACCGTTCAAGTAATAAATAATAAACGCAATTTGGTGATGGTGGTTGAGGATGATGGAGTAGGAGTTGAGCATTCACCAGAAAAACCATCCGGTAAAGCAGGCATTGGTATGATGAATGTGGAAAGTAGGGTAGAGGCCAATAAGGGCCATTTACATATTGAATCGAAAGACGGGAAAGGAATGACCATCACCATTAGGATACCTTTAATATGAGTAGCATTAAAATTGTAATTGTAGACGATCATCAATTGATTATTGATGGAATGAAGGCGCTTTTAAATGAAGAAGCAGGGATAAAGGTTGTAGGTGAGGCCTCCAATGGAAAAGAAGCACTAAAATTAATGCAACTGATTGAGGTTGATATGGTTTTGCTCGATATAGACATGCCTGTTATGGATGGTATCGAAACGGCAAAACATATTAGAAAGCGGTGGCCTCAACTGTCGATTATTATTTTGTCGATGCATGCAGAGCAAGGAATGGTGAAAAACCTTGTCGGAATAGGTGCCAATGGGTATCTGTTGAAAAATTCGAGTCGCGAGGAAGTCATAAAAGCAATCCGTCATGTCAATAATGGCGACCGTTATTTTTCGACCGAAGTAACGCTTTCCATACTGAATAGCAGAGGAGGATTTGAAAGCCATAAAAATAAGGTCCATTTGACTGATCGGGAGATTGAAATTCTTACCCTGATCGCGGAAGGGTTTACCAATAAAGAAATTGGCGATCAGTTATTTATTAGTCACCGGACGGTGGATACACACCGAACCAATTTGATGAAGAAATTGGAAGTAAATAACTTGGCAGGATTGATCAGTTTTGCGCTGAAAAACGGGTTCGTTAAGTGAGGGGCAAGGTGACAAGGTTACAAAGTGACTGTGTTTCATTGGGATTTATCTACGACGTTTACCGTAGTGTTTTTACGTTGGTTAACGGATAGTTGGGAGCGCTTTCAGGTGTTATGTTTGCCCTGTATTTCTCAAGTAATGCAGGTACGGTTGATCAAGTAAAAAAGATGTCAGCTCGCAATGCAACGGCCCAAAATCGTGCTTTGAGGGAATATAGGGTTGTTGCTTTGGGGCTGAAATACTTAACTCAAAGCACTATGAAAACTAAGATGTTTATGCTCGCAACCCTGTTTCTTACAGGATTTTTGTTGACCTCATGTTCCAAAAGCGATGATGACGGAGGAACTCCCTCCAGTGGAAATGGATCGGTAAGCTTAAAAATTAATGGCGAAAGTTGGTCGGCTTCTCTGGCTACTCAAGCTGTCATTAGTGATCCCGGATTGGTAACTTTAACAGGAAGTGATTCTGAGGCACATCAGGTGTCGTTTACACTTCTGAATGCACATGCGCCCGGAACGTATGTTATTGGTGGATTAACAAATTCAAATCAGGCCAGGTGGACAGCTGGTCTTTCTGCTGATGATACCTATTTGGCATCCATGGTGTTGGGCTCGGGTGAGGTAGTTATTACTGAATTCTCTGAATCAGGATTTAAAGGTACGTTTAACTTTGAAGCATACAATACCAGTCAGGAAAAAGTGAGTGTGACTGATGGAAGTTTTGAAGCGAACTTTTAAGCTGTTTACTCCATATACAAGTCTGTATGCGTTTACCGGATGATGTAAAACCAGGGATTGGATTCCGCTAAGCATGGTTTTCTTTTGTTCATGCTCAATCTGGATCCAGTTGTAGTAAGCGTGAAGAAGTTGAAACTTTTTCTGCCTGAATTGTTCTTTAGTTTGTAATCCCTTCAAGAAAGTGCCAAATACTTCGTTAAGATTGATTTTCAAAACATCGCAACCCTGTATTTGGTGCTTTTTTTATAAAGACATGAAGAGAGAGTGGTTTTCTTGTTGATACTACCTAGCCCTTATTTTCCAGCAGTTCTTTCATGTGTTCAATTTGTTCAATTGTGCCCAGAACAAATAACTTTGAGTTCTGTAAAAGGCGGGTTTCAGGAGTTGGGTTTACAATTACTTCACCAGCAGCCGTTTTAAAACCTACAATATTGGCACCTGATTTTCGGCGGATACCAATTTGGCTGATGGGTTTATTGAGCAAGTCAGGTGGTAGGTCACTACACATGATTTCCATGAGTTGGGTTGGAGTGTTGCTGTGCAAGGTGAGGTGTTCCAGGAATTCCACAATATCAGGTTTGGTCACTAAAGTGGCCATGTGTGCTCCTCCCACTCTTTCGGGCATCACCACGCTGTCCACACCGGCCATGCGCAGTTTTTTTTCAGTACTGTCGCTCGAAGCGCGACTGATAATCTTTAAATCATGTTTTAATGATCGTGCAGTAAGCACAACAAACAAATTGTCGGCATCATTGGGAAGAGTGGAAATGAGCGATTTTGCTGTTTTAATGTTGGCTTTGATCAGAACTTCATCGTCTGTAGCATCCCCCTCAATAAAACGAACCGGCGACCCCATGTTATTAATTACAATCTCATGGCTTTCGTCAACCACAATCACATCAGCACCCATCGAGGTTAACTCCTCAACCACTTGTTTGCCATTTCTGCCATAGCCCACCACTATCACATGATTTTCCATTTTATGTATCCTCCTAATTTTATTATTTCCTGCATAAAAGAAACTTAACTGACTGTGGAATAGGTTTTGTGTAAGTACCGACACAAAATAACCTAAAACCACGAGACTTGATAGTATCAATCCCGAGGTAAATAGTTTACCACCATCTGATAAGGGTTCCACTTCTCCAAATCCTACGGTAGATACCGTAATAACTGTCATGTACAGTGCGCTTATAAAGTTGTAATCGTCTATAAGCATGTAGCCAATTACACCAACCGTTATAATAAACAACACCAATAGTGCTGCAATAATAATCTCCCTTTTGCTGCTATAACTCACAATTCATAAGTTTTAATGAGTTCGAAATACTGTTTTTCCTTGATGAAAATTTTCAAAAGAATGGTAACAAAGATAGTGTTTCGTTTGATACCACCCATTGTTGAAGGTCAATCCTTTTGAACAGCCAACAATTAATAGGGAGATTATCTAGTATGTAATAGGTAGATTATCTCATGTGGGTTTGATTCTGTAGAATTCATTTTCTCTGTTTTTACATCTGAAACTTGAATCCAGTCCTGTGTCAACGATGGTAAATTTCTGTAAAACAATGCGCTCTATATGCGGTTGATGTTGATTTAGTTATGAATATTCAGTTAATGAATTATTTTCAATTGGAATGCTGCATACTTGTGTTCTTTCTTAGGATCTCATGTCCGAACCTACATTCCAGACATCTTTTTGTATCGCAATAATTTGATTTAAGTTGCAACAGGGCTTGTGATTGAAGTGCTGAATTTACTTCTAGTCCCAATTGGGCAAATAATCGGGTAATTCCATTTTTTTCAGAGGGAAGTTGTTCCAGCCAATCGAGGGCTTTTTGATGAAGCTCATGTCGGCCGGTATATTCGCCATAAATAAATAAAAAAGGAACAATGGTATTGATGATCAATAAATGTGTTGAGCTTTGTCCGATTTTCTTGGGGCGGTGGGGAGGGGCAGTTTGATCGAAATAAAATGATCGTTCCAATAGTCAGACGCGCTGGCTTCGAAAAGGGGTATTATGTGGCTGAGCTTATTGGCGTGAAGCATGGCATGGAAAATATTGGATGTTTTGCTCAGGACTGCAGCCAGTTGGGCAATGCGGATGGTTGGGAAATTGGCAGGACGCATTCGCATAAATTTCCATACTTTTTTATCCATGGATTGCAGATGGTATTTTTCCTTTAGAAATTGATATTCTACAAGCAATTGTTTTGGATACTTATCTTCAAAAGGAGTACTTAAAAAACCAGCTTGTCCGAAAAACAAAGCTTCAAGTTGAAAAAGGTTGTCCTGATGTTTCGAGATAACCGACAAGGGAATGGATTTAGCCAATAGCTCCATGGCATCTGTGTTGGTTTTGAAACCAAAATTCCGACATAGCTTTTGGTAAAAAGTTTCGTTAAAATCGAAATGTAAGGTATTTAAATGATGCAAGATAGAAGTGGTTTTGTCTTTTAACCTTTCGATCATCAGGGCATCCATGAAATTCATCATCGTAAAATGATTCACCCTTCCTATTTGCTGATGGCAGGGGATGGGGTGCATGGTAGAAATGAAGTCCTCATATTGAAATAGTAGTTGAGGATCAAACTTGTTTTTTAACTCTAAAACTGGAATTGGTTCGCCATTTTTTCGTTCAACAGAACGGTCATTCTCATAAACCACGTGCAAAATAATGTTGTTATAGGCATCATCCAAGTGGTGTTGATGTCGATACCAATCGGAGGCTTTCACATGAATTTCGATGTTGCCTGCCCACAGCGTGTCTCCAATTTTTACTTTCCCATTAAAAAAATCGGGCCCACTATCCTGATTACGTGTGCCAGGTGAAAGCACATCAATGTGTTGCCCGTTAGAGGTTGATAGCTCTTTTTGGAACAATTGAAAGGTCCATAAATAGAGGATAAAATTTTCATTCATAGCAGGTTATTTAATTTGCATTTCCACAATAATTTGATTATCTTTGAGCCACTGCAAAAGCGAAAAAATATTTTATAACTTTGCAGATCATATTGAAACCTGATTCGATGGCCAATGAGCAACTGATTATCACAGGAATTGAGTATAAAGTTAGAAAAATTGTTGAAGCGAACATCCTGTTAAGGCAACAAAATGTTAAACTGAACCAGGAATTAGAAAAACGTGACGAACAGTTGGCTTTATTGACCGAAGAGTTGGAGAGTAAGAAAAGTGAGTTATTAAAAATTACACTTGCGAACACGTTTGAGAAAGAACTTGGCGTTGAAGATAGTAAGAAGAGATTGGGAGATTTAATTATCGAAATTGACCGTTGTATTGAAGTACTAAGTGAATAATAAGAAGGAGTTAACAATTGAAAACCAACTTGGATATAAAAGTGCAGATCGCTGGCAGGCCTTATAGCCTATCTGTAGCATTCGAGGAGGAGAGAGTTGTTCGACTTGCAGCAGAGGAGGTTAATAAAACCGTAAAGGAATACTCAAAAGCTTTTGAATACAAAGATCAACAGGATTTGTTTGCCATGGTGGCATTACAACACGCAGCCAATTCAATTCGTCTGGAAGAAGAAAAATCTTTTAGAGAAAAAAATATGGTCACAGAATTGATTGCAATCGATGATATTTTATCTGCTCATATGGACCAAGAGTAGTACGTTCTTAACAATATAAAGTGCCTAAACGTAATCTAATGTTTGTAAACTCAACATTACAACTATTGGGGACAAGCTTAAAGAGCTCTAGAACAGGCCTGATTCCTTAGGGAATTCTCCGTTAAGGAGAACACTGGACGTTCGAAATTTCTGGCAGCCCCATTCCTGTCTTCAAGGGGTTTACTAAACCCGGATTACGTTAGGCCTTTTTTTCTCAGCAGTTTGCAGGCCATAACACAAATTAAAAAATGGAAATAATCATTTATGTGGCTGTTGCTGCATTGGCATTAGTTGGAGGCGGTTTGATTACCAGCACGATGCTTCGAAAATCAGTCTTAAAAAAATCGAACCTCCTGCTTGAAGAAGCCAAAGAAAAAGCAGAAGTTATTAAAAAGGATAAAATCCTACAGGCAAAAGAAAAATTTCTTCAACTAAAATCGGAACACGAAAAGGTTATTGGTGAGAAAAATAACCAAATACAGAAGGCGGAAAACCGTATCCGCCAGAAAGAAGCTACTTTATCACAAAAGATTGAGGAAGCACAACGTAAACAAAAAAAATTAGACCAGCTTACCTCCAACATCGAATCGCAGAAAGAACTACTCGAGAAACGTCAGCAAGAACTTGATGCTTTGCACGGAGAACAAGTGAAATTGTTGGAAACCGTGAGTCAGATGTCGGCGCAAGATGCCAAAGATCAGCTTATTGAATCGCTAAAAGGTGAGGCCCAGGCTGAAGCCATGGTTCATATTCGTGAGATTACTGAGGAAGCCAGGTTAACAGCTTCGCGCACAGCTAAAAAAATCGTTATCGAAACCATTCAGCGCACCGCTGCTGAACATGCCATCGAAAATACGGTAACCGTATTCAATATCGATAGTGACGAAATTAAAGGCCGTATCATTGGTCGTGAAGGACGTAATATCAGGGCGTTGGAAGCTCAAACCGGAATTGAAATCATCATTGATGACAGTCCGGATGCTATTCTGTTGTCTGGATTCGATCCTATCCGCCGTGAGGTAGCTCGCTTATCCCTACAGAAACTCGTCACCGATGGACGTATTCATCCAGCTCGCATCGAAGAGGTTGTAACAAAAACCCGCAAGGAAGTGGATCAGGAAATCATGGAAGTGGGTAAACGTACGGTTATTGACCTCGGTATTCACAACATGAATAATGAGCTGATCAAGCTGATCGGTCGCATGAAATATAGATCCTCCTACGGTCAGAACCTGCTGGCTCACTCCATAGAAGTTGCCAATTTAAGTGCAACCATGGCCTCTGAGCTGGGATTAAATCCGAAGGTAGCAAAACGTGCAGGTTTATTGCATGATATTGGTAAAATTGCTGAAAATGAGGCTGAATTGCCTCACGCTATTCTTGGAATGAAGCTGGCTGAGAAATACAAAGAAAAACCCGATGTGTGTAATGCCATTGGAGCTCACCATGATGAAATTGAGATGGTTACGCTTATAGCTCCCATCGTTCAAGTGTGTGATGCCATTTCTGGAGCTCGTCCCGGTGCTCGCCGCGAGGTAGTGGAAGCCTATATTCAGCGTTTGAAAAAGCTAGAGAGTTTAGCTTTGACATACCCTGGTGTGGTTAAAACTTATGCTATTCAAGCTGGTAGAGAGTTGAGGGTGATTGTTGGAGCCGATATGGTAAACGATCAGGATGCGGATAAAATTTCATTCGAGTTGTCGCGTAAAATCCAGGAAGAAATGACCTATCCCGGACAAATTAAAATCACTGTCATTCGTGAAACACGAGCTATTAATTATGCTAAATAATTGCTTGTTTTGACAATACTAGGAAAAGCCACCTGATGAAGGTGGCTTTTTTTTCTTTTCTTTCCTTACCATTTTTTTAATGCATACGGGATGTGTAGCTACGAAATCGGCCTGATAAACAAGGACAAGAATACCTTTATGGCTCCCAGATCAAGAAGACATAGTCCGGAGGATTGTTTGCCGTTTTAGGGGGTTACCCACTTTTCAGCAAAGTCTACTGCTAATTGCCTGAGGTATTTATAAGAATGTTCAATGGAATCCTCGATAGATTGCGATAGGGGGAGAATTTCTGCAAGGTAATCTATTCCGTACTGTTTAATCAGTGTGCTGTGTATTTCAGAAAATCCGCAGAAAACGGCTAGTTTTTGATTGGTGCGTGAATTAAGTACTCCATGGATGACTTTCCCTAAAAAGGTTTGCTCGTCTAAACGACCTTCGCCAGTTATGATCCAATCGCTGTCTTTGATTTTTTCGTCGAAGCAGGCAAGTTGTTTTATCAGTGAAATCCCCGATTTTAATTGTGCATTCAAAAAAAGTACACTACCAGCACCTAATCCCCCAGCAGCTCCGCCTCCTGTGATTTTTTGAAGCTCAATACTGCTGCTTTTGATGGCTACTTGATTGAAATTCTTTAGGCCTTGATCAAGTTTAGTTACCATTTCCGAATTTGCCCCCTTTTGTGGCCCATAGACAAACGCGGCCCCCTGAGCTCCGTATAAAGGGTTTTCCACATCACAGGCAACCTCGAATTTTATATCCCTTAACAAGGGATTTGCCCCCGAATTGTCAATGGAATGGAGTCTGTTAAGGTCACTTCCGATACCCGTAAGTATGTCTCCGTCATTGCTGTAGAATTTATATCCCAAAGCCCTTGCCATGCCCATGCCTGCGTCGTTGGTGGCACTTCCTCCAATTCCCAGGATGATGTGCTTGGCGCCCTTGGCAATGGCATCGGCGATCAATTCACCTGTTCCAAAGGTGGAAGTCTGAAGCGGGTTAAGTTCCTCTCTTTTCAACAATCGGATTCCGGAAGCTTCAGCCATTTCGATGAAGGCAATGTTTTTTGTCTTGGAAAAAAGATAATTTGCTGTTATTTTACGCATCAAAGGATCGTGAACATTTACCTTGATTTGTTGTCCACTAAGATAGTAATCAAGTACTTCAACAGTTCCATCGCCACCATCGGCCAAGGGTAAATTGAGTATTTCTACATCGTTGAACACACTTCTTATCCCTTCTTCCACGGCATTACAAAACTGTAAACCAGTGAGAGAACCTTTGAATTTGTCCGGTGCAATAATAATTTTTTTCATGTTGATAACGATAAAAAGCATCACGGGATGAACCGTGATGCCAAACGTAATTCAAGGACTAACCAAAAAAATCCATGTACAATAAAACTACATTTATTTTGAACCCGTTTCGGGATTTTTAAACTTACTGATATAGTCAAATACACGGCGTTGAACTCTGGCCTCATTGAGACCATAGCCTAATTCCGTGATTTTGCGTTCGTTTCTCCGATGTCTGCTCAGGATAGCTGAAAGCTGGGCTTCGAGGGCTGTTCTTCTCCACAACGGATGATCTGCTTTTTCTTTGAGTGCCTCTGCTCTTTCCAATTCCGAAACCACATCTTGTTCCGAAACATACTCAGCAAATTCAAAAGCGTCAAAATTTTCTTTGCGGATATTTTGTTCTATAATCACATGACTATCATCGTTAATGAGGCAGGATTTGCGGTTGATCAGCAATTTGAGCGTGAAAATCTCTTTTGGGTTTACCACTAGTTTAACTCCGTTATTATCAACTGTTAGACCATTCAGATCTTCTTCCAAAAAGTTACTGATGTATGCGCCCTGAATTTGGAGCAATCCGGTAAGCTCCATTGTGGTTTCCTTTTCCGCAGAATTGTAACCTCTCACAATGAGGAATTGTCCGTTTTCACTGCGTTTGATGGCTGTGAATTTGATGCTGTTTAAACTGTCATTTGCATGGAAAAATGATTGCTCCGATTTAAAAAGCCCAACATGACGGTCGGTGGTTATCGGTATTACCTCTGTATTGTAAACATCGGCATTTCTCCGTACTTCACCTTTGAAGGTGTCTTCTTCATGTGGGTAAATGGCATACTCAAACTGCATTTCACGCAGGCATTGTGCGTCAGGAGTAAAAATTTCAGGACCGGCATCGCCAATTCTTGAGTTAATTTCTTTGGCTATCCATCCTACCGAACGGAAGAGGGTTAAGGCGATTGTGTCATCATTAATAACCTGGTATTCTGGCAATCCCTTGGATAAAACAGCGAGTCCCTTTTTTCCATCGTTCAAGTCTACAAATTCACGGTTTAGGAAAATCGTATTGGGTTTAGCCTCACGAGCTCCAATAATGACCTTCTTTACGTCCTCAGGAATCCCCGATTCATCGTAATCGTCAATGTGGACAGGTCGTTTAACCACGTCGAAAGGACTTCCTGCGTAAGCAAACTGACTTTTGATGCCTGTTTTGAACAATACCCTGACAATGTGATCTTTTACTGTATTCCGAAGTAGGGTATTGCATTTAACAATGGGTGAATCAGCTTCGATGGTGTAGTAAGTTACAATGGGTAATTCCCGCAGTTGTGCACTTCGGGTGGTATGATGCTCAGCATCTGATTCTGGCAATTCCATGATCAACTTAACACGAACGACCACCTTTGTGGATGTTTGTTCAACGATGTCAATCTGGGCCTTGCACTCCTTACTGTTGATAATCAGATCTTTATTCGGATAGGAATAGTTGTATTCATCACCTGTGTCGGCACGATCTTCAATTAATCCCAGGTCTTGATATGTCGTGCCAGTTTTCTTGTGGAAAAGGTTAAAACTACCGTTGCTATTAAATTGAACCTTAATGCTGTTGTTCTCAAGTTTTAAACCGTCGACAACCACTGCATCAGATGCAGGATCTGATTTTTCGACAATTTTAAATCCCATGGCAGGGATATCTTTAACAAAGAATGCTTCATGGTCAAACGTGATGTTTTCTGATCGTTGGTACAAACTCGTATTCCAGACGATACGAACGGCTTCATCTGTGCAATCACTGGTGTCAATTAAGCTGCACAGTTCCTTAAGTTTTTGTTCTGTGAGGGACTGTGTAAGTTGGTATACCTGACGACTCCTGTTCTCCATATCGGTGTGCACATCGTCGATACTTACACCGCAGATACTGTCATGGGGGTGATTTTTGAGCAAGGTTTTCCAGGCTTGCTGGATTTGTGTTTTTTCGTAGGCTCCTCCCAAAGCCCACACCAAGGATGACAGAGGCTCGACGCGGTTTTCGAGCGCCTTTTGCTGCGCATCATTTTGCAATTTCAAATACATCCGTGCCGACATAACGCCCGGAAAAACAGAAATAAACCGACCACTGTACAAAGCCCCTTCAAGGGTCTTCAGTTCAGGTTTTTCATCCATTACACTCTGAATATACTTCACCGGATTGCTCTGAATGATAGTAAATTCATCATTGTCCATTTTTCCGTTGGAAATATAGGGCTGAATATCATCCGGAATCATTTCCTGATCGTAGCCATTCATCAGCAATATGTGGCTTGTTGTCGCGAAAGGAGATAATTTATTCACTTCGTCATACACCCGATCTTTCATGATGTCGTTGTGCTCGGCAAGTCGCATTACATTGCGGTAGCTGTCAAGCAGATAAATGGCAGGTAACTTAGTGCCATTGGGAGATTTCCACAAAAACTCAGATTGAACGTCATGAGGATCCATCTCAACTCCACGCCAAACAAACAGTCCTTTCAAATTGCAGTTTTCGTGAATTTGTGTGGTTTGTGATATCTGACCAAAATTGTCGAGCATCCAGCCTACCGACATGGCACCGCCAAGCTCGTCAGCTGCCTTGATTCCATACAGTAAATTTCGTACCAACGATTCTTCGCTGAGCAATTGCCAGTCGGGTTGCAGATAATAGGGGCCAATAAATAAACGCTTTTGCGCTACATATTTCCTGATCTTCCTTTTGTACTCACTTAGGTTATATTCGTGTTTATCCAATTCTTCAAAATAATCCTCCACCATGGCCATTTGTCCATCAAGCACAAAAATGTAATCGGGCTCCTTTTCAAACATCTTGAACAGGTTGTCGAAAAATGGAATGAGCCATTCGTTGGTGTATTTGCTGTTGAGATACCATTCTCTATCCCAATGCGTATGCGATATGATGTGTGCAGTTTTTTTATTCATGATAATGGTGTTTTAATTATTCGATTTCATTTTGAGCCATAGAAAATCAAAGGGATTTAATACTGAATTTGCCTTCTTCCAGTGCGTTAAGTTGATTACATTTTCAAGGTATTTATCAATACACTGCGGATTTCCGCTGAAATTATGCAAGCAGATTATTTTTTCGCCCTCGTACATCCGTTCGATTATAAATAGGTTATTATCGTTTATATAGTTGGTTTTACTTGAAGGGTGGAAACACGGATGTTCCTTTCTAACCTGTAATAAATTTCTGAATTCATTGTAAATGAGTGATCTGATATTTTGTGGATCATTCATCTCCATTTCGAGCACCTCAATATCAATTTTCTGACGGTTAATTCTTCTGTTCATTCCTGAACTGAGGGCTCCTTCTCTATCGTTCTCTGATCCAAATACTGAGTGGTAATAGATGCCCGGTATTCCTGGAAAACATAACATCACCGATTGGGTGAGCATGAAACGTTTAACCCTGTTTTCCTTAGCTTCTTCAGGATGGGTCAGTAGGTCCATGTAGTTGCAATTCAACTCATAGGGAGAATTGCTTCCGTCTGGATTCGTCTTGTATGAAACAAATCCTCCGTGCAGGATCGTTTTTGCTGCCAATTTGCTGATCTGTTTCTGCTCAACAATTCCCTGTAAAGGACGTACACCTATGCCATCGTGACTTGCCGTAAAATTAAAAAAGCAAGTTTGGTTTGAGGGAACTTTAAGAGTCTGAGCCCATTGGGTGAGTACGTCCACATCTTCGGCATGAAGGCTATATGCCAATAGGGGAGGGAGGCTGAAATTATAAACCATGTGGGCCTCATTTTTTCCGTTACCGAAATAGGATAAGTTCTCCAGATGAGGAACGTTTGTTTCGGTGATAAGAATCGTTTGAGGAGCTACTTGCTCAATGATGCTTCGGTACAATTGAATGACCAAATGTGTTTCTTTCAGGTGAAGACAATCTGTCCCCAGTTTTTTCCATAGGAAAGCAATGGCATCCAGTCGAATATATCGCGCTCCTTGTGATACATAAAACAACAGTATATCAAGAATTCTCAAAAAAACCAGCGGGTTGGAATAATTCAAATCAACTTGGTCTTCCGAAAATGTAGTCCAGATATAGGTTTTTTTTCCTTGTTTGTTGAAAGGATGTAATAATGGCCAGGTTCGGGGACGAACAACCAATTTTAACGCCGGATTCTCCGGATTTTCTTCGATAAAAAAATGTTGAAACGATGCATCACCCTTTAAATATTGCTGAAACCAGTCAGATGCTTTTGACATGTGATTGATGACTGCGTCGAACATCAAATCAAAATCTTGTCCAAGGGATTTAATATCAGACCAATCGCCAAATTCAGGATTAACCGCTTTGTAATCCACCACAGAAAAACCATCGTCGGAGGTAAACGGAAAAAACGGAAGCAGGTGGAGGCTGTTGACCAAACCTCTAAGATGTTTCCTTGCAATCTTATGTAACGATTGAAGTGGGACTGCCTCGGATGCTGTAAAACTATCGCCATAAGTGATGAATATGGCATCTTTTTGAGTAAATTCCAGCGGTTTTTTTTCGATGAGCCCAGTGTAATGTGTCATCAACTCATAGATTCCAGACACGGTTTCGGACGCATGGTTTGGATATAAATTTTCGATATGATTGTTCAGCTTAAACATCCTCAAAAATTGGTTTTAATACGTCTTGTAGATTTCTCACCGACAGCTCTTGTTGCGCTATCCGGTAGTTTTTTTCTGTTCTCTGACTGTAATAGTCTTTGTCAGTCAGGAATTTGAGTGTGTGTCTTGCTGCATCTTCCAACCTTTGTTCATCTATATTAACCCAGTCATCTTTTATTGAATGTCTATTGCCAAAAGAGATGAGCGAGAATTCGTATTTCTTAATGTCGCTTTCGAAGACCGGGTATTCATAACAGGCAATGGGTAAACGTGCCACAATCGCCTCCAATAACTGATTGCCCCAACCTTCTAAAATACTGGGATAAGTTACCACATCTGCAATGGAATAGGCATCCCAAAGGGAGTAGGTTTTGTTTCTTCCTGAGCCCGAGCGGCGATGAGCAACCCGATGACTGATGTCGATTAGATGCACCTGTTTTTCCGTGGCGTATGACAAGAGTCGTTCATAATATACGCTTGACTCGGGCTGGCCTGCCAATACAAGATGAATTTGATTGTCAGCGTTAAATATTTTTCCATTGTAGAGTGGTTTACCCACAAACTCAAGTTCTAATTTTTTAAATGCTGCTACATAATCAATGGCCGTTTCAATGGCTTTTCTTTCAACAACTCGTGTTGCTTGCAGAAAAACCAAATCGTTGTCGCCAATACCCAACTCTGTTCGCATACGCCGATTAAACGCATCTTTTTTGATGTGTACTTCATCGAAATCGAAAACATTGGGAACTACACGGGCGTCAAGGTCGTGTCTATGTTTTAATTCGGCTTTTGCCAGATGGTTAATACAAACGTGTTGT
>JBFHGX010000077.1:0-18444 GCA_041582875.1 Bacteroidales bacterium | reverse complement strand
GTCAGACTTTTTTCCAATGGATGGCTATTGCCTTTTCGTTGATGATAGGAACGGCCGGATTGCCTCATGTTATTCAACGTTTTTATGTCGTCCCTAAATCACACGATGCCAGGTGGTCGGTTGTGTGGGGTTTGTTTTTCATTTGCATCCTGTATTGGAGTGCACCAGCATACGCTGCTTTTGGAAAGGTGTTGTCGGCCACTCCGGAAGTCGGAAAACTAGCTAAAGACGCCATTGTTGTATATACAGCCCAACTGGGGAATTTAAATCCATTGATTGTAGGTTTGTTAGCGGCTGGTGGTGTTTCTGCAGCCTTCTCAACTGTTTCAGGACTTTTGGTTGCAGGAGCTTCTGCATTTTCGCACGATTTGTATGTAAAAGTGATCAATCCGGATGCGTCTCCTGCAAGGCAATTGCGATATGCTCGTTATGCCACCATCTTAATGTCAATTATTGTGGGGGTAATAGCCATGGCCAAACTTGCTTTGATCGGTCAGTTGGTTGCTGTGGCATTTTCGTTGGCCGGATGTACCATTTTCCCGCTTTTCCTCCTGGGTATTTGGTGGAGCGGATCCAATAAGCAAGGCGCAATAGCGGGACTGATCACCGGTGGATTGGTATCGGTGATTGCGCTTACCTATTTTATATGTGAAAAATGGGGGATTGTGCTGCCTGCACACGATTTCATTTCCTATTGGTTAGGCGCTTGGTATTTTGCCTGGCTGGGTGCTCCATTGGCAATTATTGCCAATATTGTGGTGTCGAACCTAACCCCCGAAACGCCTCTTGAAATTAGAAAGTTTCTTATCGAAAAGGTACATACCTAATGCTGATATCCATAAATAAAACTACCAAAGCACTTACATTAATTGTAGGTGCTTTGGTATTGGTTACCATGCTCATTGCGCATTTCGTTTATAAGTCGATTAACGAATCGGTTGATCCAAGAGTTGTTACCGCACGATCGCTATACGAAGGCTACAATGGAATAGCCCAACGCAATGCATTTGATTCTGTTGGTATACTTATGAATGAAATTGAAGGCCAATACAATGCCTTTCCTCATTATCGAAACTCCTACGAGGTGGGTGTGTTGTACAACAATCGGGCGGCAGCATATCTAACCATGGCATTGTATTCTGATACAAATAATTATACACTTTTGATTCGTGATTCTTTGATTAGTTTGTCGGCGGATGCTGCTCAAAAGAGCATTGGTATTTATGAAGAGTGGTTAACGAAGTATCAGAATAAAACGCCTGAGGAAATAGAAAAGATTGCTTCAATAGATTTTTTTGTTGGATTGGAGAATTATGATGAAAAGCAACAGGATCGCTATTTCAACAGACGTATAAAAGAAATAATCACTGCTCAGGAAGAAACCTTACGGAGACTTTCGGTGAGTTATACCAACATGGGGATTGTTTATCGGTATCGACAGCAATATGAAATGGCGGCGAAACAGTATAAAACGGCTTTTGAACTATGGGATGAAAACCTAGTGGCTGAAAACAACCTCAATATTTTGTTTAATAAACCATTAAGGGAGCGAAGTTTTATTCAAAAAATATTCCCTCCCAAAAAATAATCTGCTTATAAACCAAATTATTACCCTCATGAAAAAACAGTTATTAATAATCTTGGCCTTTGTGTTGCTGGTGATTCCTCAAGTCGATGCCCAGGAAATTGAGAAAGCATTTTCGGTTAAGCTATCCGGATTTGTAAAAAACGATTTCTTTTTCGATTCCAGAGAAACTGTCTCGGCTAGAGAAGGTCATTTCTTACTTTGGCCTGCACCTGAATTACTCGACATCAATGGTAATGACATCAACGCCAAACACAACTTTAATTTTTTGGCCATTCAATCTCGTCTGAAAGTGGCAGCTACAGGGCCTGATGCCTTTGGTGCAAAAACCCTCGCGGTTATTGAAGCTGATTTTTTTGGCCAATCTAATCCCAACATCAACCTGCTTCGATTGCGGCTTGCCTTTATCAAGCTCAACTGGAAAAGCACCGAACTTCTTACGGGTCAGTATTGGAACCCGATGTTTGTTACCAGTTGTTTTCCGGGGACGGTTTCCTTTAATACAGGAACCCCTTTTCAATCCTTTGCCCGCAATCCGCAGGTAAGGATTACACAGCATTTTGGAGGATTTCAGTTCATTGTAGCGGCACTGGCTCAACGCGATTTTAGCTCTCGTGGACCCGATCCGGCCAACAATGCGGTTGTTTTGGTTAGTTCCGAATTTTTACGCAACTCAAATGTTCCCGACCTTCATTTTCAAATTCATTACCAATTAATAAATGCCGAAAAGTCAACAGACTTTGTTATTGGAGCAGGGGTGGCCTATAAAACCATCGTTCCTCGTTTGTATTCGGTGGTGGGCACCGATAAATACAAGGTGGATGAACAAGTGAGCGGGATAACAGCCATGGCCTTTGCCAAGCTAAAACTAAAAACAGTTACTTTTAAGTTACAAGGACGATATGGCGAAAATATTACTGACTTGCTTTCTGTAAGTGGATTTGCCATTAAGTCGATTGATGACACCACAACCGGTAAACAATCATATACTCCGCTAAAAAACACTTCCTTGTGGGGCGAAATCCATACCAATGGAACAAAAATTCAGGTGGGCATTTTTGCCGGATACCTTAAAAATAACGGAACAAAGGAGGAAATGTCGAGTGCATCGAACATGGTTTATGGCTTGGGCAACAACATCGAATCTATGTATAGAATTTCGCCACGGGTGGTGTTCTTTTCTAATAAACTGGAGTTTGCCTGTGAATTGGAATACACCTCAGCAAGTTTTGGAAGTGGCTATGATGTACATTATGTTCCCTCAAGCACTGAAACTACAGCAAATATGCGGGTGTTGTTGAGTGCCAAGTATAATTTTTAGATGAAATGAGGATGGTTTGAAAATCCTTATAGGATTTTCAAGCTTAATTCTCCACCCTTAACGCATCCACCGGCTTAATGCTTACGGCTCTTCTGGCCGGAATAATTCCTGCCAAAGCACCCGCAATGATAAGGATGATTAGAGCGGTTATGGCTGTTGAAAAATCCACTTCCGGGCGTTCAAACATTTCGGCATTAACTTCGAATTTTATAAGCAAGTAGTCGATAAGTTCAATTATACCAACACCTGACACCAAACCTACATACCCTGAAATTGTGGTTAAAAACACTGATTCAGTAATGATTTGTATCATGATTTGTAGTGGTGTTGCTCCCAAGGCCCTTTTGATGCCTATTTCGCGGGTGCGTTCCTTTACAATCACAAGCATGATGTTGCTAATGCCAATGACGCCTGCAAGCAGCGTTCCTGTGCCTACAATCCATATTAGTCCTGCGATCCCTTTGAACAAGCCATTCATTTGTTCAAATTCTTCGGCCAAGTTAAAATGACCAAAAGCCTCTTTGTCGTCGGGGGAAACGCTGTGGCGTGAGGCTAGGAATTTCATGGTTTTTTCTTCTGTGGCTGCTGCTGATTCATGGTCTTTAACAGTGATGGAAAACCAACCTACTACATCGCCGTAGTTGTATGTTTTTTGTAGGGTTGATAGTGGAATGTAAATGGTTTGTTCTTTTTCTCCTCCAAAATTGATTTGGGTGTTGAGTGGTTTAAACACGCCAATAACAGTAAAGTAAATTCCTTGAATGCGGATGGATTGCCCTACCGCTTCTTCATCCGGATCAAACAGGACTTCCCTTACGCGTGAACCTATAACGGCAACCTTTCTTCGGTCGCGCAGGTCGAATGGGTTGATAAACCGTCCTTCAATTTCCATGGGGTCCACCTTGCTCCAGTCAGGGAACTCACCTTTGATGGAGAATGCGCCCGTTTTTTCTTTGCGAACGGTGTTGTTTGTGCCATCGCCTGCCGACCACCCTGAAATTTTTGGTGCGATGTACTTTATTTCCGGAATATTGGCTTTAAGGGCCTCAATGTCATCGTTATTAAAATTGAAAAAGCGACCGCGGGGAAATCCTTTGTAGTCGATGGTGGTACGTTGGGGCCAGATAAAAAAACTGTTGGTAGCGAAATTGCCCATTCCCGATGAAACTCCGTGCTCTAATCCTGATCCGGAACCCAGCATGATGATGAGCATAAAAATACCCCAAAACACCCCAAAAGCGGTTAAAAAAGTACGGAGTTTGTTCTTTTTTAAGGTCTGGAATATTTCTTGCCAATTATCGCGACTAAACATACAAGTAGACTATTAAACGGTTATTCTTCTTTTAAGGCTTCTACAGGTCGTATGGCGGCTGCCCGTTTGGCAGGAACATATCCAGCCAGCATGCCTGCTATTATCAAAACCACCACAGCACTTATGGCTACCCCTAAGTCTGCTTCGGGATTTCTAAAAAATTCTGACTGGATGTGCGGACTTATGAGTTCGAGAAGTCCAATGCCCAAAATTAGGCCTACATATCCGGCAACGCCAGTAATCAGTATGGCTTCTTGCATGATCATCATGACAATGGATCGGGGAGTGGCGCCCAACGATTTTCGGATGCCAATTTCGCGGGTGCGTTCTTTTACTGAAATCATCATGATATTGCTGACGCCCACAATTCCTGCCACGATGGTGCCAATGCCAATTACCCAAATAAACATTCTGATGGCCGCAAACAGGTCTTGAAATTGCTTGAACTCTTCCACTGCATTCCATATAAACATGGCGTTTTTGTCTTCGATGTCAAAAACATGCCTTTCGGCGAAATTTTCTTTGATTTCGGTTTCCATCCTTTTGCTGTCTGCCACATCGTTTGATGCTACTGTCACCGCCAGGGTATTGATTCTGTCGGTGCCGGCAAGTGCTTTTTGCGCCGTTGTGACGGGAAGATAGACTGCCCGTTGATTGTCCTGACGACCATCGTTGTCTTCATAAATGCCCACTACCTTAAATGGGATTCCATGGATGGTGATGTGTTTGCCAATGGCGTCTTCTTGTTTGAATAAAGCTTCCTGAACGGCTTTGCCGATGGTGGCTACTTTGCGGTTTTCCTGAATATCAATGTTGTTGATAAAGCGCCCATCGATCATGTTTAGTTTTTCGATAATGCCATAGTCGGGGTGTACGCTACGGATATCGAAATCACCATATTCACTTTTGTAGTTGATGGTGTTGTCGCCCCAAACAAACATGCGTCCCGATAGGTATTCCACACCATCGATCCTGTTTTTAATTTCGTCGTAATCTTCATTTTTAAAACTGATATCACGACCAGGTTTAAAGCCTTTGTAGGCTACACTGGTTTCTCCACCCCAAACCCAAAGGGTGTTAACTGCCGAACTATTGAATTGGTCGTGGACTCCATTTTCGAGTCCGTGACCTGATCCCAGCAGGATAATGAGCATAAAAATACCCCAGGTTACACTAAATCCGGTAAGGAAAGTGCGTAGCTTATTTTTGCGGATGATGCTAAATATTTCAATCCAACGGTCGATGAAAAACATGGCGCATGTTTAAGTCAGGTTCAAAAAGATTAACAATACAAAAATTGTTTCAAGGCACTAGATTGGCACAATGATCAATATGATTGTTACAAATAAAACGATCAAGTACACCAGATGTTACACTTTTCAGCTAAAAAATCAGTTACAATACTCATTTACCAAAGCCAGGAGCTGTTCTTTGGAGAAAGGTTTGGCAATATAACCGGAAAAATCTGCATTTATTTTTGATTGTGTCATGTCGTTCATGGTAAAGGCCGATTGTACAATGATAGGTACATTGGAATTAATCTTCCTTAACTCCCTGGTAGCTTCTATCCCATTCATTACCGGCATTTTGATGTCCATAAGGATAAGCCTTATATTTTGGTTCTTTTTATAAATATCGATGGCTTCTCTTCCATTTTTGGCGTGAAGAATAAGGAGGTCAGGGTCGCCTAAAATTTCTTTAATTAGCTGATAACTGGTGTCGTCATCCTCAACAACCAAAATGATAGTGGGCTGTATGGTTTGGTCGTTATTTTGCTGTAAATGTGTCGGGTGAATCAGGGGTTCAATGGGATTGTATTTTATGGTAAAGTAAAACGATGAACCTTTGCCAAGTTCCGATTTAACCCAAATACGGCCCCCCATTATGGCTACGTTCCCCCGGCAGATGGATAAGCCTAATCCGATACCTTCATAAAGTTTGGCGATATCCAGGTCAGCTTTATGGAACCGGTCGAAAATAAGCTCGTACAATTCAGGAGGGATGCCAATACCGGTATCTTCAACTGAGAATTCCAGTTCGTTTTCACTCAGGATATATCCAAAACGGATGTGTCCTTTTTCGGTGAATTTAAATGCGTTGTTTAATAAATTGTTCAGGACTTGTCTTAATTTATCTTCATCAGCAAAAATAATGCTTTGCTGGTCAGTTAATTCTTTTACCAATTCAAACGATACATTTTCCGTTACCCAGGATTCATAGGTGCATTTTAATTCGTCGAGCAGATTGTTTAAATGAACCTTGCGTTCGATGAGAGGGCTGCTACCTGTTTCGATCAGGGAGATATCGAGTAAATCGTTGACCAAGTTCATGAGTTGATGTGAGCTCTTGGCAATAATTTGGGCATATTGTTTCTTTTGCTCAAAGGAGAGGTTTTCGGTGTTGAGCAATTCAGTAAAACCAATAATTCCATTCATCGGAGTTCTGATTTCATGGGATAAATTTTGCAGAAAGGCAGACTTTAGCAGGTCGCTTTCTTTGGCTTTTTGCTCCGCTTTTCTAAGCTTTTCAAGGTGCTTCTTCAAATAAAAATAAAACACCAGTCCCGTAATGATTACGTAAAACCAACCTTTATAGGTTTGTGCTGTTGAGAGTAAGTTAGGATTGTGAATAAAACTGAGTAGGATTTTGTCAGAGAACATAATCCAAATTCCTCCCGCTAGGATATAGGCAATGGTTATCTTTAGTTCAAAATTTAGTGTTTTCATGTCAGGCAAAGTTGAGTTAGTTTGATCGTTTTTTTTGATGTTATTGCGCTTACCTGGCTTACATCCATCATAAAGCCTTAACTGTACCAGGTCAAATAGGTTAAAATCATGTAAACGATGCTAACAAAAATAGTTAAAGTTTTCAATAGCTGACAATTTTGAAATAATTTTATCGTACTCCATCAATAGAGTGAGGCCCTGTTTCAAACATTGATTAAATGAAAAAATAACAATCAGTGACTACCTTTAATTGAAAAGTAGAGGTTATCGTGAACAAAAAAAAAGGTTGGCAATTTGCCAACCTTTTTTTTTTTTATTTATTATGCATTTATTGCAGTGTCATGGTAATGGTTGCTGTATATCCTGTTGTTCCCAAACCAAAATCCATATCCAAAGGAGCGCTAACTACTAAAGTTGACCCATTAATTGAAACAATGGTTGCAGGTGCCGGATCTTCACCAGGATACATGATGGTGATTGTTTTGTCGTCGTTGGTCAATGTCCATGTTCCATCATTTGATGTTTGTGGATCATCAGGATCGCATTTTGTAGCTCCTTCGTCATCGGTAACGGTACCGTCAAGGTTGAATTTAATTAAGTCATCCTTGGTGCAGGGTTCAAGAAAATACTCATAAATGTCAGTGATGGTAATGCCCATCACTTCGATGCCCGGACTAACGGTCATGCCAGTTACCTTCCAGTTGCCGGCAGTTAAATAATCAGTGGTTGTTTTATTGTCATCGCTCTTTTTTTCGCATGATGATAAAACAAAAATTGATGCTATAGCGAGCATCGAAAATAATTTGAAATAGTTTTTCATATATCTTTTATTTGTGATTTGCGAAGGTAGATTATTTACTGTTAAGGAGAATGTGGTTTTCCAAAAAAAATATCTCGTTTTAAAAGGCTGTTTAAAGGGAATCCTTAAAATTGTGTTAAGGTAACATGTCGTTCTTTTTTGTATTTATCTTGTCTGGAATCAAATAATAGCGTATTCTTGCAAAATAATACATCAAGGTAGTATATAAATGAAATTGTCAAATACGTCCACTTATGCACTTCGAATCCTGAGTTTTATGGCACGGGAGCCCGAAGCACTTTATTCGGCCAAATTTTTGGTGGAGCAATTGAATATTTCGGATAAGTATTTAAGGCGGTTAATGACCCAGCTAACCAAATCAGGGTTTATAAAAAGTGTACAAGGGCGTGTGGGAGGATACTCGTTTGCCAAAGCTCCCAATCAAATTGCATTGGCTGATATTATCGAATCGGTGGAAGGGATGGAAAAATATACCGGATGCGTGTTGGGATTTGATGCCTGTTCGGATGGAAACCCTTGTGTAATGCATTCTTCATGGGTGGTAATTCGTGAGGAACTTATTGAGGTGCTGACCAAAAAAACATTGGCTGATTTCAACTACAATGACGTTTATAAATTATAAGCTAGTCTATTCACCATTAAAAAATAACAACATGTCGATCACTTTAGATACCAAAAAATTGGAAAATAATGAATTTGAAAAAGGAAAGAAATTTTCCTTTAACGAAAGTGTAGCTTATGCTGATAAAGCTGTAGTGAGTAAAGTAATTATTAAAAAAGATACGGGGAATATTTCCTTGTTTGCCTTTGATAAGGGCGAAGGGTTAAGTGAACACACGGCTCCTTTTGATGCGGTGGTATATATTGTTGACGGAACTGCTGATATTGTAATCGATGGCCAATCGAATATCCTTGCCGCCAACGAAACCATCATTATGCCGGCCAATATTCCACATGCGCTTAATGCCATCGAAAAGTTTAAAATGGTGCTTACCATGATTAAGAAGTAGCATCATTAAAGCAAAAAAAAGGAGGTCATTGAATGGGCCTCCTTTTTTCGTTATACAACCGTTTTATTGGATCACAATTTTTCGAATTTCAGATCCTTTTTGAGTCTTGATTTCCACAAAATAAATGCCACTGGCATGTTGCGATAGGTCAATCCATTGGGTAAATTGGTTTTTTGTTTCCTTAAGGGATTTCGAAAAGATGGTCTGGCCTTGAGGATTGCGAATGGTGAGTTCAACTGATCCGTTAATATCCTTTGCCGCAATGTCAAATATCCCTGAAGAAGGATTCGGAATGATGTTGACTTGAAACAAATCCGATTGGTTCTCAGTTACTCCTACACTATTGGAAATGTTAATGTTGTCCACATACAGGTTGTTGCCATACTGGCAGTAGGATTCAAACATGATTTTTACGTTGGTTGATCCAATCCAGTTGCTCAGGTCAATGGTGGTGCACTCACTTCCATATCCGGCTCCGCACCAATCTTCAGCACTTTGTGGAACAAAGGGGTCGGTAGTGGTTGGACTGGTTTCGAAAGCACCCAGTCCGTCGGGTCCATTGGCAAAAATCCGTGTCCAGTTGTCACCGCAATCATCTGAAATATAAACAATCAATGAGTCAAACTGCATGTATCTCAATGCGTAAGCATGATCGAAAGTCAACGACAGGTTGTCAAATCCTGATAAATTGAGCGCCGGACTAATCAATCGGTCTCTTTTACCAAATCCCTGGTAGTTAATCATGTTCATGTAGCTGGCTTTGTCTCCTGTGGATGATCCTTCCACCGTCGCAATATCCCAGGTGATGGCTCCATCAGGATTTTCCACTGTCCAATTGCTTTGGTCGATGGTTTCTACTTCAAACCCTTCGTAGAATGGTAAAGCAGCTCCCCCTGCATGGATATAGTCTTCTTTGGTGAGGCTATTGCTACCGATGGCATTGGTTGTATTTAGCGTGACAGAATAAACGCCTGATTCGAATTCCACAACCGGGTTTTGCGAATTGGCATCGGTACCCTCGATAAAGGTGTAGGTGTCGGGACTAAAGCTCCATTCCCAGGCAATGGGGCAATACAGGGTTTCGTCGGTAAAGTTAACGGCCTGCATGCTGCAAGAAACGGTATCCGAAGTGACGAAGTTGGTAGCAGGAACTAACGACGAACTAATGGTGATATAGTCTTCTTTTAACATAACGTCGGTTCCCAAGGCATTGGTTACGGTTAATTGAACATCATACACGCCCTCTGTGTCATACACAATATTGGTCGGGTTTTTTTCCGTGGAGGTCGCTGGAGTGCCGCCTTCAAAATTCCATTCGTAAGTTTCAGGAGGTCCTTGTGATAAACTTTCAAAACTGATGTTACAACCTACCGGGATGGTTTGTTGATCCGATGCGAAGTCGGCAATTGGAGCGTTGAGTAGAATACTGGCTTCCCAAAGACCACGACCATAGGTTCCTGCTCTGATTAGCCCGGCATCGAACTGAATTTCAAGCTCTTTAACAATCACGTTGGGCAGCCCTTCCATGTAGGAAGTCCATTCCGTTTGTGCATTGTCGATGTAATAAATCCCAACGTCCATTCCGATATACAAAGGATTCAGGTCGCCATTGTAAAAGGCTACACAGTTGGCAGGAATGTTGGGTAGGTTAATGGAATAGTTGGTCCAGGTGGCGCCTCCATTTTCTGAGATATATACTTTTTCACCTTCGGTGTAACCTGATAAACTTACGGCGATGGTCTCAGGTTTTTCGGGATGAATGGCAATATAGGAGATAAACAAATTGGGCAAGCCATTGGTGACATTGGTCCAGTTTTCACCGCCATCTGAAGTGCGGTATATTTTGGCATTTTTCGATAGATAAAGGTATTCGGGATGGGAAGGGGAGATAGCCAGGTTGTCGAGGTTGCCCAGTCCGAGACTTGAAATAGCTGTCCAGCTATTCATGCCATCAGTAGTTTTTCGTACTTCACTATTCCCTACATAAAGTGTTTGAGGATCAGTAGGGTGAATCACGAAAGGAGTTACCCAGTTGCCACTTCCTGGCTGCGTAATGTTCATCCCTCCAAAATTTCCACCGGTATTTGATTTGTAAAAAGTTCCGTTTTGTGATGTGCCATATACAATGTCGCTGTTGGAATAATCCACCAGACACTCCATGCCATCGGCGCCAAGCCATTCGTGCCATTCACCATCGGTGTATACGCTTGTGCCGTTATCCTGTGAACCACCCATCAGTTTGTAGGGGTCATTTTTTGAGGTTCCGATTCTGTAAAACTGACGCATGCCAATGCCTTCGGTCAGATTGGTCCAGGTGGCCCCTGCATCTTCCGATTTACTGATGAGTCCGTCGCTGCCCACATAAAGTGTGCTGCCAAAAAACACCATTTCATGGATGTCGCAGTGCGTGTAGCCAATATTGTTTCCCCAGGTCCATTCAGAGGTTTGCGACCACGTGAGGGCGCCATCGAATGACTTCCAGGTGTTAAATTCGCCCAGATGTACGTCGTCGGCATCCACATGTGAAACGCATAAGGCTAAATCGTACCAGGCCTGATTGCCGTTGGTGGGTTGGTTAGACCTGAAGGTGAAGCTTTCGCCTGAATCCTCCGAACGGTAAATCCCTGATCCGGAAGAAAAGAAGTACACTACATCAGGGTTGTCTTCTGAAACGGCTATTTGCACCCGACTTGAATTTGGAACTCCTGAGGTTTCAGTAAAGTTATCGCCACCATCAGTGGATTTAAAAAACCGACGGGTAGAGGCATAAATGGTATTGTAATCGAAGGGTTTGAATTCTAGATCGTCGATGTCACCTGAGAGAATATTTGTCCAGTTATCTCCCGCATCGGTGGTTCTGAATAATCCGGCTGTGGTAGCCGCATATAAAATGTTGGGATTGTTGGGGTTGATCAGCAGTTTGGCGATGGTTCTGTTTTGGTAAATGGTCCAATTCATTCCTGTTGTATTCCAGGTTGTTCCTCCATCGGTGGATTTTAAAATACCCACACTATAATTATCGCTGGCATCTTTGTCTCCGGTACCAATGTATATGATATCGGTATTGCTAGGGTCGATGGCAATGGCAGAAACGCCTAAAACAGGTTGGTTGTCGGTGAGGGGTTGCCAGTTTTCACCTTCGTCGGTTGTTTTCCACAATCCGCCAGAAGGTGAGCCAATGTAGATGGTTTGTGGGTTGTTAGGTTCCACAGCAATTACGTTGATGCGTCCAATGCCTGGGCTCCAATGGCCTGTCACCTGTGCTGAGGTTTGAGGTCCGAGCTCAGTCCAGTTGTTGCGGGTGGCTCTCGACTGGGTTGTCGCATTTTTATTAAACTCTTCAATCTCATTCCATAAAATGGGATGGTTGTGGCGGTCGCCAGTAGGATAAACGCGTTGTTCGGTGAGGTACTCCCAACGTTTAAATTGTTTCCATCCGCTACCTTTGCCCTTGTCGTGAGCTTCGTAGTAGGCATTGGCTGCCTTTTGAACATCGTAAAAATTTACCTGTTGGTCAGACATCATTTTAACCCATTCAGGAGAAGGGTCGCTATCTGTAAGGGTGGAGGTAACTTGCGAACGGACCGTCATGGTCAATGCAAGGAAGGTGGCAATGAATGGTAAAACTTTTAAAAATTTCATGTTGAAGGTATTGGTCTGTTATGGAACAAATTTCTGCAAAGAACGGTTTTTTTGCCGTGATTACTGACACTTGTTTTGACAAGATATTGATTCATAAGGATGCATGAACGTATTAATAAATATTCTATCGATGATTTCAGTTCAACAGAGAGGATGTAATTACCCGATTAATTGGGCCTTTCGATTTTTTATTGGGATAGTTTTTTTTCTAATTTAGCCTCGTTAATAGATGAAACTGTACGATTCAACCCATTTTCAATTCACTTACTATTTTGACGAGCATGTTTTTTATTAGAGACTTTTAATCATGTCAAGCATTGGCCATATGAAGAGAATGACTATTATAATCATACTTTTACTTGTGTGTTTTGGTGCTTTCGCACAGAAGTCGGGAAAAATGAGACAGGAGTTCAACCTTCGAATGGATCGTGCGCACAATTGGTTTGATAAAAAGGATTATTACAAAGTAATTACTGAACTTGATACTTTGATTGAACACTTTCCTGAAAGCGTAACGCCCTTTTTTATGCGAGGGAGTACCTATTTTGGATTGAGAGATATTTCTGCTGCCAGAAGAGATTTCCTTAAGGTAAAAGAGTCGGGATTTTTCATTAACAAGGATTTTGTTCACCATGTTTTGTCTGATGAGGTCTTTATGGATAAGATTTACAAGCATTATCACCTAAGCAGTGATGCTAATGAAAGTGGAATTGTAAAAACATTCGGTCTAAAAGATTCATTACAAGGCGCATTACGTCCGGAAAGGACATGCTATGATGTTTATTATTACGATCTTACCGTGAAAATTATCCCTGAAGACAAGCGTATCGAGGGTAAGAATGATATTTATTTTCACACGGTTGAAAACACCGCAGCGATACAAATTGATTTAGCTGAAAACTATCAGGTTCAATCCATTGAGTGGAATGGACAAGCCTTGGACTACAAAAGAAAGTATAATGCCCTGTTTGTTTCTTTTCCTGAAGAAGTTAACGTGGGTACGAATCAAATGGTGAGTATTTCATATTCCGGAATTCCCCATGTGGCCGTAGACCCTCCCTGGGTGGGTGGTTTTGTTTGGGAGAAAAAGCGGGGTAATTGGTGGGTTGGTGTAGCTTGCGAGCACCTGGGTGCTAGTTCCTGGTGGCCGTGCAAAGACCATCTGAGTGAGAAACCTGATTCCATGCAGATTAATATTCAGGTTCCATCAAAATACCAGGGAATTGCAAATGGTAATTTACGATCAAAGAAAAAAATGGATGATGGCTACACCCAGTTCGAGTGGTTTGTCAGTTATCCCATCAATAGTTATGGTGTTACCTTTTACATGGGAAAGTTTGTCAACTTTGCGGATGAGTTTGTCAACGAAAATGGCGCTTATCCCATTGATTATTATGTGTTGCCACATCACCTCAAAAAAGCCAAAAAGTTTTATTCAAAAACCAATGAGGTGGTGGAAGTATATGAACAATTATTTGGGGAATATTCTTACAGCCGCGATGGAATGGCTATGGTAGAAGCTCCGTATGAAGGTATGGAACATCAAAGTGCCATTGCTATTGGAGATGTTTATAAGGAGAAAAATCGCCGCATGTATGCCATGAAAGACTACAATTATCTTGTCGTGCATGAGATGGCACATGAATGGTGGGGAAATACGGTTACCATGGCCGACATGGCTGATGCCTGGATTAGCGAAGGATTTGCCACTTATTCTGAACACCTTTTTATCGAGCAAAAATATGGATATGAGGAATATTTGAATGCTGTGGCGTTAAATATGAAGAGTGTGCTTAACATATGGCCCATGGTTGGCGAAAAGAATGTAAACGACAATACATTTTTGGGTGGCGATATCTATAATAAGGGTGCCGCTTTATTGCATAATTTGCGTTGCACAATAAACAACGACAGCTTGTTTTTTAAGATGATGAAAAGTTACTACGAACATTTTAAATTTCAACAAATAGATTCTAAGGATTTTGTTGACTTTGTTAATGGGTATACCGGAAAAGATTATTCGGCCTCATTCAATAAGTTTTTCTACGATACAGACCCTCCAGTTCTGGAATATTCATTTACTTTGGAGAATAACTACTTGATCTTTTCCTATAAGTGGATTAATGTAGAACCTGATTTTACTATGCCTTTCAGTATCACGGTGAATAACATGGGGAACGTCAGGTTGGAAGGGACAACTAAATTAAAAACCTACAGAAGATATTATACTTCCACGTTTTACATCCCCAATGAATATCTTCTGGATTCAAAAATTCAAACGCCTAATTCCTTTACCTATTTTTATACACACTGGAACAGAGGTGGCGAGAAATAATGCACACTATTTATATGTAAAACAAGAGGTTGGTAGCTGGAATTATTACTGATTATTTCCATAGCATTCTGTGCGAAGGTTGACATTGTTTCATATTAATTTGCTATTTAGCCCCTTTTGTCCTTCAAATTGCTTAATTTTGCAACTTGCTTTGTCAATCCCGGAGGTTTCGAGTGCTTGAAAGCGTGTTATTAAAAAGTTTGCCAATTCCCACTCCATTATGATGGCAGATTAAATTGCGGGGTTGATTCATACCAAACTATTATTTAATGCCAGGCATTATTGGAACGAGGAAATGGATAGGTGGGTAAAAATATTTGTTAATCAAAGCATAACGGGTTAATATTAAAATGCTAAAATACTTTAAGATAATATAATGGATAACTGGACCAAACTTAGAAAACTTTACGTAGAAGATCATAAAGCAAAAGATTTTCTTGCTACCCGTCAACGCCGATCAGATGCCGCTGATGCCATGGAGCAATTTTTAGCCCACAATCTTCCACATTTTGTTAATCAGCCCAAGTTTCTGAATAAGATACCCAAAGAGGAGTTTACGCAAATGATTCGTGATAAAAAAGGCGCTAACTTAAGCAGCTCTGAGAAATCAGTAATAAACGGATTGTATAAGTTTTTACCTGAGTTATAAGGCATACCTGAATATAGCATCAGATACAATAAACAAAAAAAGGCTTTGCAATTCATGCAAAGCCTTTTTTTTTGTTTGTGGTTTATAATGGGGTGTTTCCGGAATGCGGAATTGTTTCCATATTCTGGAAATATGAAATCATTTTATAGCGTTAAAAGCCTCTTTAAAGCTTATTTATATATATTTGGCATTATAGTTGTTTATAATTAATCTAAATTATAATTATTAATCTTATGAAATATTTAGCCCACTCTATTATTGCGATTGTACTCGTATTATTTGTGTTTACTTCGTGTAAAAAAGATGATGCTCAGGAAAGCACTGTTGAGGAAAAAACTTTGGATGAACTTGTTATTCCTGAAGGGTTTACTTTTGAAACCTGTACGGAGGTTACCGTTCAGTTTCAGGATCAGCTGAAGTCTGGTGGTTCAGCACGATACGATATCTTTTTGCACAGCGGTCAGGTGTTTAATGATACCATCACCTATACCGATGAAAGCGGAGAAGAGATAACGGAGATTGTTTTAAACTATGATGAGGCCAACGATCTGATTGCTACTAAAGTTACAGAAACGGGATTGTTCGAGATTATTGTATCCATTCCAAATTATGTTACTGAACTTTTTGTAATAAAAAATGAAATGGGAGTATTCACCAGTGAATATATTCAGATCAATGGAAAGAGTGCCTCATTCACCTCCAAGTACAAAAACACCAATGACGACCCAGCGGATATATTGTATGGTGTAAATGGCGGCGGCGATTTATTCACCATCAATCCTGTTACGGGAGAATCAGTTATTGTTGATCAATTGATCATGGGCAGTTACACCTGTGCTGTGGATTATATCAACAATAAACTCTATACCATTGGCAAGAACAGCCCTTATCCATTATATGAATATGATATCGAAACCAAGGTGTTTACACTTGTAAAGAATCTTGGAATGGGGGGTCCGCGACTCGAGTATAACCACAACGATGGTTTATTGTATTTTTCAACGGCTAATAAGTTTTATTCCATAGATCCAAATACGGGTAATGTGCTTACTCAAAAATCGATAGAAGATCTTGATAATACGCAAGGGGGTGATATTAAAATTGATGATGATGGCAAATGGTATATAGCTACCTTTGGTGGTCTCTATTGGTTAGAGTTTAAAAATGACCGAATAATCGCACACAAAATTTCTGCCGATAACCTGCCTTTTACACCAACATCTATGACTATTGATTCCAACGGGGAGTTATGGCTTGCTGATAATGGCGGTCAAGCTCGACTTATCGTAATGGATAAGGTTACCGGTGGATGGGAGTATAGGTTTCCAAAGTTTAACCATGCTATTAATGATTTGTCGACCTTCCCGTTGGATATAAATACCATCCCCCAAACCGATACGGATGCGGACGGAATTATTGATTATTATGACGAATATCCAAATGACTCACAAAAGGCATATAACACCTATACGCCTAGTCTTTATGGAGTTGGATCCTTGATTTTCGAGGATAAGTGGCCCCTTAAAGGCGATTATGATTTTAATGATCTGGTTATCTACTATAATTTTATTGCGGTTATGAATTCACAAGATAAAGTGGTAGAACTTAGAGGTGAATTTAAAGTAGAGCATGTCGGGGCTTCATTTTCCAATGGGTTTGGATTGGAGTTGCCCTTTAATCAGGGGTTCGTAGCATCAGTATCTGGTTATAATATTACCGCTGGTTTAGTCAATATTAATCAAAAGGGACTTGAAGAAGGTCATGCTGCTGACAAAGCGGTAATTATTTTGTTTGATGATGCAAATGCCAACAAATATCAGACACTAAATTTGGTGGTTGAATTAACAGAACCTCTGGAGCCCTCTTTGGTTGGTGTGGCGCCTTTTAACCCGTTCGTTTTTGCTGATAGCGATAGGGGTCGTGAGATTCATCTGATTAATTTACCACCTACCGATCTTGCTGACAATTCTTTTTTCCAAACACAAGATGATGCAAGTAATCCTGATCAGGGACAATATTACCGCACTGTTAACAGATTGCCCTGGGCAATAAACATGATGCACGGTTTTATCGTTCCGATAGAGGGTAAGGCCGTAAATATGGGGTACAATAAGTTCAATGAGTGGGCTGAGTCAGGAGGCGCAGTATATTCCGATTGGTATAAAAACAATCCCGGATACAGAAATCCTGTGAATTTGAAAGGGTATTAAACATTATTAGGGAGCATAAAGAAATAATACAAGAAAAGCATGCTTCTTGCTTTTCTTAATTATATTTATTGTGGATTTCTTTCTCTGCTTCAAAATCTGTGTGTGCAAATCATGTATGAGTTGCCGTTATAAAGCTTTTTAGTGTATTGGTATATAGTGGTTTACATTATGGGAGTTTGGGTTGGTGGATTAATGTATAGAATAGAGATGATTTCATTTTCCCTATAAATATTAATTCGTTCTTCGATGCGAAATGAATACAGATTCATTAATCCGAACGACTTTGTAAAATCCCTGATCTTTGAATAGGTAAATTGTATTGTTTAATACTTTGTAAACATTTTAAAACAATAAAATACGCGTCAAAATCTTGCTTATGCTGATGAATCTGGATGCCTCTCAACATAAAATGCATTTAAATCCAGACCAGCAATTACACTATGGTGTTATCTAAAAAAGTAAGCATTACAATTATTTTGAAAATGAATGACAGAAAAAACATGGGAAGTATTACTTTGATTATCAGTAGGGTTTAATGAGTATAAATTCGTAGTATTTTTAAAATAGAATTCAATATTCTTCAGTTTTTTTTACAGTTTGTTTAATTGTGATTCCCATTTTATTTTGTTTGCCAATAACTCGCTTTGCAAGAAACTTAAAAATTGCATGGGTTTTCTTGTTTACTTTAATTAAAAAAAAAGGAGATGAAAAACATATGGTTATTAATAATTTATATTTTTAATGCGTCTTCATTTTAAGTGCAAAATGTTAAAAACTAGTTTGATAGTTGTTTTAAAAAAGTTTTTTTTGCATTTTTGTAGAAACTTGGTTTTG
>JBFHGX010000076.1:0-18459 GCA_041582875.1 Bacteroidales bacterium | reverse complement strand
CATCATTGATACTGCTGGGATTGATGACACGGGCGAGTTGGGAAAGAAACGTATAGAGCGATCGTTGAAAGTGATCTCGACCATCGATTTGGCAATTCTTGTTATTGTGGCCAATAATTTTGGATCTTACGAAGAAGACCTCATTAAAGGGTTTCAGGAGTACGATGTTCCTTTTGTGATTTTTCATAATAAAGCTGATTTAGAACCCATTACTCAAGAGGTAAAGTTGCGTATAAAGCAACTCACCAATGCAGAGCCCTTGGATATTAGTACAGTAACGGATGAGTCTCTCGTTCCTGCTACTGAAATGATTAAGGGTAAAATACCAACTTCAGCTTATGTTAAACCTTCTCTTTTTGAAGGAATGGTAAAACCCAAGGATTTGGTGTTGCTTATTACCCCCATTGATTCGGAAGCCCCTGAGGGAAGAATGATTCTGCCACAGCAAATGGCCATTCGCGATGTTCTAGATCATGATGCCATATGTTTGGTGGTGAAGGAAACCGAATTGCAGGATGTATTCGACCGTGGGTTGAAACCTTCTTTGGTTGTTACCGATAGTCAGGCTTTCGGGATGGTGTCGAAAATTGTTCCTGAAGATACACCGCTCACTGGTTTTAGTGTGCTGTTTGCCAGGATCAGAGCTAATTTCGATGCGTATATGGCAGGAACTCCCAAATTAGGACAACTCAAGGATGGGGATCGGGTTTTAATTCTGGAATCATGCAGTCATCACGTGAGTTGCGACGATATTGGTAGGGTTAAACTCCCCAAGTGGATCAGTGAATTTTCGAAAAAGGAGGTGCATTTTGATGTGGTGGCAGGTCAGGATCCATTTCCAATGGATATTAGCAACTATGCGCTTGTTGTTCAGTGTGGTGGTTGTGTTGTAACTCAAAAGCAATTGGCCGGACGATTGAAATCTGCCTTAGAAGCTGGTGTTCCGGTTACCAATTATGGTCTTTCCATCGCCTACATGAACGGAATATTTGATCGGGCAGTAGCTCCTTTTCCAAAGAAATAAACAAAGCAATGAAAGGTGAAGTAGCAGAAATATTATTTAATCGTGAGTTTAATCATGCGAACGTGGTCAGGCTTCTGGCTGCTGATGAAGCGGAAACAAAGCTTATTTTTGAGGAGTCGGCCCGAATAAAATTGAAGCATGTGGGCAATAAGGTATACTTACGTGGGCTTATTGAATTGTCAAATATTTGTGAAAAGGACTGTTTATATTGTGGAATACGCAAAAGCAATCACAAAAGCCATCGTTATGTTGTTTCAGATGCTGAAATCGATCAAGCAATTCAGTATGCAGTTGATAGCCGGATGGGCAGCTTGGTGGTTCAGTCAGGAGAATTGCAAACCGACAACTTTATTGGCAAAGTAAACCATATTCTTGAGCGTGCCCGCGAATTGGGAGAAGGTAAGCTAGGCGTGACGCTTTCTTGTGGTGAACAGTCGCGTGCGACCTATGAAAAATGGCGGCAATTAGGTGCTACACGGTATTTATTGCGTATTGAATCTTCCAATGAATCACTCTACTATAAAATCCATCCTCAGGATGCCATGCATGATTATAAAACCCGGTTGAATGCTTTGAGTTTATTGCGTTCCTGTGGATTTCAGGCCGGTACCGGAGTCATGATTGGTTTACCGTTCCAAACCCTCAACGATTTGGCTTCGGATTTGCTTTTCATGCGTGATTTTGATATCGATATGTGTGGAATGGGTCCCTATATTGAGCATGAGGATACCCCTTTGTATCAATTTAAACATTTGTTAATGCCAGTTGCTGAACGCATTCAGCTCAGCATGAAAATGATTGCCCTGTTACGCATCATCATGAAAGACATCAATATTGCATCTACAACAGCATTGCAAGCGCTTGATAAGCAGGGCCGTGTGAAAGCCTTACAGATCGGAGCCAATGTTATGATGCCCAATATTACTCCGGGATTATACCGCAATAATTATGCATTATACCTTAATAAACCTGGTGTAGATGAAGAGGCTGAAGATAGTTTACGAAATCTGGAGAAACAAGTTGCTGACGCCGGTTGTGTAGTGGGTTATGGAGTCACAGGAGACTCAGTTCACTTTTCACAAAGGACGAAGTAATTGACTCTGAATATATTTGAGAAGTAAAATGTCTTACTTTTTGGTGCGTCCTTTTGCTTTTCGTTTCTTTTCTTTTCTTCCGGCACCTCCAGAGTTAACTTGCTGATTTTTAGCTGATTTTTCATGAAATGCACCTTCGTTTTTCTTTTTTGCAGGGGCAGCTAAATAGGGTTTGTCGTACAAAGGAGCCGGTTTTTCATCTTCGGTAGTGATAGAAGAAACTTCAACTTCAGTAGGAAAATCCAATATGGGAATGGGCATTTTCATCAAATTTTCAATGTCTCCTTGCGATTGCTTTTCTATTTCATTGATAAATGAAATTGCAATACCATCTTTTTCCGCACGTCCGGTGCGACCTATCCTGTGGATATAATCTTCGGGTAAAGTAGGCATCGAAAAGTTAACCACATGACTTACATCTGAAATGTCCAGCCCACGTGCCATTATGTCTGTGGTAATGAGCATCTTAATCTTTCCTTCTTCAAATTGTTTCAGTGTTTCAAAACGGTTGTTCTGCGATTTATTGGAGTGTAGTACTCCGGGTTTCAATGCTTTAAACCCTGTGATCTGCTCGGCTAACCGGTCGGCCAATCGTTTACTTCCTGCAAAAACCAACACTTTTTCCATGGAATTATCTGTGTCAATTAAATGCTTCAGTAAATTAACTTTCGTGTAAAAATTAGGAACGTCATAAGCTTTTTGGATGATCTGTTCCAGAGGAGTTCCGTGCGGGGCAATTACAATTTGTTCGGGATGATCAAAATAGGTATTGATTACTGTTTCAACATCCTGAGTTAAGGTGGCGGAAAACATGATGTTCTGGCGTTTTTCGGGCAGGATTTCCAAAATTGACAACAGTTGAGGCCTGAATCCTAAATTTAACATCTCATCCACTTCATCAATCACGAATTTCTGGATATTCTTAATTGATAACACTCCGGTAAGGGCTAAGTCAAGCAATCTACCTGGCGTAGCTACCAATATATCCAAACCTTCACTGACTACTTTTTTCTGGGTGTTGATATTGGTTCCGCCATACACTCCGGCAAATCGAATGTTCATGTATTTGCTCAATTTTTCAATTTCATCTACTACCTGTGTTACCAGCTCTCGGGTGGGTACAAGGATTAAAATACGTGGATTCCGTTGTTTCGAAAAGGGTAGAAATCTTAAGCTGGGAAGCAGGTAGGCATAGGTTTTTCCTGTACCTGTTTGGGCGACACCCACGGTGTCTTTTCCCGATAGGATAAGTGAAAAACAGGCTTTCTGGATGGGAGTGGGATATTCAAAACCCAAATCGGCCAACGCGTTGCTGAGGGGTGTATTTAAATTGAGATCGTTAAAGGTCACGGAATTTCTGTATTATTTGGTGGCAAAGATACAGGTTTTCAGCGTAGGTAGCGCGTTGGCTTTTTTACTGATGTATTGATGTATGCATTGGTACCTACTCTAGAATAAACGTCACGCTTTCGATTTGCGATTCGTTCACTTGGTAAATGGCGATGGCTTTGATATATTCTCCGTTTTTTAATACGTTTTCCTGATCAATGACGGTATTGCCCTGGATCATGCGCATTACGATTTCGCAATGTAAATCAGGAGTAGCCTCAAACATCAACTGATAATGGATTCTGAAGTTTGTTTTGCCTTCAATTAATGGAGTGTCGGGAAATTGTTTTACACAAACATCATCAGAGAATACGTCCGTAAAAGCCTCAATGTCAAGGTTGTTATAAGCGTCCACTTGTCTTTGGACGATGGTAGCGGGATCAATTATAGTCTTTTTCATGACGCTTTGGATAGAAATTGAATGAGTTCTTCGTACAACTGATGTGTCGGCAATCCCATCACATTGAAGTAAGACCCGTGTATGCGTTCGATGGCTACATGGCCAATCCATTCTTGAATGCCATAAGCACCGGCTTTATCCATGGGTTGATAATTTTGCACGTAGAAATGAATTTCTTCCTCTGTTAAGGTTTTGAAATCCACTTCGGTACAAACCGAAAAGGTGTGAATCTTTTCGTAGGTCATCAGGGTTACGCCGGTAATTACCTGATGTGTTTTGCCTGAGAGACGTTTTAACATTTGGCGTGCGTCACTATCGTTGAGGGGTTTTCCTAAAATGTCGTTGTCTACTACGACGATGGTGTCTGCTGTGATGACCAGTTGATTGTCTTCAAGACCTTTGGAGGCAAAAATTTCAGCCTTCTGAAGGCTTAAAAATCCGGCAACTTCCTTGGTGGGCATGTTGTCAGGATAGGTTTCGTCACCTGGCTTGGTAATGACATCAAAAGGGATTCCTATTTCGGTTAGCAAATCTTTTCTCCGGGGTGAGCCTGAGGACAGGATTACCTGATATGGAGCGAGCAATTCAAGAAGCATCATGGTTGTTCAAAATAAAAAAATACCAAAGAGAGTATACCCAGCAACATGAGTAATTTGGTCAAGCGCGAAAGTTTTGAAAAATCGGATATTTCTTTGGCGCCATGCAGTTTAAACTGGATGAATCCCAAAAAGAAAGCGAGCAAAATAAACCATCCGGTTAAGCCCACGTAGTTAAGGCGAATAAAAAAGTAATCTGTCCATAGAAGTCCTGCCAAAGAAAGATATCCTACTACCAAGGCCACCTTTTTTGCCGGGCCGGTTCCGTAGGCAACGGGCAAGGTACGACATCCGAAGCGGTTGTCACCTGCAAAATCTTCGAGGTCTTTGATGAGCTCGCGCAATAGGGTAATGGCAAAAGCAAAGCCTACATATATGAAAACCAGTTTAGTAACCAAGGCAAAAAAGGGCTGAACCTGTGCGAATTCCTGCGCTTGGTAGCTCATGGCGAAAAAGGTGAACAACCAAACCAATCCAAATGAAAGTCCGCTGAGCAGGGCTACAACAAGATTTCCAACCAGAGGTTGTCCCTTGTATTTTTGTGAGTAAAACCAAAGTAATCCGGCTGAAAACACAAAAATTAAACTGTAATTGATTTGGTTCAGGAGATACGAAAACAGCGTTCCACAAAGGAGTCCTGCCAAAGAAATTACCCAATACAAGGTTTGAGCACTTTTCTCGGAAATGCTTTGGCCAATCAAATTTTTGCCCGGTTTGTTTATCGAATCGGGGTTGATATCCACCACATCGTTGATGATATAGCCACCCATCGTGATCAATACAACTGAAATCACCAACAGTCCGAATTGAACTGGAGACAAACCCGCTTCAAAAGGAGCTAATCCCAACAAAGGATTAATCAGTAAAAAAAGCATAAAGGTCATCGTGACGATGATCACCACCAGATTAGGCCACCGAACCAGTTTTAAAAAATCTTTCACTATTCTTCAATTAATTATTTTCTCCCGTCTTCCGACTTCCGACTTCCGACTCCCCTCTTCCCTACCACATAAACGATTCATCTGTCATCCATTTTCCTTGTACTTTAAGCACCTGTTCAATGATATCTCGGACACAACCTTCACCTCCTTTTTTATCTGAAATATACACCGAAATATTTTTGATTTCTTCCGCAGCATCTGCAGGGCAAACAGGTACGCCTACCTTTTGCATGACCTTAAAATCTGGAATATCATCACCCATGTATACCACATGCTCAGGATTGATATTGTTCTCTGTGATAAATTTTTCAAATGTTTCGATCTTATTTTTTACACCCAAATGAACATCTTTGATGTTGAGTGATTCGAATCTGTTTTCCATTGATTTGGAAAATCCACCTGAAATAATTGCGATTTTATATCCCAGTTTAACAGCCAGTTGTAGTACGTATCCGTCCTTAACATTAGCCGAACGCAAAGGATGTCCTTCATGCAATAGGATAAGTGTTCCGTTGGTCATTACGCCATCGTAATCGAAAATAAAAGTAGTGACGTTGGTTAACAATGCCTTGTAATTACTCATGGTGTTTTTTTATAATGTGTTCAGTAATGAGTTGATAAAGTTCTTGATATTGGGGAAAGCTTTTGAGCAATTCCTTATGTCGTTGAATGGTTGTTTCATCATTTCGACGTGCCGGACCCGTTTGCGCTTCTTGTGGGGTCATTTCGGTTACTTTGTTTGCTGTTTCGCGGATTAAAGGTGTCAGTAGGTTAAAATCGAGGTTGTTTTCGAGTAAGATTTCGTGCGCCATGCCATAAAGCATGTTTGAGAAATTATTTACCATCACGGCAGTAAGGTGTAGGATTTCCCTTTGAGAAGTCAGAACGGCAACTACCTTGTTGCTCAACTTGTATGCCAATTGGGTAAGTATTTCACTGGTGTGATGTGTGTCGCCTTCGATGCAGAATGGAATTTCACGGAAGTTGACTTTTTTGTTTTTTGAAAACGTTTGGAGAGGGTAAAAAACTCCTGTGGGATGTGTGTCACTTTTAATTTCGTTGAGTGAGACGATTCCTGAGGTGTGGGCAATGATCGCTTTGCCAGGGGCAAGGTAACCAGCCACCTTTTTTACCTGATGGTCGGGAACACAAAGCAGGATTAAATCGCTATCCGGGTCGAGTTGATTCAGACTTTTGACGATTCCGCATTTTGTTTTTTTGCTGAATGCTTCGGCATGACTTTCATTCAAGGAAAAAACTTCCTTGATTTGAATTCCGATTTGAAGCAGGGCAGCGGCCAAATGTGTTGCTACATTGCCCGAGCCAACAAAACTCACATTTCGTATTTCGACCAAATCGTTCATGGATCAAAAGAGGTCTTTTACTTCATTTTTAAGTTGTACCAATGCTTTTTCAATGGGATCGTTTTTGCTGTCAAATCCCGTGGTCAGCATCTTTTTGGCCATTTCGGCAGCGTCTCCATCAGTTTTAAATTGAGAGGCTGTGGTGTTGATTAAACGAGCCACATCTTCCTTGGCTGTTTTCACCATTTCCCAGGTGTTCTGACCAATGTACAGCTGTTGCGACATGTTATGTTCGTATTCGTCACGGATGTTGCGCAACATAACACTTTGTAAGTCAGTAACCTTTTGCCCGTAAGACATCGATCGTTTAATCAAACTGGGCGGGTTTATGCGTTCTAAAAAAAGTACCATCCGTTCGTAAGCCTGCAGTTTTAAAGGAATGACAACTTTTTGTATTTGCTGTTTTCTTTCTAAGTCTAATTTTAATCGGGCCAATTCCTGTTCATCTTTTAAATAGGCCAGCTGATTGTTGTTGTGTTTCAAAAAGAAACGCATCATCATGAAAACAGCTCCCAGCATGATGATCGACGGAATGGTGTACTTTAATATTTCAGCAAACATAACTCAGTAATGTTGGTAAATACACTACAAAGAAACAACATTTTTTTGTGGCTGTTCTCATTTGCATCACAATGGTTTTTTGCGTTTTAATAAAACGATTCTTGTTAACTTTTTCACAAGAAAAAGTTGTGGAGCACCTTAATTCCATATATTTGCTTTTCAAAAAAATTATAGCACAGTGAACAGCAGCATACTATCCAATCGAATTTTAAATTTAACCGAGTCGGCAACTTTGGAAATGACCCGACTTAGCCGTGAATTGCAGGCTCAGGGTATTGATATCATCAATCTCAGTATCGGTGAACCGGATTTTAATACACCCGATTACGTTAAATTGGGAGCCATTGAGGCCATTCTGAACAATGTAACCAAATATCCACCGGTTCCCGGATTACTACCTGTAAGAGAAGCCATCGTTAAAAAGCTCAAACGCGATAATGGATTGGATTTTAAACCCAGTCAGATTGTAGTGTCCAATGGAGCCAAGCAGGCTTTGTCGAATGTGTTTCATTGTCTTCTAAACGAGGGAGATGAAGTGATTGTTCCGGCACCTTATTGGGTATCATATGCCGAAATGATTAAGCTGGCAGGCGGAACGCCGCATATTATTGAAGCCAAAATTGAAGCTGATTTTAAGGTAACTCCTCAACAAATTGAAGCAGCCATCAATGCCAAAACCAAAGCGTTTTTATTTAATTCGCCCAGTAATCCTACTGGATCAGTCTATTCCTACGAAGAGGTAAAAGCCATCGCTGAGGTTTTAGCTAAATATCCACAAGTAGTTATTATTTCTGATGAGATTTATGAGCATATTCTTTTCGAAGGAACCCATGTAAGTCCAGCTTCTTTTAGTCAGATCAAAGACCAGATAGTAATCATCAATGGCGTGTCGAAAGGATTTGCCATGACAGGCTGGCGTATCGGATATCTTGCCGGGCCGCAGGTATTGGCTGATGCGTGTACAAAATTTCAAGGGCAATCCACTTCGGGAGCCGGAGCGATTTCGCAAATGGCTGCTGCTGCGGCTGTTAATGCTAATACGGCAGAAGTGTCAGAAATAAAAACGATGGTTGCGGCATTCAAAGAGCGCCGGGATTTATTGGTTTCCTTAATGGGAGATATTGAAGGGATGAAAATCAACATTCCCAAAGGAGCCTTTTATTTGTTTCCTGATGTGAGCAGTTTCTATGGTAAGAAAGCTGGTGAAACAACCATTGAAGATAGTACACAGCTATGTACATTTTTGCTTGAGAAAGCCCATGTGGCTCTTGTTCCCGGAGATGCATTTGGTGATCCCAATTGTATTCGACTTTCATATGCCACTTCTATGGATTTACTCATAGAAGCAGTAAAGCGTATTAAGTCAGCACTTGAAATACTGACATAAGAAGGCTTGTTAAACTAAATTGACCAGTATGTTTAATAACGCGTTGCCATATATTCAGGAGTTTGAAAAATCTACCATACATTTTTTACCCAGATTCTTGTTGGCAATAGTTGTTTTGGTCATTTTTTGGTTCCTGGCCAGATTTATTCGTAACTATTCGCTTAAAACAAAACGTTCTCTCCGTAAGGGGCACGAAAATTTGTCACAGGCAGTTTCTGTTGTTCTGTACATTTTCATTTTTTTTACTGGTATTTATTTTGCACTTGAAATTTTGGGATTAGAGGGGTATGTTACTAAAATGCTTGCAGGTGCTGGTATTGTTGGTATTGTAGCCGGTTTTGCCTTTAAGGATATTGCTTCAAACCTGTTCGCGGGGATGCTCGTAAATATTCAAAAACCATTTAAAGTTGATGACTGGGTGATGCTCGACAGTGTTTATGGTCAGGTAAACGAAATTGGGTGGATTACTACCACCATCACCAATATCAGTGGGCAGCAGGTTTTTGTCCCCAATCAGCTCATCTATAACAATACCTTTAAAAATTATTCTACCTATAGCAAGAGACGGGTAATTTTGAAAAGCGGGGTTTCATACGGAGACGATCTTGAAAAAGTAAAGGAAGTCGCTCTTGATGAAATAAAACTGATTAAAGCGATGCTTCCCACAGAACCCATTGATTTTTATTTTACTGAAATCGGGGGGTATTCATATAATTTTGAAGTGCGGTTCTGGATCGGGTTTGTCCAGCAGACGGATTATTTGAATGCCATGAGCGAAACCATCATGCGCATTAAGAGTCGTTTCGAAAAAGAAAATATTTCCATAGCTTATCCTGTTCAAACACTTGATTTTGGTGTGAAGGGAGGGGTGAATATTTTTGATAAACCACTTTCTATGGGTGTTCCACCCACTCACGATAAATAAAATCTCATTTATTTTTTATTCTATACAAGATGGCTAAAGGGAGGAATTGGTTCTTCCCCGTCTTCCTTTGCCATCCTTTTGGATATTTACCTATTTTTGCAGACCAATAATTGAATGCCGCATGTTTACATCAGAAGATATCGACCAACTTTTTGAACAATTTAACAGCTTGAACGTCATGGTAATTGGTGACGTAATGGTGGATGCCTATATTTGGGGCCACGTTGACCGAATTTGCCCCGAAGCACCAGTTCCCATCGTTGCTGTTAAGCACCGTGAAAATCGCTTAGGAGGCGCAGCCAATGTGGGGTTGAATCTGAGGGCTTTAGGTGCGAATCCTATTTTGTGTTCGGTGATTGGTGATGATCCTAAAGGGGAGGAGTTTAAACAGCTCGTTTCTGATGCAAGTATGCCACTTGATGGTTTGATTGCGGATAAAAAGCGCCAGACGACAACTAAATTCCGTATTATCGGTAACCAAACTCAAATGCTAAGGGTTGACGAAGAAATGACCGATGAATTGAATGACAGTCAATTCCACTTGTTAAATTCTCGCATCCTTCAAATACTCGATGAACAAGATATTCATGTAATCATTTTTCAGGATTACGATAAGGGTGTAATTTCGCAAAAGCTCATCGAAAGTGTTGTTAAAGAGGCTAATGCGCGTAAAATTCCCGTTGCCGTTGATCCTAAAAAGAAAAACTTTCTGGCGTATCAACAGGTAACCCTCTTCAAGCCAAATCTTAAAGAGGTGAAAGAAGGGTTGGGTGTGAGTTTCGATCCTCACGACAACGAGCAATTGGAAATGGTGATTTCGCAACTTCAGGATAAACTGAACTGTAAAATGGTTTTAAATACGTTGTCAGAACTGGGCGTGTTCATTAGTTGGGAAACACAGAGCGGTTACGAATCACGCCTTATCCGGGCACACCGACGCAATATTGCTGATGTTTCAGGTGCCGGTGATACTGTTATCAGTGTAGCGGCTTTGCTTTTGGCATTAAAAGTGCAGCCTCCTTTGATGGCGGCTATTTCTAATCTGGCCGGCGGTCTTGTTTGTGAGGATGTCGGAGTAGTGCCAGTAAACAAAACCAAATTGCGACAAGAGGTTTCAAAATTGATGACGTCTTAGTCCCTTCAAAAAGCTTACCATCATGACTCAATACAACACTCCTGGAAAAAAACAAAAAGTTGAGAAAATGTTTAACGACATTGCTCCCAAATACGATTTGCTTAATCATGTGCTTTCAGGAGGTATCGACATAGTTTGGCGTAAACAGGTCAGAAAGCTATTAGAACCCCTTCAACCAAAGCAGATATTAGATGTGGCCACAGGAACTGGTGACTTGGCCATTGAACTCGCTAAGCTTGATCCTAAAAAGATTGTTGGCTTGGATATTGCTGCTCAAATGTTGCAGGTGGGGGAGGTGAAGATCAAAAAACTCAAGCTGGATCATGTGATCAGAATGGTGCACGGCGATTCAGCAAAAATTCCCTTTTCAGATAATTCATTTGATGCCATTACCGTGGCTTTTGGTGTTCGTAATTTTGAAAACCTTCAGAAAGGATTACAACAGATGCATAGGGTATTAAAGCCAAAGGGTCGAGTAGTAGTGCTTGAATTTTCAAAACCCAATCAGTTTTTTTTCAAGCAATTGTACCAGTTCTATTTTAAATACATCCTTCCCCTGGTAGGAAGAACCATTTCTAAACATAAGGAAGCATATACTTATTTGCCTGATTCGGTGTCGAAGTTTGCCGAAGGGCAAGCGTTTCTCGATCAAATGGCGATGGCTGGTTTCCACGAGAATAAACAGAAGAGGTTAACTATGGGTATTGCGACCCTGTATTGGGGAACAAAATAATTTGAATATGATTTTTATTAATCTATTTGTGGCTAATCCGATCTACATGAAATACTATCTCAATAAGAAACACGTTACTGTTCACATGATAAAACTTATTAAAAAGTCGGGTTTGGTGCATTTATCGATGGTCATGCTTTTGTTGGTTGTCACTACCCAGGTGGAGGGCCAACAACGAAAATCGATGAACTTGCCTACCTTCGATCACAGTCGATACCATTTTGGTTTTATTCTGGGAGCCAATCAAATGCTATTTTCGGTAAAAACAATTGATAATATGTCATTTAAAAAATGGACGACAACAGAATTACCAGATTTTTATGCGGTTGATTCTGCTTTTGTTTATTCGCTTAATTCAACACCCACCCCCGGATTTACCATTGGTATTGTAGGTGATTTGCATATCACACCATTGCTCGATTTACGTTTTATTCCCTCTTTGTCTTTCGGAGAGAGAATTTTAAACTATGATATACTGACCTATAAAAATGGTACTGCGCAAGCCGTGGAGATGAAAAAGAGTATCACCTCCACGATTGTTGAGTTCCCCTTGGAGCTGAAATATAAATCGCGTAGATTAAACAATATAGCGGCTTATGTGTTAGGAGGTGTCAAGTACTCTATCGACCTGGCCTCTCAAAAGAAAGCCCAACAAAATTCAACTGACATTACTGTAAAACTCAATCGTCATGATATTTCTGGTGAATTGGGGGTAGGATTCGATTTTTATACCACCTACTTTAAATTTGGAACAGAAATCAAAATGGGGTATGGTTTCAATAACCTGATTATCCGCGAAAACAATTTATATACCAATAGCATCGATCAACTGCGTTCTAAGGTGTTTCTGTTATCCTTTACATTTGAAGGATAGTCGGCTTTTGATGCTTTTCGGTTAAAATAAATCAGGTACACTCTCCAAACATCCGACTTCCCTCTCCCAACTTCCACATTTTTCCTACCTTTGATGGTCATTAAAAAATCAGCAAATGAATCCAAAGGAAAGTTCAGACACTCTATTTGAGTTGATGGTGGGTAAAGCCAACCTAAAGCAGCAGGTTTATCGCAATACGTTGAATGCACTTAATTCTATTAAGAGCTCTATTATTGAATTAGAGAGGAAATACGGCGCTTATGTGGTTGAGAGTGCTCCTGATGATTTGACTCCGTTTGAGTCGAACAGCGTTGGTGATTTTGAGATCGAGTTGAAATTTGGAGGTGACACGCTTTTGTTTTTGATGCACACCAATGTTTTTGAATTCCCACGTGATCATGAGGTGATGCGAACAGATTATATCCGTGAGGATAAATCACGCAGTTATTGTGGGATTATCAATATCTATAATTTTTTATCTGATTCCTTTAAATACAACAGAGTTAACGACGTAGGATATTTGATTGGGCGGCTTTTTATTAACAAAGACAACCATTATTTTGTAGAGGGGAAACGAGAGCTGGGATTTGTTTTTAACGATTTTGGTAAAAATATACTGGATACAGAGGCTGTTGATAATCTGATTGAAACATCCATTACATACACCATCAACTTCGATTTACTAACACCCAACTACAACCTTGTAAAAGAAGTCAGTGTTTTTGAAATGAAAAACACCATGGATGCAATTTCATTAAAAACTGGTAAACGTCTGGGTTTTAAGTTTCAATCTGATTCAGATTCGCCTTTGGGCTAAGGGAAATAAAATATTTTTAAAAATATTTTGCAAAAAAGTTGCACGAATAAAAAAAGTGCCTATTTTTGCACCTCCTAACCAAAACGGTCCGTTCGTCTAGTCAGGTCAGGACGCCAGGTTTTCATCCTGGTAACACGGGTTCGAATCCCGTACGGACTACTAAAGAGCTGATAATCAGCAACAAAAGCCGCTAAAACGTTGAGTTATAGCGGCTTTTTCTTTTAGCCCTATTCAAACTCAAACAAATATTACAATCTTAAAGAGACCCATTCGAGACCCATTCTCATTTTTAAAAATGGGTCTCGAATAGAATGTAAAATGTTGAAAAACAGTGATAATAACTCGGTTTTTATCATTATAAATTGCCTTGAATTTCGTATATTTATTGTCGAATCGAGACCCATTTTGTCTCAAAATTCATGTGCCATGGAACATTCAATGTACATTTCGTTTCAAATTAAGAAACACAAAACAAACAAGAAGGGACTTGCTCCCATTAACATCAGGGTAACTCTTGATGAAAAAAGGTTGGAACTTGCAACGCATCGTAGTGTAAAACCAGATCAATGGGATTCAAAATTAGATCGTGCCAAAGGTACCAGCGATGAAGCCGTAATCCTAAATAATTACCTCGACGGGTTAAAGGCAAAAGTTCTTAAGCACTTCAATGTCCTTGAGAGTTTAGGGCAAGAGGTTACGGTCGATTCACTGAGAAACAGAATGACTGGAACCACAGTTAAGAAGCATACCCTCCTTGAAATATTCAGGTATCACAATGACCAATTTAAGCTTAAAGTTGGAACTGATTATTCTCCCTTAACCTATAAGCACTATCTGGCAACATACGCCAAGATTGAAGCCTTTATCCCATACCAGTACCGGCAAAAAGATATGATCCTGGAAGACCTTAATCATAGCTTCGTGACCAACTTTGAGTTGTATTTGAAAACAAATGATCATTGTGCTCATAATACAACCATGAAGCATATTATTAAGCTTAAAAAGGTAATCAATCTCGCTTTATTCAATGAGTGGATTACCAGAAATCCATTTGTGAATTTTCGTTGCTCCATGAAGGAAACCAATCGAGGCTATCTTACTGCTAAGGAACTTGTTGTGTTGGAAGAAAAGACCTTCACGGTTGAGCGACTACAAAGAGTATTGGATGTTTTCATTTTCTGTTGCTATACCGGATTATCTCAAGCTGATGTTGAAGATTTGTCCCCTTCCGACATCTCCACCGGTATCGATGGTGAAAAATGGATCATCATCAATCGTAAGAAAACAGATGGACGAAGCCCCATTCCACTACTTCCCCAAGCACTGGCTATTGTCAACAAATACAAAAACGACCCCGAAGCCCTGTCCAAAGGCAAGCTTTTACCCGTCAACTCCAACCAGCGCATGAACGGATACCTCAAAGAAATCGCCGACATCACCGGCATCACCAAGAACCTCACCATGCACCTGGCACGCCACACCTTTGCCACCACCGTCACCCTATCCAATGGAGTCCCCATTGAATCTGTCTCCAAGATGCTCGGACACAACTCCATCAAGACCACCCAAATCTACTCCAAAGTCGTCGACACCAAAATCTCCAACGACATGAAAGCCCTCAAAGCCAAAATGACCGTCAAAAAACCCCTTCAAAAAGTCATGTAAAATACTGTATTTCAACCTATAAAAAAAGCCCTCCCTTTTGGGGAGGGTTGGGTGGGGTGCCTTAACCAAAGCGACCAATTCACCAACGCTTCAACGTCCCATTACTCTCGCGTCAGCAAATCATGACCCATCATGAATATCATGAAAATCTGCGTCCAATTCACCAACGCTTCAGCGTCCAATATCCGCGTCCCATTACTCTCGCGTCAGCAAGCTAACAGCCAAAAGCCAACAGCCAAAAGCCTTCCCACAAAAAAAGCCATCCCCTCTCAGAAATGGCTCCCTTCATAATTCAATCCCGTTCCTATCCGAAATCGGATACCCTACGAAACCCCCTGCTTGTTCCTCTCCAACGTCTTCATAATCGACTCCATACTATAATACAACGTTCCCCCAACCTTCGAAAATTCCAACTTCCCACCTTGCCTCAAATTCTGCAACGTCCCAGGAGAACAACCCAGTATCTCCTTTGCCCGGTTCGATTTTACCCACTTTTCCGGCTGTGGGATATTGCCCTTAATTAATTCCGACACTTCATGAACGATTTCATTCTTCCATTGTTCCAGATCTTCAAGTGTAGCTAACTGCATAATTCTTTGTTTTTAATAAATGGCCTTCAAACGACACATTCAAGGTTAATATTCTTGTTTCAACCGTCAAAACGGTAGTGCTAAATTACAACAAATCAACATTATTACAAACAAAATAGAGGGATAAAATATAACTATTTTCAATATTAATATCATTTATTCAATATTGCTATTATTAAATTCAAATACAACCAAATCAAAACAAATTCAAATAAAAGTGATTGGTTTTTTATAATATTTACCTACATTTGAGCCGCTAAAAACAGATAACCCCTGTTCCATTATTTTATATCAGTGTTTTAGGGGTATCTGAATTTGATTCACAGTTAACCTAAATCTAATTATTAACTAAAATATTTTTAATTTACAAAGTACAAGAACCCACATTTAATATCAATAATGCACATTCAAAGCTGTAAGCCAAAATATGCTAAAACATCTAATATTATAAGCTCAATTGATTCTAAACCCAACGCAGAACAACACAACAAGTCTTCTTAAGTTCTGAAAATAAACAACTTGCTTACCCTTTTCTGTGATCTTTCTGCCTGCTAAAGTGTTTAACAGGTGATGAGGTGGGATTCTTATGCCCCTTTGAAACACATAATACCTACAAAAAATATGAGTTATGAAAAAATCCCAATCATTAAAACTGCGAAAGCTATTGTCAATCGCCTACTTTGTCGAGCTGCTGGCTCAACAAATTGCACTGGATTCACCCAATGCCAAAAGCCAAGTCATACTTGGCCGAATAATCAAAGTTCACCGCAAGTATCAGTCCATCACAAGTTTGTTTGTTGTTAAACAATTTCACTGGACACGCTATGCCATAAAACGAATTTTCATTGTCCGAAAAAACGGAATCGGTCTGGGTACTAACGCTAAAAACTTACTATATGATTGATTTCCAAACCTCCATATTCCACGGTTTTTACAAACACCAGGGTATATTTTCACTCCTGGAGGTTATATTATCTGTAAAGGAAGACAAACTCAAAGTGCTCATCGAAAAAATCCATCAATTCTCAGAACAAGGCAAAAAAGAAGAGGCAAACAAGCTTAAAAAGGGCCTTCCTGGTTTTACTCCTTCCGGAGTATTTCCTAATGGCCGGCGTGCTGAGCTGATCCAGGAATACTACCCCGTCATTTGCCTGGACTTCGACAATGTAAACGATGCACTTCCCAATCTTCGAAAAATTGTAGATGCCATGCCCACCACTTTTGCTTCTTTCATCAGCCCCAGGGGTAATGGACTCAAGGTTTTCGTCATCACAAACAGCACACTTAATTCACATGTCCAAGCTTTCAACCAGGTGGCTGATGAGTACGAAAAGCAAACAGGCATCAAGTCTGACCGATCGGTGAAGGATGTTTCTCGCCTTTGCTTCCTCTCCTACGATCCGGATCTTTACATTAATAATTCCAGTAAAATATTCGAAATCGAGGAGGTTCCTCAATTTTCTAGTCAAAATACATCAAATCACCCCAATTACTCCGAAATATTAGCTAACTGTGTGATTACCACGCAAAAGAACGGTTTGTATATCAACGGCAACCGTAATAACTTCATCTTCCGTCTTGCAAAATGTTGCAAAATCTCGGGCATCCCTTTTGAAGAGTGTCTGATGTTTTGTGCCGCCAATTATGATCTGGAAAACAAAGAGTTAGTTGCCACTATTCGCAGTGCTTTTAACCACAATAATATCGGGTTTGCAGACTTTGCAGACTTTGCACCCTTTCACGATTTTTGCAACATTAATGATAATCCTCTTTTTTCTTCTCCTACCATTTCTCTCGAAGATTATGAATTAATGCCTGAAATTTTAAAATCTGGAGTTTTATCCTTTATTGATCCCAGAGAACGGGATGTTTATTTTACGGGTGCTTTGTCTATTCTTAGTGGGTGTCTCCCAAATGTAAAAGGACAGTATAATCGTCAGACCGTTTTTCCAAATCTATTTTCTTTTGTGATTGCTCCTCCAGCCTCTGGAAAAGGTACCCTAAAATATAGTAGAGAATTGGGTACTACCATTCAATCTACACTTTTAAAAAGTAGCCGGGAAAATCAGGTAAATTATAAAAAGGAGTTACAGGCATATAAAAATAACAAAAGAAAGAAAAGTGTAAACGCTATAGAGGATCCTCCAAAGCCTCCACCCTATAAAGTCTTTTATATTCCTGCTAATTCTAGCTATGCTAAAATCATTTGTCATTTAAATGAAAATGATGGTACAGGGGTTATTTGTGAAACAGAGGCGGATACCATGGGCTATATCTTAAAACAAGACTGGGGTTCTTATTCTGATATGCTGCGCAAAGCATTTCATCATGAAACAATATCTTGTTCTCGAAAAACAGACAATGAATATATGGAGGTAATCAATCCAAGATTATCTGTTGCTTTAACTGGAACGCCTGGTCAAATAGAAGGATTGATAGCCTCGGCTGATGATGGTCTTTTTAGCAGATTTCTATTCTACGTTTTTAAAGCCAATGCCACCTGGCACGATGTATCTCCTCATTCCGGACTGCCTAATCTTTCTGAAATATTCTCTCAGTTATCTGTTACTGTTTATGAAATGAGATCTTATTTAAAAAGAAACCCAACTAACTTCCTACTTTCTAAAAAACAATGGGAGACTTTAAATGAATCCTTTACCAGTATGTTATCTGACGTAACTATTTTCAATAGTCACAATGCTGCCAGTATTGTAAAACGATTGGGTTTATTACTTTATCGTATAGCTATGATATTAACTTCCATCCGTAAGTATGAATCAAACTCAAAAGAAACAGATTGTTTATGTACTGATGAAGATTTCCAACTATCGCTTAGACTCTCCAGACTTTATTTACGCCATAGCTTGATCATGTTTAATAACCTCCCCAAAGAGAAAGTAAAAATGGAATACAGTGAGACTTCAAATAAGCAGGCCTTTTTTAATGAACTCCCAAATACTTTTT
>JBFHGX010000075.1:0-18730 GCA_041582875.1 Bacteroidales bacterium | reverse complement strand
GTCTCCACCAATCCGGCAACTTCAACGCCAATTTGACCAGCTAGGTTAATTTTAGCTACTTCATAGGCCTGTAGTTTGGCAGCAGAATGGGTTTCACCAACAGCACGCGCATCTGCAATAAAATAGGCAGGCATACCATTATCATCAGTTTCATAACGCTTGAACCAAACACTTTCAATTTGTTTATCCATCGGCAACTGACCGGGCGCCACAGCAAACCCTTCTTTGGCCAATTTTTTTGCTTCTTTTCGAGCATCTTTAATGGCTTTGCCTTTCAGCTCTTTCTTAATTTGTTTTTCGCTTTGTGCATTTAATGGCATAACCATTGTCATGGCCATGATGAAACAAATAAATAAAGTAATCTTTTTCATGGTGTTCGCTTTTTGATTAATCGTTTCAGTTTGAGATATAAATAGTCACGTAAAAGTACAAAATAAAAAAACGATGGCCAAATACAACCGAAATAATTTAATTTTATGCCTTAAATCAGAAAACTGTGACAACCTTTCAAGCCATTCAGTTAACTTGTCCATTGTGCCAGAAAGCCATGGGGCATTATGAATTAACTTCCTATTTTGTGGGAAGTTCTACCGTTTTTTCAGACGGAAAAGTAGAACATGACGGGAGTTTTTTTGAGGATAAAATTCTTATTGTGTGTCCACATTGCGCACAGGTGTTTTGGCGCGATGATGCCAAAGAAGAAGAAATACAATACTCTGGGGAGGAAGAAGAGCTACCCTTTTCAAATTCAGTTTACGACCTTGAATTTGCCCGTAAAGAGGATTTCCCGCAAGGGATGATTAATTTTTATGGTGACTTGCTCGAAAAGGGATTTGCTGACAATAAAAACCGTGAAATTTATTTACGGATGCAGCTTTGGCGCACCATCAACGACTTAATTAGATATCAACAACCTCTTTACAAGGCCATCGATTCCTATGTAGTTAAATCACCAACAAGGTTTATTAAAAGTCGAATATCAACACATTTAACCTTCAAAAAATACCGAAAACTACACCATGCTAACCTAAATCGTTTAATTGAATTGTTTCAGCCCATTGACGAAAACGAAAAGGTTATGCAAGCCGAAATGTACCGTGAAATGGGAAACCGAAAAGCCGCCCTTCAAATTTTAAACGAATTAAAATCCCAACCCGGAAAACATGTAGAAAAAATTAAAAATGCCACATTTTGGTATCGCCAACGTGTTTTCAAACTAGGTTAACCCAATTCTTCTGTTTAGAGTAGTTCTAAATTAGGCTGTTCCGCCTTGCACATCCAATATTTCCATAATTTTATGGGTTAAACGAGAATTACAACAAACCTACCATGAAAAAGACTAACTTTTTTATTATCACCTGCTTATTATTTATTTTAATTGGAGAGGTGTCGGCTCAAAAAATTGAATGCTTTATTCTGAAGGCCCCTGAAAAGCCTTTCTACAACATGAAACGCATAGGGGTTTTGGAATTTGACTGCACCAACAATCGACGAAAAAACCAAATCATTACCGATTACATTGTTGGAGCTTTGCTCAATCAACACCGAGGGATTCATGACAAACAAGGTCAGTGGTATGGGCTGATCAAATCTAAAGAAGGTAAAACTTTTGTCAAGGGGGTTACCACCGACTTTTACGATGTTATTGAGCGCGAGCAACTCGAGAAAATTATGAGGGAGCAACGACTGTCACTTTCCGGAGCTATTGACGAAAGCTCTGCCGCCGAAGTAGGTAAATTATTGGGATTAGATGTTATGATCATGGGGTCGGTGAATTACACCCATAACGATGACTACTCAAATTCATCCTCTTCGCGTTGCTTAAAGCGAACAGTAACTGCCAAGGGGACCATCAAAATCATTTCGGTTGAAACAGCCAAGATTGAAGGTACCAAAAATGCAGAAATTTCGCTTAAAGAATCGGCCTGTAACGATAATATCTCTGGAATGCTCACAGTAGATCAAATTGCTGACCAGGCACTTGAAAATCTGGCCGATCAATTTGTTGGGTATTTTACTCCGGGATATGAATCGATAAAATATGATTTTGAAAAAATTAAGCTCAAAGAGTTTAAAGACCGTGGCAAAGAAGCCATGGATTATATTGAAGCTGGTGATTTAGACCGGGCCTTTCCAATAGCTTATGCCATGTTCGAAGCCGACTCGTACAATCCCAAAGCTGCCTATAACCTGGGTATAATTTACGAAATGGTAGGCGATTTTGAAGAAGCTGCCGAATACTACGGCATTGCCTATGAAATTGATTTCGACAATGAATTGTACCAACAGGCTTCCGAAAGAGCACAACGAGGCATTGAATTAGCTGCATTTTTAGACGAAATAGGACGTCCTGTGGAACCTTACACCTTTTCTGGTGATGACCTTTCAACGGCTTTGGCCGATAGAGTTGAGATTAAAGGTTCGAGTGGGGATCGTTCGGAAGTATATGAGCTACCTGATAAAAAATCAGATGTCGTAGCAAAGGTGCCCGGCGGACTTGAATTTAAAGTGCTCGAAACACAGGGTGATTACTATAAAATTCAACTCAGAGGAACCAAAACCGGCTATATTCACAAATCTGATGTAAAATAGATAGCATACCAAACCTAAACTCCTGTTGCCATGACGTCACAAAAAGTACGGTCCGGATTGTTTTTTTTACTGTTAACTTTTGCCATGAGTCCATGCCTGCTTGCACAGCAGCCTTCATGGACAGACTATTACAAAAGGGCAGAGATGTATCCCGAATCGACTTGGCTCACCGGGTTTGTTTCAGGGGTTAACACCCTTGATGAAAATCCGGGAAAACTAATAGATGTATATGAGTCCATGGCACGTGACAAAGTGGTGCAAAGCATTGAAATAGAAATTGAAACACAAAACGACCTGACCATTTCCAATATCAATGGAAAATCAGACGAAGCTTTCTTATCGAAAAGTGTTTCATTCTCCAATGCCAAAATAAACGGCCTGCGTACCGAACATTTTTACGATAAAAAGAAAAAGCAAGTATTTGCCTTTAGCTATGTGAATAAAAAAGAGTTGGCCTTTTATTACAAAAATCTGATGGCAGCTAACCAACAGAAGCTGGAACAAAAACTCAAGGAAGGACGCTCGTTTTTAAAAATGGGAAATAAAGAAGATGCCTTAAGGAGTTTTTACGAAGGAATGCCTCTGTTAACTGAAATCGATCAGGCACATATGCTATTGGTGGCTTTGAATAGAAAAATGTTGGCAGAAATCCATTTGGATGAAATCAATGGGCTTCGTTTGGATATTCAACTGGAAATAAACGACCTTCAAAAGGGAAGTGAACTCAACATGGAAGAAGCCGCTTATTTTGTGGCCTATGGATTGTTCGTACAATTGGGCGAAATTACTCAGCCTGTATCCCTGCGCAAAACCACTTATTTGAATACTGGATTTTCAAGTCAGTTTAGCGACCTATGGAATGATGCTCTAAAAGAAGCATTAGTAAAGGCGGGAAATTACCAGGTTAAAAATAGCGGTTCGTCCGCAATGCTTGAGGTTTTTGGAAATTACTGGGTGCGCGATAACGAAGTCCATATCCATAATCAGGTGGTGAAAAACGGGGAAATTGTGGCCGTTTCCAACGGACATATTCCCTTATCCTGGTTAACAGCACAACACATCGTTTACCTTCCTGAGGAGTTGGCTCGTATTGAACTTATAGATAAGTTTAATTTGGAAGCCATAAATCCCGATCTTTTCATTAAAGCAGGAATAAAATCGGATATTCCTCTGCAAACCAAAGTTACGGTCAATGGCGAAGTGGCCCCTAACATTCCCATTCAATTGATTGACAAGCAATCAAAAAAAGTCATCTCAACCGCTTTAAGCAATAACATGGGAATAGCTGATGGATATTTACCAGCGCTTGATTACACCAATCCACTCATGGAAGTAGAAGCTTTAGTCAGTATAGCAGATTATGTTCCTATGGACACGCTAACCGCCTATTACTCCAATGTAAAAAAGCAAACCCAGGTAATTCCGGCTCATTTTCTGTTGCGCATCAGCAAACAGGTATATTACATTCAGAGTAACGAAAGACTGTCTGGTTCCCTCATAGAGATAAAAACCATAGAACCTATTATCAAAAAAGCTCTTGTTGATGAAGGGTATCAGTTTACCGACAATCCCTCAGAGGCGGATTTCATGATCAATATTGAGGCCGATGCCACTACCGGTACAAGTCATCAAGGAATATATTTCACCTATGTGGATGCCAATTTATCCATTGTCAATCAAGTGGATAACAAAGAGATTTTTAAAACCCATGTGGATCAGGTAAAGGGTGGAGGCGCAAACTATGCCAAGGCAGGGAAAAAAGCATACTTGAATGCAGCGACCCAATTAAAGGAAACTCTACTCCTCAAATAAAAAAGATCAACTTTATTTGAAGAATGCTAACTCTCTGATTTGTTTGCATTTTTTCGTTCATCCAAAGCATTTTGAGCATCTTCCTGAGTCCCAAGAATAATGGCCATCCATTGCATTTTTTTGTTTTGTTCGAACATGATTTTAAGTGTCATTGTTAATGGAACAGATAAAAACATACCCACAGTCCCTAAGACGTATCCCCAGAAAATCAAGGAAATAAAAACAACAAGTGTTGAAAGTCCCATCCCTTGACCCATCATTTTGGGTTCAACAATATTACCAATGGACATATTCACTACAGCATACACAATAATTGCCCAAAGCGCTTCGCCAGGACCAGCTTGCACCAATGCAAAAAGTACGGCAGGAATCCCGGCAAGGATTGAACCAAAGTTGGGAATATAATTCAATAAAAAAGCAATCAAAGCCCAAAGAATGGCATAATCGATGCCAATAATTAATAAGCCAATGTATACCAAACCTCCGGTGAGCAAACTCACCATGGTTTTAATGGCCAAATAATGACGAATACTCCTCCCTATACGATTCAAATAGGCCAGTGAATTTTCGGCACCACCGACGATGGCTCTGGCCTTCAGGTTAAAACTATTGAGTTCCAACAACAGAAATACAACCGTAAAAATAATAAGAGCCATGTTGCCCATAACAGACCCCAATTCGGTTAAAGCTCCTGCAGTAAAACTCATGATCTTTGAAGGGTCGAGTAAATTAGACAGCTGTTCTTCTGAGATATTAAATCCATGCGCATTTAAGTATCCAACGATGGCTATACCAATATCATTCAACTTTTTACCATAAGCTGGAGCGTCTTGCGAAAAAGTGGATAATGACTCACCAATAATACCACCAAATCCAAAGAACACCAAAAGAATCCCTCCAAAAACCATAACAATTCCCAAGCCCTGAGGAACTTTATGTTTATGTAGCCAGAAAATTGGTTGCGCCATAATAATGCTAAAAAACAAGGCCATCAGTATTGGTGTAATGATAGACTTGGCAGCCATTACAGCAGCAATAATAAACAAAACCGCCGCAATGTTCACGGTTGTAGAGGTTCCTTTACGAACAACAGGATTCATATTTATTGATTTGGATTATTGATGACGGCTTGGTTTTTTTCAAGTATCTCATAAATAATGTGAAACATTTTGGCCTTTTGAATTGGTTTTTCAATGTACTCATCAAAACCAACTTCCATGGCTTTTTCACGATCGCCTTCAACAGCATAGGCAGTTTGAGCAATAATGGGCAAATTAGGAAAATCTTTTTTAATGATGCGTGCTGCATCGAAACCACTCATATCAGGCATTTTTAAATCCATTAAAACCAATTGTATTTCGGGAACGGTTTGACAATAATTTACAGCTTGACGCCCATTCTTGGCCCAAATGGTAACAAATCCCTCTTTTTCAAGCAATATTTTGAGTAAAGTGTATGCAGAAGGCACATCCTCAGCAATGAGAATTGTTTTGCCGACATATGATTTTTCGAGCTTATTTGGAAATACGTCTTGAATTGAAAGTTCTTCTTTATTCGACTCCGCTGGTAGCGTAAAATAAAACGACGATCCTTTACCTAAGGCTGTTTCAACCCATATACGACCTCCTAAAATTTCAACATAACGCTTAGCAACGGATAATCCTATGCCAACTCCTTCATACAAACGCGTATCTGAATCATCAACCTGTCTGAACACATCAAAAATAAAGTTTACCTTACTCGAAGGGATTCCAATACCTGTATCTTTTACAAAGAACTTATAATACGCTCGACCTCCCTGTTTTTCAATGGTAAATCCGTAATCAATTCTGCCCACAGCCGTGAATTTGAGTGCATTTTTGAGCAAGTTTATCATTATTTGTTTTAGCTTGCGCAAATCGGTATATATACATAGGCTTTTATCCTCAGGATGATGGGCGAATATTTCAATTCCATCTTTTCCCATTTTTTGGCGTTCCAACTTAATTAAACCATCGACCAAACCAATGGTTTTGACAACAATTCCAGTGGTAGGATGAACACTGATGTTGTTGGTTTCTATCAGAGAAATATCAAACAAATCTTCAACTAACTCAAGCAAATGGTCGCCGCTTCCCTTTACAATCTGGAGATATTCCTGAATTAGCGCTATAGGTGTTTCCTCGTTGATTAAGTTAGCAAAACCAATGATGGCATTGAGTGGAGTGCGCAATTCATGCGAAATAGTTGACAAAAAAGTTGATTTCAGCCGATCAGATTCGCGGGCTTTTTCCAAAGCCACCACCAGCTCATGTTCTGTCAGTTTTTTGTCGGTAACATCAAAAATGAGTCCATCAATAACGATATGACTTTCTTTTGGATCAGTCACAGCTTTTCCAATTTCATTGAAGTACTTAATGTTGCTTCCTCCATGAATAAACCGGTAAACAATATTGTATGATTTATTTTCAAGAATGGCCTTTTTGCGGGCATCAATAACATTTTGAACGTCTTCGGATAGAATCATCTTCGAGAATGCACTGCGATGACCTTTTTCGAATTCTTTTTCGCTAAATCCGGTAAGCTCAGTAAAACGGCTATTATAAAACACCATTTTTTCCTCTTTATCAGTATACAATCGAAAAACGATCCCGGGAATATGATCTGCCAACGTACGGTATTTTTGTTCGTTTATTTTCAATTCATTAATGGCAGTATCCAATTGCTGGTTTTTTTCGTTGATAGTGCTGTTTTTTTGTTTAAGCAACGAATTGTCTTTACGCTTTTCACGAAAACGATAAAAAAGAAAAAAAAGAAAAATTACCAATAGAATACTAAAAGAAATCAACACCAATTGGACATCTTTTGATTTGGAAAGTTCAAGGGATTTACGTGTGTTCTTCTCTTTTTCCAACTCAAATTTAACCCGCATTTCGGCAATACTCTTATTATTTTTGCTAAAGGTAACAGAATCTTCAAAGTCGCGATAGAGACGGTAATAGTCCAGAGCTGTTTCGAAATTCTGGTTTCGAAGATAGAGGGTGTAAATATTCTTATATATCACCGAAACATAGAAATCGCTTTTATTATTTTTTTCAATAGTGAGGGCCTGATTAAAATATACCATAGCACTATCGGCATAACCAAGCTCCATGTAATCGTGACCGATGTTATTCAACGAACTGATTACCAAATAGTTGATTCCTACTTTTTGTCGTACTTCAAGGGCTTTTTTGTTATAAACCAATGCTTGCTGGTAATTGTTACGAATGGAAAAAATATGTGAAAGATAAGTGTATAGCGTTGCAATTCGTTCGTTACTGCCACTAATCTGGTAATAATACAACCCATTATTACAAGCTTCGATGGCTTTTTCCAACTCATTCAATCGGATGTAATATTTGGCAAAATATTCCATTAAGCTACCTAATTCGTGTTCTGGATTTGATAGTTTATTGGCAAACTGCCAGCTTTTGTCCAATGCTGAAAAAGCAGAATCTGGTTTATTTTGTGCAAAATAAAGGTCTCCATAAAACTGATGTAACCTAAACATATGGACATCATCCTTCGCATAAGCACTATTCATTGATTTTTGGAGATAATACTTGGTATTCTCAAAATCATTTAAAGCGAAATAAATCTTTGAAATGGCCAATTGCAACTTACCTACATAATTGGAATCATCCGTTTTTTCGGCATAACTTAGTGCAGTAAAATAATGCTGCAAACACGATTTATACTCCCTTTCGATGTAAGCTATTCTGGCTAACCCGGCACTGGAAATGGCTTTCAATTTGTTGTCGTTACTGTTTTCTGCCAACAGCGAAAATTCATCCATCATTTTGTAGGCCTCCTCTATGTGACCTGTAAAAATCTTAAGTTCACTGATGAGTATTAAACTTTCAATTTGATCGGTAAGATTGTTATTTGATTTGGCTCTTTCAAAAACATATTTGGCAACCATTAGGGCTGAATCAGCTGATCTTCGCCTCAAATTATCAACATATAACAATAATTCATCGTTTGAATTTTGACTAAGACTCAATTTATTATCAGACAGAATTTTCTCGTTTTCTTTTCCACAAACAGATGTATAACTCCCAATAGTTAAAAGAGCAATGATGAAATATACAGCAATATGGTTTTTCGTGAAAACTGACATGAATACTTCTCGATTTAAAGGCCTATATCTCACATGAGAGGTTAAAAGTACAATTTTTATAATCAGCCTAAGACTTTATTAGCAAAAAAACATGACACAATTGCATCTGTAACAGAGTTTTTTCTAAATGATCCTTTCATGATGTTTTGTTCGGTTTATATATATCTTTGTCATTATAAAGATGATCACATGAAAACCTCTACAAATTATCATTACTTACTTGTCCTGTTTCTGTCAGCTTTTTTTTCGACTGTAGGAGCTCAAACCTCTGTGGAAAGCCAAAAGGCAGAGCGCTTAAAACTCTTCGAAACCAATTACCAATACAATAACATACCTAAATTAAATGTCATGGCCATGGCATTCAATAATGTGTCGTTATACTACGAGCGTGCCATTTATCCTAAAGTAACAGCCTCTATTGGGGTTGGAATTAAATCTTCAGGAAAAAGTCAAAAAGTATTTGAGGCCAATAATTATAACCTTAAAGCTGATTTTGGCAGCATTAGTGGATACAGCATTACACCCGAGTTTCGCTATTATTTAAAAACCTGTGAAGAAAATGTTCCTGCAGGTTTTTATGCCGGCGTTTATTTCAGGTACAACATATATAAATCAAATGCCGATTTTGTTCATCAAATACCCGATAGTATCCCCTCCTACTTTTCTTCAGATGCTAGCTTACGTGAACTGGGGGTAGGTATTCAATTGGGCTATCAATTGGTAATTAAAAAACGGTTTACTGTTGATTTTCTGTTTTTTGGCCCGAGATATTCATTTCTGAAACTCACCAACGAGTTTAATGGTCAAATTACCGAGTCCACTAAAAAAGATGTCGAAGATTATGTTAATTCGGTAATTGAACGATTCGGAGGCAAAGGTGACTTTGAAATGAAACCATCAACCACTCAAAAGTTTTCTGGAAATATGGGGTTCCCAAGTTTCAGATTCGGCATATCATTTGGATATGCTTTTTAAGCAAAAAAAATACCTGACGTTTTTAAAACCAAATCAAATAAATTCATGAAAAATCCTTTATTTTTAATTACTTGCCTTTTTGTTTTCCTTTTCAGTTTATCAACTTTGGCACAAAGTCAGTGGCAATATATTTCCCCCATGCCCGCTTCAAAATGGATTAATCCGGAACAAAAACTGGCTTTTCGACTGGGTGAGCCCATTGCAGAAAAAACCCTGAATGCCGCTTTGCTGGAATTAACAGGTTCTAAAAGTGGAAATATTTCCTGTAATGTGGAATTAAGCGCTGATAATCAAACGATCATTTTTACCCCCGAGCAACCATTTGCTTTTGGAGAAACGATATATGCCACACTTCATGAAGGCATTCAAACACAGCTTGGTCGTTCTTCTGCCAAAATCAGCTTTTCTTTTCAAATAAAACCTCAAGAAAATCTTAGCCTTCTGGCCAAGTATTATCAGGAGGAAGACGCACAAAACACCCCATTTATTCAGGATATTCCTATGACAGTTTCAACTGAAAAATCCGTTGCACAGCTCATCACTTACGGAGATTACTCCTTGCCTGAACGGTATATGCAACCCACTATTACCACATTAAACAACCCCGATCCGGGTTACACATTGGCTAATCCCCGTCCCAGAGGGGATGTTCCCTACGATCCGTACAATGTTATGCTGGACAAATACGGAGAACCTGTGTTTTTTCTGGAGTGGAACACCGTTTGCAATTTATTTCAAAAAACCTATAACGACCAGCTTCTTTTCTGCTCATTCTCCAATGCCAATCCTTCATTAAACAGATGGTATGTGCTTAACAACCAATATCAATTTGTAGACACCTTGGTTATGGGAAACGGTTATCAAATTGACCAACACGGCATAGCTATGATGGAAAATGGAAATCATCTTTTAATAGCTTACGACCCACAACTTGTTGGAATGGACACAGTTTATCCAGGTGGAAACCCTAACGCTACTGTTATTGGCTTAATTATTCAAGAACTTGATGTGGATCACAATGTAGTTTTCCAGTGGAGGAGTTGGGATCATTTTGATATTCTGGATGGAGTACATATTGATTTCACTTCTGCAAAAATCGACTATGTACATGGTAACTCTATTGGGCTCACCATTGACGATCAAATTATTATTAGTTGTCGAGGAATGGATGAAGTAACCAAAATTGACCGCAGTACTGGTGATGTTATCTGGCGTTTTGGATTGCATGCCATTAACAATATGTTCACCTTTACCAACGACACCATAGGGTTTTTCAAACAACATGATGCACGTCAGATTGAAAATGGAAATATCACCGTTTACGACAATGGAAACTTCCATTCACCTCAATTCAGTCAGGGTGTTGAATATGAAATCGATGAAGTTAACTATACTGCTTCCCTTGTATGGAACTACCAGCACGAACCCAGTATTTATGCTGATGCAACTGGAAGTAATCATAAAAAAGCTGATGGCAACTCACTTATTTGCTGGGGATTAACATGGCCTGTAGCTTTTACCGAGGTAAATCAAAATAACGAAGTTCAGTGGGAATTAAACTATCCTGATAGCATTTGGAATTACCAGGCTTTTCGCCAGACCTGGTCAACCGGACTTTTTACTACAAGTGTTGACACCATTGATTATGGATATTTCGATGATTATATTCCATGGCCATTCATTGTTACCCTAACCAATCATGCTGACCATGAAATCACCATTAACAGTGCATCAAATCATTCAGAAGCATTTTCTTTACAGACTCAATTGCCTCAAACCTTACAGTCCAACGAAACCAAAAACTTCATCATCAGCTTTTTTCCTGAGGGTATGGGGGCTCAAGATTTTGATGATGTAATGACATTAAATTATGACTCCTATTATAGCGATACGCTGTCGCGACGTGTTGCTCGTCAGATTGTACTAAAAGGAACCACCATCGAACCTATGGGTATTGACCAGCAATTGGACGCACAAATTCAGGTTTTTCCAAATCCCACCAATGGTATAGTTGATATCTATTCAGATGGACTACCCATTGAAAATATTTGGGTTTGTAATTTATTGGGAGAAAGGGTTCAACAGTTTGAAACTTCATCAACCAAAGTTCAATTAAACTTAGGCGATCTTCCTAATGGCGTTTATTTTGTACATGTAAAATGGCATAAATCCGGAAAAACTACCGTGAAAAAGTTAATTAAAAGATAATGGCTCTTCTGGTAAAAACATGATGGCAAACCTTCATATATCCGGGTCGCTTTTGCTGGCCTCTTTGGTAACTTACATTATCAATTTGCCCTTTGGTTATTGGCGTGCAGGCCAGCAAAAGCTTTCGTTTAAATGGTTTTTATTTATTCACCTACCGGTTCCATTGGTCATTGCAATACGTTATTTGTTTGGGTTAGGTTTTGAATGGATTACCTATCCTTTTCTGGTGGCTGCTTTTTTCACAGGACAGGCTACAGGAGCGCTGTTTTTAAACCAGATCAGGAATAAAAGTGGTAAATAACTGGAGTTACCAATTAATGAAATGTACCTCGTAGTCGGAAGCCTTGTACGATTCAATTAACTGCAGACGGGCTTCTTCAGCTTCCTTTTTGGTGCCAAATCCATTGGAAGTGCGATATCCCCTGTCGGCAGAGGCCCAATTAGGCACCTGTTTAATCAGCAAATTGTTAAAATCATAGTTAAGTTCATAACGAACTTTTTGCAGATGTACATTGCTCACATACACATGATAATCAATATTATTTCCACCAGTGGGATCGCAATAACACGATGAAAATACATAATAGTAATAGGGACCATTTTGCATGTTGGCGATGGGAGCTTCAATAAAAATATCTTCAGTTTCCTCCTCAATAACAGGATTTATGTTATTTCGATAAATCTGCCCCACAAAATCGTAACATATAGTTAAACCGGCAACCAGCAAATCGAGATCACCATCCAAGTCATAATCGCCCCAAAGCGCTGTCCCAGCACTAACTCCCGGAATACCGGAAATCACCGATTCAAAAACAAAATTCAAATTATTCTGATAAACCAATGTGTACGAACGTTCCAGCGACTCACCGGTCATTACCACATCTAAATCACCATCATGATCGTAGTCGCCCAAATCAATGGTGCAATTCTTTAATGGGCGCATGGCCACTTGCATTTGTTTAAAATAAGTATTGGCTTCATTTTTATAGGCCACGCAAACCGGCATTCCCTGTTCATCCTCGCCACTCAGCAGAATATCCATGTCTCCATCATTATCTAAATCACCCCACACTCCAGCACTATTCTTCAGGTCAATAATTTGAGCTCCCAAATGAACAAACTTACCCTTGTCATTTCGGTAAATAGATGTAAAAGGTTTTTTACCCTGATCACCAGTAATTAATACATCTAAATCGTTGTCATTATCCATATCTGCCCATGTGGCATTACCATTGTAAATACCCGGAATATCATTGTTGATATCTGTAAAAATACCCCGATCGTTTCGATAGATACGGGTCGACAAAGCATTATTGAATTCTTTTCCGGTGATTAAAATATCCAAATCCTCATCATGATCAAAGTCGCCAAATTCAATTGAGCCATCCGAAACCGGTGTAAAAAGTTCATTCACCTGAACATACCGATTGTTGTCTTCACGGCGAAAAAGTCGTATAAACAGTGCTCCATCCTGATTAAAGCCCGACATCATTACATCATCATCACCATCCTTATCGTAATCAGCAGCAGCTACAGAGCCTCGGTACAAAGCAGGAAAAGGACTCTTAGCCTGATAAAACTTGTTTTGATTGTTCGACTTAGCCATTTGCGAAATTAACACCTGCTGATCCTTGTAGTAGTATTCACCAGAAAGAAATGCCTCAGGGCGGAGGCTTGAATCGGATGAAATCCAAGTAGCTAAAGGTTCCATAACACCTTTCAAATCAGAATTAATACGCTCAAATACCTGCGCACAACTCGATTGAATAATAATACCTAGAAAGACGATAATCAGGACTTTTCTCCACATATTGAAATCTGTTGTTTTAAGTCCTTAAAAATACATACATTTTATGAAACCAACAGCGTTTGATTTCCAATGTACTTCTGTATCTTGTATTTCAATGCCTTGGACTGAATTGGCTTAAACACAACATCGTCGAAAAAGGCATTGATACAATGTAATTCATCATCATCGATAGCTGCAGTTTGTACAATAAAACGCATATTCTGATTAACCATTCTCATTTGTTGGGCAGTTTCAATCCCATTCATTCCAGGCATATGGTAATCCATTAACACCAAATCGTATTGATGACCTGATTCAAGCATTTCAATTGCATCGTAACCATTACTGGCCCATGTAATATCGATTTCTGTTTTCCGTAAAATTGCACATATCAGCAAATAGTTGAGTTCAGTGTCATCTACAACCAAAATGGATGTCTTTGCCATTAATTCGATGTTCTTATCGGTTTTTTCAAGGTTATTCATTTCAGATTAATTAGGTTATCGTTAGCAAAAAGCCTTTATCATTTTAAATGCCAAAATCATATCTCGCTGATATATTGCGCAATAAACCAATCGTAAATAAAAAATGAGTCTTAAATATGGAAAATATTCCAAGAATCGGAAAAAAGCCTGTCAGTAATATAGTTTACTGACAGGCCTTTTATTTGAATTCTTTTGTATAAAAACCGTTCGATTTAACTCCTGACGAAAATTAAACAAAACTCAAACAGTTTCTCAGCTATTTCAAAAAATCGTTAAAATAACGGGTGATTTTTTCGTAAAGATGAGCACGATCCATGCCACTCACGTTGTGTCCGTGTCCGGGATATACAAAATAGTCGATGTCTTTACGCTTTTCGATAGCGGCTTGTAAAAAGGCCAGGCTTTGCTGCCAAACTACAGTCGGATCTTTGGTTCCATGAATAATCATCAGTTTTCCTTGAAGGCTATCCACTTTATTCAACAGGCTGGCTTTTTCGTATCCTTCAGCATTTTCCTGTGGCATATCCATATAACGCTCACCATACATTACTTCATAGTATTTCCAATCGATGACAGGCCCACCGGCCACTCCCACTTTAAATACACCAGGATTATCCAGCATCATCGAAATGGTCATAAAACCGCCATAACTCCATCCATCAACACCTATTCGATCGGAATCAACGTAGGGCAAGGTTTTCAAATAATTCACGCCAACCATTTGATCTTGTACTTCCAATTGACCCAAATTGCGGTGAATGGCTTGTTCAAAATCCCGGCCACGGTTGGCAGAACCTCTGTTATCTAACGTCCATATTAAATAACCCTGCTCGGCCAAATAATTTAAAAATAAACCTGATCCTCCCAGCCACGAATCGGTAATCAACTGTGCATGTGGTCCGCCATAAACATAAACAATTACAGGATAGGTTTTAGTTGAATCAAAATCGATGGGCTTGATCATACGACAATACAATGGCGTTCCGTCTTGGGCATTCAATGTAAAAATGGACATTTCGCCCAAATTATATTCGGCCAAGGTGTTTTTGTCGTCCAATAATACACGAAGGGTTTTCCCTTTGGCATCTATTAATTTATACTCACGGGTAACATCTGTACTGCTGTAGATGTCTAGTATCAGTTTCCCTGATTTACTTACCATAGCACTGTGCGTTCCATGATCAGGAGTAATTCGAGTGGTTTTCCCAGTTTTAATTTCCACCGAATACACATTGTTTTCTAAGGGACTTTCTTTGGTTCCGGTAAAAAATAATTTCTCACCTCGAAAACCCAATATTCCTGTTACCAGCCAATTGCCAGAAGTCAACTGACGAACCATTTCTCCTTTTACATTGTATAAGTACAAGTGGTTAAACCCATCGCGTTCGCTAAACCAAACAAAATGATCTTTTTGTTCGGGAAGAAAATACAAATGATTTTCAGGCTCTACATAATGAGGGTCCGTTTCTTCGAACAATGTTTTAACCAACTCTCCCGTAATGGCATCATAGCTATTCAATTTCAAGTGATTTTGCTCTCTGTTCAACAGTGCAATATAAATCAGTTTTCCGTCAGGACCCCAGGTTACTGAGGTAAGGTATTGTTCAACAGGTTCGCCGGTTTTCATGAATACAGTTTTGCCTGATGCCAGATCATAAACACCTAAAGTCACCTGTTCGCTGGTCATGCCAGCCATGGGATACTTGGTATTTTCCACCTCAGCAATGCGGGTGGTGATATCCACCAAAGGATAATCCGTTACCATGGTTTCATCCTTGTGGTAGTAGGCCAATTTTTTGCTTTCGGGAGACCAAAATATTCCCTTTTCGATACCAAACTCAACCCGATGAACAGTTTGTCCATTAACAATCCCTTTATCAGAATCGTTGGTGATTTGGGTTGATTTTCCATCAACTGAAAAGAAAAGATTGTTCTCCAACGTATAAGCAATAAAACGGGTGTCCTTTTCAAAATCAATATTTTCGGCTTCTTCCGGAATTTCATTGATCTGCGTAAGGGCTTGATTGCTTATCTGATAATCGAAATACCTGTTTTTAACAGAAAATCGGGCATTATCATTGCCATAGAAATCCATTCCTGGTAATCGTTTAAGCGAATCTAACCCTAACAAGTTCATCCCTTTGTTCAACATATCCAGATCTAACAACAATGTTTCGGTACCTTTTTTGGCTTTCACCTGATAAAAGGTGTTTTCTTTAGCCAAGGCATAGCTATCGGTTTCCCCAACCCATTGAAGCTGGCTAATCCGACCGGGATAGAGCGCCCGATTCATGTAAATGGCATCTTCGGGAGTAAGTAATTTTTCCTGTGCCGGCAGGATAAATCCTGAAAAAATAAGGCTTAGAAACAAAAAATAGACAAATGATTTTTTCATACTTAAAATTGGTTCGTTGGTTTATGATATGGCGGGTGGCTGGGATTAGTCATTAATCTTCTCCACCAAAAATTTAAAATCGGATAAAAACTGACTTTTTTTGTCGTTTAAATACACATAAAAGGTGTCAGGCAATTCAATGGGGATATCAACCGTAGTGTAGTTCCACCAACCCGTTTGCACCGGATTTTGAGGCGCCTGATAGGGCAAATCGTACTCCCATAGTTTTCCTTTATCACTTTTATCGCGTAAAATGACGAAAAACCATTGTAAGTTAGCACGGTCTTCAGAATGTCGTGTAAGATAAATTTGCAGTTCACCACCCAAAGCCTTGGCTTTAACATTAGCAAGGTTTTCAGCCTTTTCCTGTTCAGTCCAATTTTGAGCAACAGCCACTTTATCAAAGTCAGCCTCAATGGCCGAAAGTGGTTTAAATCCCACGGCAGTGAGCGGGGAATAGTTGTAAGTAGCAGCATCATCAGGAAGTTCACCAAAAATTTTGGTGATTTGATACCCGTTAAAAACGCGGGTTTCGTTTTCCATCCAGGTGGAGCTGTATAGCAAGGGATTGATTTCCTGGGCAGTGAGACCACCCAGTAACAACGACAGCATTAATAAAATCGGAATTTTTTTCATAACAAGTAGATTTAGTGAGCATTAATTATTAAACGCAGCAACAACTTGCGTAAAACTACTAATAAGACTTGGATCTTCTTCGAATCGGTTACCTACCACAATAATATCTGCTCCGGCACTTAAAATACTGTGGGCTTTCTCAGGTGTTTTAATGCCACCTCCTATAATCAATGGTACCCCGATGGATCCCTTGACAAAGGAAACCATTTTCTCAGGAACAGTAGTCATGGCTCCACTTCCGGCATCCATAAAAATAGCCCTCATGCCAAGCATTTCTCCAGCCATGGCGGTACAAGCAGCGATATCGTTTTTGTCGTTGGGAATGGGAAACGAGTTGCTCATATAGGTTACCGAAGTGGGTTTTCCGCTATCAATGAGCATATATCCTGTAGAAATGGTTTCGAGTCCGGCAAGCTTTATGTAGGGCGCCGAAAGTACATGCATGCCGATGAGCATATCTGGGTTGCGACCCGAAATAAGCGACAAAAACAACATGGCATCTGCATTGCGGCTAATTTGGTAGGAGTTTCCGGGAAAAAGAACCACAGGGATGGAACTATTTTCTTTTAAGGTACGCACGCAATGAAAAAGCATGTCGTTGGTCATAAGGCTTCCCCCAACAAAAAAGAAATCTACGCCTGATTGTTGAGCAATTTTAGCCGTTTTAGTGAGTTGATCTTCTGATAGTTTATCGGGGTCGATAAGAACTGCTAGTTGTTTTTTGGGTTTTTGAAAAAGATCGATGATATTCATGAAATTGCTTTTCAACAAAAGTAGGAAAAACCTTTGCTTCAAACGCAAAAAAGCCCCCATCGAATAACGAAAGGGGCCAAATACTTTTGTTGACAGTTGAAATCAACCCGCTTCCAAAGTTTCTGCTCCTGGTAATAGTCCGGCCAATTTAGATGGATCATGAATGAGTACCGGAATGTGTTGAGGACAAATCCAATAACTATGTCCTTTAAAATCAAGGCCTACCAAAGGGACTTCTTGTTCATCGCGTTTGCAAAAAACGCATACTTTATCGAGATTAGTTTCCATGACAATGGTATTAATTTATAATCATTATTTCGGTGACAAATATCCGAAATTGTTTTTAATTATGGGAGATCGGAGAAAAAAACTTTTTGAACTGTTGATGCATTGGGGAAACTACAGGTAATTCCGTTGCATATTTTCTCACCGCTACTTTGCCAACACCCAACAAATCAAAGTCCTTATTCATCAGTTTCCAAGGGACAATCCAAAAAGCGCTTCGTTCCCTGTTACCATGACTCCCCACTTGTCCTCCTTTGAGCGCAACGGTAACGAGGATGCTAAAAGATCACAGCTACACTTTAACTATTCGAACCAATTAAAGAAATGGCATTGATAAAGGCACGCGTTGAAAATAACATGCGCCAGAAAAGGCTAAACACATGTCATACAAGCGCCTTCCAACAACTCAGTCCGCAACCTTTTACCACATCGACATGTCTTTTCCATGTTTGCTATACAAAGCCAATGTAAAATCCAATTTGTATTGGCTATAAATATCAGGCAACCAATCCGTAGCTTATGTGTTATTATTACATTTGGGAGCAGAAAAAAGATGAAAAAAATCACTTTTTTGTCTTATCAAGGATCAATTATTCATCAGTTTATATTCAGATAAAATCGCAATACAATTCACAGCAATGAAAAAGCTTTTACTTCTT
>JBFHGX010000074.1:0-18751 GCA_041582875.1 Bacteroidales bacterium | reverse complement strand
TCATCTCGATCATTTGATTAATGTCAATCCAACCAATATTTTCCTGATAAAATTTTCTTACCGATTGAGTTTGTAACTATTATTATACAAGGTGGTTATATTCCGTAACATGAGGGTAATGGTGTCGCTATTGTAAAATGTTTTTTTACAGAAAATACAAAACTCACTATTTTGTATGATAATTATCAGTATCTTTACTCTTAAAGGAGTATCACTTTTCTTTTTTACTAAAAAGTCCTAAATATCAACGATTTAACCTAAATTCTCCTTTGTTAATTTGTTTGTAAGGTAAAATACATATGGCTTATTTTGTCGTGTTTCTTTTAAAATAGTGAACTCAATATATATCCTTATTAATCATTTAAAATCATTCAAAATGAAAAAGTCTAAATTTGGTTTGTTTGCGATTGTTGCCAGTATGCTTATTTTTTCTTCATGTACTGACGATAAAAACGACATTCAGACAAGTACCAAGTATTCTGACCCATACAACTGGGCATCCTTACCTTCGTCCATAACCAAAACGGTAGATGTATTTTATGCCTATCCTACCATTTACATGGATGCTGATCCGCCCAATATGGATATAAGCAATGATAAAAACCGACAGGATGTTATTGATAAAATGAACGAACAAATGGGACTTTATTCGCCCTATGCTAATATCTATGTACCGTATTATCAGCAAATGTATCGTGACGGATTTGATGATTTGCCTGCTGACGAAGCCTCTGAACTTTTAAATGTAGCTTATGAAGATATTGCTGATGCCTTCAAGTATTATATGGAATACTTGAATGAAGGTCGTCCTTTTATTCTCATGGGGCATAGTCAGGGGGCTGGTATTTTGGTCGATTTGATGCGAAAAGAGTTTGAAAATAGTGGTTATTTGGACCAAATGGTAGCAGCATATACAACCGGTGTTTCCATCATGCCTTCTGATACTGTTGACTATTCATGGATTAAAATTGCCAAATCGAACAATGATATTGGCGTAGTAATTACTTATAATACATTGGATTATCAACACTATGAGTCATCATCGTTTCAAACGGGAGCATTGTGTGTGAATCCTCTTTTGTGGACTACCGACACAACTTATGCTCCCAAAAGTAAAAACCTGGGTGCTGTATGGACTGATTCTTTAGGGGTCATTACTCAGGAAATTGATGAATTTACTGATGCTCAAATTCGATATGACGGAGCTTTGGTTGTCACCACTCCAAATCCTGATGATTATTACGATCCTGATCGTCAGCCTTATGGCGCCTATCATGACTATGATCAGATTTTCTTTTATCGGAATTTACAACAGAATGTAAGCGACAGAATAGCTGCATTTAACGGACATATTAAGTAGAAATTACAAAGTTGAGTCTAATCCGAAAAGTTCTGCACGCAGTTATTGACACGAAAACACCAGGGCTCTATGATGCACAAAGAGAACATTGATAACATATTACTTGTGTGAATTCTTTGTGTCTTTGAGCTTTTGTGGCAAAAAAAGACTTCTCGGAGTGGACTCAAAGATGTAATGCTGATACAGAATCGAAAATGAGCTATAAGTTGCCTTGCTTCTAAGATCTCTTTTTTTTTTGAAAAGAAATGTATAGGATCAAATTCAGTAAAAAAAACTGTATTCGCATTGACAATGAGGGGCGGTAGATTAAGTAACTGTTTATTTCTGATAAAAAGGGTAATCAGTATATCCTTTTGCGTTTGGTGTATAATAATGCAAGGGATCAGCCTGGGCTAAAGGCTGGTTGTTTTGCATTCTGCTTACCAAATCAGGATTGGCAATAAAGGGTACACCAAAAGCTACTAAGTCAGCTTCTTTGCTGTCGATAACCGATTGGGCAGTGTCAACTGTGAATCCACGATTGATCATCAGGTTTCCTTTGTAAATGGGACGGTAGCGTTTGGCAATTTGTGTTTCGGCATGCGGAACCTTACTCACATCCGTAAAGGGTTCCGACAAATGCAAATAAGCCAGATCGTATTGGTTTAACTTCTCAATGAGGAAATCGAAAGTAGGGATGGTTTCTGGCAATACATGCATGCCCTGAACCTGATGCGCTGAAGGATTCAGTCGCAAACCGATCCTGTTGACCGGTATTACTTTTTTCATTTCATCCAATACTTCAAACATGATGCGTGTTCGGTTGGCGATGCTTGCGCCGTATTCATCTGTTCTAATGTTGGTGTCGGGAGCAAAAAACTGGTGTAGCAAATAACCATTGGAGGAATGAATTTCCACTCCGTCGAATCCCGCTTCAATGGCGTTTTTAGCAGCCTGAGCAAAGTCATGCACTACTTCCTTAATTCCTTCTTTGGTGATTTCGCGTGGGGTAACCGACTTCTTTTTCCCGGTAGGAGTGCGTACAATGACCTCAGGATTAATAGCTGACGGTGCCAAAGGTAGTTTTCCATCAAGATAATCAGGATGCGACATGCGACCCACATGCCAAAGTTGAATGAAAATTTTACCTCCGGCCTCATGAACAGCTTTGGTCGTCAGTTGCCAGCCTTCAATTTGTGCTTTTGTATGTATTCCCGGAGTATTATGATAACCCACGCCCATGGGCGAAATTTGAGAACCTTCGGTTATGATCAGTCCTGCTGTTGCACGCTGTTGGTAGTATTCAGCAATAAGCGCATTGGCTTTGTTTTCAGAATTGTTGGCTCTTCCTCTGGTGAGCGGAGCCATTACGATCCGGTTTTTTAGGGTCAGGTCGGCGAGTTGATAGGGAGTGAATAGGGGATGATTGGTCATTTGTATGTAGTAAAAAGTCCCACCCTCCGTAGAAAGTGGGACCCGTAGATTTATGATAAGATATTATAAATGAATTACTTCTCCATATGCGTGAGCTGCAGCTTCCATCACAGCTTCCGACATGGTAGGGTGAGGATGAACTGTTTTAATGATTTCATGGCCTGTGGTTTCCAGTTTGCGGGCAGCCACAACTTCAGCAATCATTTCGGTCACATTTTCACCGATCATCTGACAGCCAAGGAATTCTCCGTATTTGGCATCGAATACCACTTTTACGAATCCGTCTTTTTTACCAGCGGCACTGGCTTTACCTGAAGCAGAGAAAGGGAATTTTCCTACCTTCACTTCAAAGCCGGCTTCTTTGGCCTGTTTCTCGGTCATGCCGACACTTGCTACTTCAGGATTGGTATAAGTACATGCGGGTATATTGCCATAGTCGATGGGTTCTACATCCATGCCGGCAATTTTTTCAACGCAAGTGATTCCTTCGTGTGAAGCCACATGAGCCAACGCAGGTCCGTGGACAATATCACCAATGGCATAATATCCTGGAACATTGGTTTGATAAAAATCGTCCACTTCAATTTTGCCTTTTTCGGTCTTGATGCCTGTTTCTTCCAAGCCAATTCCTTCAATATTTGTTGCAATACCAACCGCTGACAGAACGATATCTGCTTCAACTTCTTCAGTACCCTTTTTGGTTTTGATAGTGACCTTGCAGGTATCGCCAGTTGTATCTACTTTTTCCACGGATGAATCTACCATCACTTTCATGCCAGCTTTTTTAAACGAGCGAGCCAGTGTTTTCGAAACTTCTTCATCTTCCAGTGGAACGATATTGGGCATAAACTCCACTAAGGTTACTTCAACTCCAATGCTATTAAAGAAATAGGCAAACTCAGAGCCAATGGCTCCTGAACCTACCACCACCATCGATTTGGGCTTTTTGTCGAGCACCAATGCTTCGCGGTAGCCAATGATTTTTTTGCCATCCTGTGGCAGGTTGGGCAACTGGCGCGAACGTGCACCCGTTGATATGATGATGTGTTTGGCTTCGTATTCAGTCACTTTATTATCGGCATCAGTAACAGAAACTTTTTTGCCCGGCAACACCTTGCCAAAACCATTGATCAGGTCGATTTTGTTTTTCTTGAATAAAAATTGAACCCCTTTGCTCATGCCATCGGCCACTCCGCGACTGCGTTTTACCATCTCGGGTAAATTGGCTTCCACCTCACCTTTTATTGAAATTCCGTATTCAGCGGCATGGCTGGCATAGTTAAAAACCTGAGCACTTTTAAGCAAGGCTTTGGTTGGGATACAGCCCCAGTTAAGGCAAATGCCACCAATTTCAGCTTTTTCAACAACGGCTACTTTCATCCCCAATTGGGAAGCCCGAATGGCTGCCACATATCCTCCGGGACCACTTCCCAGTACAATTATATCGTAATTCATGGTGTATTTTTTATGTACAACGAAGGTGCAAAAATAAACAATCGTCAGGTTTAAACCTGTAACTTTGTCTAAATAATTTTAATCATTCTAAATAACGGCTTATCATACATCATGATAATTCATTAACTAATACCAAAAGAGTATGTCAACTGCTTATCAATCATTGATTGAAACCACCATCACTTTTGTGAAAACTCAATTAGCCAATGCTGAAGCGGGTCACGATTGGTGGCATGTGTACCGGGTTTGGAATCTGTCAAAAACCATTGGAGAAAAGGAAGACGTCAATATGAAAGTAGTGGAATTGGCTGCACTTTTACACGATATTGCTGATGCCAAGTTTCATGATGGCGATGAACAAATAGGTCAGGTATTGACAGAAGAGTTTCTTGTCAGCCAAGGGGTTGAACCGGAAATAATTGATCGGGTGGTGGCTATTGTTCGAGATACTTCCTTTAAGAACTCCTTTGGAAGCACCATTGTACGAACCAAGGAATTAGATGTGGTACAGGATGCCGATCGGTTGGATGCCATCGGAGCCATGGGAATCGCACGCACGTTCAATTATGGTGGATTTAAAGGAAACTTAATGTATGATCCTGATTTTCCTCCACGACTTAATCTGACCAAGGAAGCTTATAAATCAGGTACTTCAACCACCATTAATCATTTTTATGAAAAGTTACTTTTGCTTAAAGATCAGATGAATACTGAGTATGGAAAGCATCTCGCTGAAGAGCGCCATCAATTTATGCTGGATTTTTTAGACCAGTTTTATAAAGAGTGGGAGGGAGGCTGATTTACTTTTTAAGCAACCATTCGGTAGCGCCTTCTTCAGTGGAAAACACTTCCATTTGATAATTGGAGGGGGCATGTTTTTGGGCAAACATCATAGCATAAACGGTGTTTGTGGGCGTGACGTGGATGACAGCATGTTTGATGGTTTGATACAGAGGAACAATCTCTTTAACTTTTTCCCCGACTTGAATAAGATCTTTTACATGAAATCTGGGGTGCGCCTGACGGGCATCTTCAAGGATAAGCAAGTTTCGCGGGAGTTCCAGATTGGTTTTAAGGTATTCAAGAACATCAAGCATCCCTTGAATCGATACTTCTCCGTACGATTCACCATGTAAAATGCCTTTATCTTGATCAAAATTAAACCTAACCATAGTTATTCAGCCTGATAATAACACCTTTTTGGTGAACTAACTTTATTTTCTTTGATAAGTGATTTGATGGCTTTGTCAACTTCTTTTTTGTCAATGCCGGTTTGTTCAGAAATTTCTCCTGATTTTAAAGGTTTTAGGGCGACTTTCATCGCCTGATATACTGCGTCAAGGGTATTCATTTGCCAACTATTTACATGTAAATGTACACATTTTTCCATGTTGACGTGCATATATAAACAATGAGATTTATCACCCTAATACAATCTAATTGATTGTAAGAATAATGGAGGCAAGTGTACGTTCTATTCCGTCGGGATCACGTGCAATAATATTTTCGAAAACAACGTTTTGGCCACGATTTGTTTTCTTTAGTTGATCGATCATTTCAGTTGTTAAATAGGTGTTTTTCGAATCCAGGTTATATACTTTAAATCCCCTTTGAATTGTCATGGTGAAGGAGCTGATAACAAAAGAGTGATCAAAATCAAAGTCATCTGGCATTTTAGGAGTGAGTGCACCTGCAGCAAGCATAATTTCCCTGTTCACGATGCCTGAGCTTTTGCCAGCAATGGTGGCAATGGGGTCAGGTATTTTTTTAACCCTGAATGTTTTTGCTCCCAGGAATTTCTGCTCTCCATTGATGAGGGCAGACAAATTCACCACCACATCCCTACAAGTAGGAGGAATATTAACAATCCAGTCGTTACTGCCGGGATCAGGTTTAATGCTGCCGCAGGAAATCGTAGGTGTTAGTTTTTCTCTCGGAATACCTGAAATATCTATGGAAACCGGATTGTCAACACCAATGTAAAACACATTCATTTTCTTGGCAGAAATCGTAAACGAAGTTTTCGCTACAAAGTACTCATTTTTAAAGTGATAATCATTGATTTCGCCCGTTCCGGTTTTTGCTCTTACAAAGCCCGCATATTTATTTACCCCTTCTTTTCTGGCCGGTAAATTAATGGAGATTTTTCCGGGTTTGCTATTAATTTTGGTAGCTTGTGATGACTCTGTATCAGGAAGATATTCTACACCCTTCATAAAATACACTTCTGGACTTTGGGTTGTGTCGTAAGCAGCCACAATAATCTCTGCCTGGTATTCTTCGCCCATAAAAACAAAATTGCTTCGTGGTAATACCTTGGCTTCTATTCTGTCGAATTTAAAGTCGCCTTGTCCAATCGATTTGTGTAGCAGGTTAACAACATCATATTCGGCGTTATGTATGTCTGAAATTATTTTGTTCAGAATTGGAATGTCGGCGGCAACAATGGTGTTATAAAAAAAGTGGGTTTCCCAGTTTTCTTCTTTTCCATCAGCATTGTAGTATGGGCCTTTTGTATCGAGTCCAAGGCTAACTTGATTCAGGTATTTCGGATCGACCAAATTATTCATCTGATTTCGGTAGGCATCAATTTTATCCTTTAGTTTTTTTGATTCTCCGTCTGAGCCGTCTGTAGAACTTCCCATAAAATAGCGGGTTGGAACCAGGTAGTTGTCTTTTTTCTTGATGTCTTTAACCAAGATATTCCTTGCGGAATCAATGCTGATTTTTTCCGTTAAGGAGATCAGTTCATGTTTAACATTTTCAACGTATTTTATCATTTCGTCGGAAAGCTTTTTGGCCTCCTGCGCTTTATCCCAATAGGGTTTGACTTTTAGTTGGTTTATTTGATAGTTTTTTTCAAAATTCGTATAAATATCATTTAACTTTTGCGTAAGGTTCTCATTCGACTCGATAATGTTATCGTTCACCACCACGAAAGCGTTGATTACATCCTTCGAAACGTTCAATGCCAGAAGAGCAGTGAGTACCAAATACATCATGGAAATCATGCGTTGTCTTGGTGATTCTTTAACTCCTGACATGGGCGATTGGTTTTTTTTTAATTATTTATTGTTGAGTGATTGTGTACTGAACATTAACCGTATGCGTCCCAGCTTTAACTTTTGCGTAGTCAGTAATGACAAATGAAAATGTAATCTGATGGCCTTCGTTTCTGCCCGAACCAGTATAACAAGTACCGATATTATCAATTAAAACACGCGGTCTGTTGGACACATAAATTTTCCCCGAAGGGTTTCCCTGCTTACTTTTGCTGATTCCGGTATAGCTGCCTGCTTCAATTTGCAGCTCCATGCCATCAGGTACACTACCTGAAGCTATTTCGACGGTAATTGACATGGTAGGATCTGAGGGGTGAACCAGTGTAGAATAGTTGAGCCACTGAGAGTTGTCAATAATTACTTCTTTAGCTAATCCGGCTGAATTACCGGGTTTCAAATCCATGTATATGGGGCTCCGCTTGCTGACGGAAATTCTGTTTTGAGCACTGGCAAAACTTCCTGAAAGAAGAAACATAACACATAAAATGAAAGTGCATTTTTTAGTACTCAAAATAGGTATGTTCATCAGGTTTGTCAACTTTTTTGGAATTTTATTTTGCGCGATTTCTTTTTAATAACCACTTTTGTGGTTTTGGTTTCTCCGGCAGCTAAGTTAATACTATATTCTTTATTTACCAATTGATAACCGTCAGGAACCCCTTTATCGTATACAATTAACTTCCATTCACCCGGGCGTAAGTCATTAAATTTAAACGACCCGTCAGTTTCGGTGTAAACCCTGTATACCTCATTGCCGTTATTAACTTCTATGATCAATCTGTCTATCTTTGATTTAACTTGAATAAATCCTTTTTTATCTCTGTTTTCATCCTCTTCAATAACAATGCTACCCTCAATTTTGCCGGATTTTGTCAGCGAGATCTCAAAATAAGTATTCTCTCCGGGCAGGATATTAATTTTATATGGTCCTGGTTTTTCCGCAATGGTGTTTAAACCCGATTGTGAGTTGTCCATAAACAGAAAATAGGTTCCAGCCTTGATAAAAGGAATGTCAAATTCACCATTTCTATCTGAAAATACAATATTTCCGGCGAGGGTAAACATGATACCTTCAATGTTTTCAACTCCATTGTTCATTATCTTGCCCTGAAGACCTCCTACATCTTCTTTACGCGACACTGGAATATTGAGGGTGTAGGTATATTTTAAGCTGGCACTAAGAACGGTATTGTTGAGTGAATTTTTCCTCAGATCATAATCGATTCCGGCTCCAATCAGGTGGTTGGGGTGCAATAAATAGCTTGCTTGTAACCCCAGTATACTGCGGTCTTTATAATAATCTTCCACCTGGTAATTATTTTGGTACTGGAACAGTACTTTAACTTTATTACCCCAATGGGCGTCTACTGCAGCTCCATAGAAGAAATTGGTTATATCCTCGGTCAGATATTGTTGTCCTCCATCATAGCTTACAAAGCATTTGGTGAAAATGTTGTTGCTGATATTGTACTGAAGGGTTAAATTGGCGGTTAGTAAATTGGTGAGTTCACCATTCTTTAGCGGAAGGAAATTTTCTGTTTTACCCATAGATACATCTGTATTGATACCCAGGTTTTTTATGCGGTTTCTAAGACTGATTCTTCCAGAGTACTTTTTGTAATTAAACTGTTTGGGCATGCTCATGTCTTCGTTTGAATTCATGTTTACCCCTAGGCTGATGGAGTGGTTGTAGTTAAAGGAATAATCAAGGGAAGCATTCATATTGCTGCTATAGGGTGCATTGGCAAACATGGTATCTAAAGCTATGTTGGTATGGTTAAAATTGTAGTTTATCGACAAATTGATCTTTTTAAACAGCGCTGCACTTATTCCAGATGAAACGTATTGAGAATTAGACATGTACCCGGGAAAATATTGATCGGCATGGGTATAGGTAACATAAAGCCTGTAACGCGAAAAGTGAATTCTAATATCTCCTGAATAGGCTTTGGTGGTTTTTCCACCGGCCATGCCCATGGCATACTCAAAGGACACATCGCCCCAACTAAACAGACTGCTTTTTCCCGAAATGGTGCCCAATTGTGCAGCACTATCATTTACATATAATTTGTTTAGATATCCCAGCTTAAGCGCTATTTTCTTTTCGATAAAGTAACTACCGTAAACGGAGGCCACGCGTTGCAATTCAGGGTAAAATCGTGGGAAATTGACAAAAGCGCCAAAGCTTGTTTTTTTAAGGATGTGTTCATATTCAAGACCACGTCCATTTCTCGATCCTTCGGTTAAGTCTGTCAAGCTATAGGTGTTATCACCAATGGCAGCTTTGGAATGAGGAGATGAATAACGGAGATTGTATTCGTCCGTTTGCCCCAGGATGGGGTTTCCCTGACGGTTCGGGCCGCGTAAATGAAAAGCTATGGATCGGTTTTTTCGGTGAGATATTTTCCCCGAACCAGCAATGTCAAACATATAGCCATAAAGCCGCTCGCCGGTCTGATTATTGGTGACAAACAATCCGGTTATCTTGGTAGGAATACGATTGTACGAATCGAATTTAATTTTACTTGAAGGGATCACATCAAAAACGCATGAAGTCTCACTGATTGTTTCAGGGCATTCTTGTAAAGAAGCGGATAAGCTTATTCCGTTGCGGGTATAGGTAGAGATGTCTTCTGTGGTACTCATGGTAATCCGAAAAAATGCTGAAGAGTCGGGTTCAAGGGTAAGTTTTTTTGTTTCGGATATTTTGGAGTTGGTGATGTTGGCGAGTACATTTACTCTTGTATTGGATAAATTCTGAACCATAAACCGCACACTAACCGTATCTCCCGAAAAAACATAGTCGGGGGCATTCATCACTTTTGTTAATAGTTCGTATTTTGGTTTTACATAAACGGGGATATTTATCAGTCCAAACTTCACATTGTCTTCTTTATCAAACCCCTCGATGCCAATGGAGTAATCGCCAACCTTTGCTGATTCATTTACGTAAAAGCTAAATATTTTCAATTGCTTGCTATTCCGTTCCACAATAACAGATGAATAATCAGTGAGCTGACTAATTCCTAATGGAGTATTGATTTTTATTAAAAACTCTTTGTCTAAATCTGTGCTGTTTACCAACCAAATGGCCATGTTGGCATTGGAGCCCGGATTGAGTTCTATCTTGCTTTTATTGACTAACCTGATTTCGAAACCATCAGTGGTAGAGTATAAAGTCAACGATAGGGATAGAAGTGCTGTAAATACTGAAATGGTTTTCCACATTTACATACTTTATTTGCTACCAATGCGATTAACTTGAGCTTGGTAGGAGTGTTATACGAAAGCCTGATCAGTTAAAAACAGGCTCTGAAAAAATGGTTGATTTAGAAAAATAAGGTGTATTCCAGTCCAAATACATCTTCTCCTTCGCCGGCAGCCACAATTACAGTTTGGTAGGTTTTTTCGCTTTCAATTCCTTCCAGGTTAAATCTGTAACGTGCTGATGTGCTTGGGAAAAGACCCTTTTTTGGCGCCATCAAAACCTTGATGGAATTACCTGACTCGTCAAACAGTTCCATGGAAACGTCCGGAACAATATAATGATCCCCTGTATTGATCATGTCGACAGCTAAAAATAGCTGGTCGCCTTCGGTTATCAGAATAGGATCGAGAAACTCCAATTTACCCTTGCCCGGATCAGTTATTTCAGTGACGATTTGTATGGCATAACGGGTAACCGTATTGATGTTAAATTGCCCTTCCTGGGCCGGGTCGATGGGATTAACCCCTTCAACCATGAGCACACTCCAGTAGGTCCCGAAAATGGTATCGCTAACAGGTATGGTTACTTCATATTGTATATAAGATGTTGAATTGCCTGCTACCATGGTGGTTTTAGGACTGTATGCTATCCAGTTGGCATTTGATCGGTCGTGAGAAATAGGGTCGTTATAATAGGTGAAATCTTCGTAGTTATAGAGTAGGTCAGTTTGGTAGATTTTTACTTCCTGGTTATCGGTTCCACTGTTTTGAATTTTTATTTCACCCTTGTACACATCACCCTTTTCACCTGTGTGAATATGCCGCAGACTTCCCACAACTTCAATGGAGGCTGACGAAAACAATGGAATTAATGCGATAAGAAAAAAAGCGAGGAGTAATTTTAATGTTTTCATATCCTAAACTGTTATATTTATTTGTCAATATTACAAATAATTAGCCAATAAATCAAATATTTATAGCTTATTTTCTTAAGCTTTTGCAGTGTTGTGGCTAATTTGAGCCTCAAATAAAATAGGGGAAGAAAGCCCGTCTTCCCCTATTAATTTACTAAATACTCAAATTAATCTATTGTTACTGTTATTATCAATTAATAATTTATTTATTGTCCGGAAGTAATGGTTAAAACTACGGTTGCTGTTGCTCCAACAGTGGCAACAATCGATCCGTAATCACCAGCTGCTCCAGCGTCCCAGGTCCAGGCAAGTGAGTAGCCATCGCCGGCTGCTGTACCGGTGTAACAGCTACCTATACCTGTAACGATATTTGAGGCTGCAGCTGAGTTTACTAACGATACGTCTGAGGTTCCTGTGCCCAATGTTCCGGCCTGGTTACCACTAGCTGGAACAGCAGTACTTACTGAAAGTGCCGTTCCGGCAGGTACTCCTGTTACAGCGGCGGTAATATTTCGAGTTTCACCTGTTGCAATGATGGATGATACCTGAGCGTAACTGGTTCCCTCGCCACCTGAAATGGCATTACCCGCTACAGTGGCTGTTAACTCAAGAGAAACAGCACCTGTTACACCCGCATCATTTACCGCGTTGATCAATAATACTTCTGGAATTCCCATGGTTAATTCCTGATTTGAAGTAGCAGTTCCTTGAGCGAAAATATTCACATTTATTAATAAACATATGCTCAGTATCCCAGTGATAAGTATTAATTTTTTCATAGTAGTGTGATTTTGGTTTCTTTCTAATTAATTTCTGATACAAAGATACGGGGCTATTTTCCAGAAACTATAGGCCACTTGCTGAAATGGACTTCACAAAAGCTGAATTAAACTTCATAAAAGCTGAGGGAGGTAAATTGGATTCTGAAAACCTTGTAAGAGCTAAGTACTATGATGCACTCTAGTTGCCATCATGGGCGGTAAGTGTAAATACGACTGTTATATTATAGGAGTCAGAAGATATCAGGCTGTAGTTGGTTGTTAGGTCGATGGGCGACCAGGTGAAGGTCATTTGATATCCATCGTTGTTTCCAGTACCGGTATAACAGGTTCCGATGTACCTGATTAGGAATTGATCAACACTCGATAATGTAATTGCAGGGGAAAGCGCTGTTCCCAAAGCTCCTCCACTATTTGTTGTAGTGCAGTTGGCCGAAATCAGGGTGAGGGTGGTTCCTGCTGGTACGGTTCCACTGGAAATTCTGGCGGTCAATTCACGGTCGGTGCCACCGGGGACAATTGATGATATTTTAATAAACAGGTCTGAGTTAGATACAGAAGTAACAGGTGCTCCTGCTTCAGTGCTTTCCATAGTGAGTACCACTGGAGCATGGTTGCTGTCGATTAATGCATATTCTGATATGTTCAAAGTTATTTGATCGCCAGCTGTGAATACCTGGGCATAAACCTTAGGCGCAACCAACGTAGTGATACAAAAAATGAAAATAATTAATCTTTTACTTTTCATGATTTCTTTATTCAGTAGAAGTGATGGTGTAGGTAACGGCAATGGGTTCTCCATTCTCGAAGCTGTTACTGTAGTTGTAACTTTCGGGATTTTCCCATACATAGGTCAGGCGGTGTCCGCTGTTGACGCCATACCCCGTATAGCAACTGCCAATGTTTACGATAATATTTTGTGGATAGGAAGTCAGTGTGATTTCGCCCACAGGGGTTCCAACAAGTCCGGAGCCCATTCCCACATCCTCACTAATAATTACTTTTAAACTTACATCGGCAGGCAAGCTCCCTGAACTAATACTTACGGTGATATAATTTGTTGAACCGGAATTGACAATAGATGAGTAGTTAAGCCAGGTGTTGTCTTTGGTATTCGGGGTAATAATTTGCTCCACATTATTGGGCTCATTACTGGAATAACTATAGGTGATCACCTGGTTGTCGTTAACGGCGAAATTGATCAGAGAAACTACGGGGATTCCCAAAATTAATGATTGTTCACTGGACGGTTGAGTTTGCCCTTGTACATTAATATTTATTAATGAAACAAGCATAAACAATAGGGTAAAGCTGACTGTATGAATAAGTCCGTGCATGCGAATAATTATTTGGGGTAAAGGTAGAAACATTCTTCAGCTTTATAAATAGCCAAAATACTGAACTTAGGGTGCGAAAAACTGATTTTTCCACCTTCAAACCCATGTCAACTTACCAGATTTGATTCGGCATTAAGCCAAATAGGAAATTTGGTTTTTATCAATTTAATTTGAGTAGTGTTAGCCCTTCTACCACAAGGAAATGATTCCTTTTTTAATGGCGTATTTAACAATATCTGCCGTTGAGTTAAGGTTTAGTTTTTCTTGCAGATGTTGCTTGTGTGTGTTCACCGTTTTCACACTAATAAACAACATTTCTGCGATTTCTCGGCTGGCGTTACCTTCGGCGATTAGTTTTAATATTTCGAGTTCACGGTCAGAAAGTTGTTGTTCATCAATGGGTACAATTTTATCTTTCCCCAGATAATCGGAAAGGATGACTTCGGTAATTTCGTCGCTCAGGTATTTTTTGCCCGCATAAACCGTGTTTATTGCTTCAATCAGGATTTCATACGCACAATTTTTAAATAAATATCCATAGGCCCCGGCTTCAAGCATTCCTTTGATATAGTTTTTTTCAGAATGCATGGTTAGCGCAATTACACGAATATGAGGTAATTCTACTTTTAATATTCCTGTTGCTTCAATGCCATTGATTAATGGCATGCCAATGTCCATAATCACCAAATCAGGATTAAGTTTTTTTGCTTTTTCAATCACCTGTTTTCCGTTTTCTGCTTCAGCAACAATTTCGATGTTTGAAGCATCAGACAGCAGCGTTATTAGTCCCTCACGAAACAATTGATGGTCGTCGGCGATTAATATTTTTATTGGCATAATCTTTTAGTTTATTGGGATACTTACTTTGGCAGAAGTTCCCGATTTTTCTGATGATTTAAAATGTAAACTTCCCTGCATAGAGTCAAGACGTTCGTTAATGCTGAATAATCCGTGGCCGCCGGAAAGTTCTGAATTTGACTTGAGATCAAAATTAAACCCACATCCATTATCGATCACATAAAAATGGTATTGTTTGTCATCTTTGGATATTTTAAATTTGATATGTGTGGCCTGAGCATGTTTAATCACATTTAAAAGAAGTTCGCAAATGACGCGATATACAAGAACCCTAGTGTCGTTATTTAGCTTCATATCAGTTTCTTCACCTTTTATTGAATAATCCAGATGACTGTCTTTTTTTATGGAGTCAAGTTTCCAACGGATGGCGGGAATAAGTCCGAGTTCGTATAAAATAGGGGGACTTAGGTCGTAAGTAAGCAACCGGGATTGGATGATAGCGGTATTAATGTTTCCTGCGCATTCGCCGATTGTTTTTTGAATCTCAGGTGGGAGATTTTTATTTGATAGTGACGATAATTTGATGTGTGCCAGCGATAGCACCGGCCCGATACCGTCATGAAGATATTCGGCAATACGCCGTCGCTCTTTTTCCTCTGCAATAATGAGTTCCCTGTTTAATAGTTTAAGTTTTGTTTGGTAGCTTACGATTTCTTGATGACTTTTCTCAAGATCTTCTTCCGCTTGCCTTCGTTCGGTAATATCTTGTGTAACACCCCTATAGCCCATGAAGTTCGAGGAATTATCAAAGATGGGAAAACCGTTTAGTGTTAACCAGGTTTTTTTACCTGCTTCACCAAAACAAAATAATTCAACTCCATTATAGTTGTTTCTTTCTTCAAAAACATCTATTAATGATTGTTTTACCAGTTCTTTGTAGGTGGTTTCAGGAAAGTTAAAAAGATCTTTTTTGCCAATTATTTGATGGTTTTCAATCCCCAGAATATTCTCGACAACTTCGCTGACATAGGTATACCTGCCTTGGGTGTCTACCTCCCAAAAAAATTCACGCGCATATTCTGATATTTGTAGATATCTGGATTCACTATTATTAAAGTCAATGGTTTGCTTTTTGATAAAAACTTCAAGTTGCTGGTTTTGTTTGCGCAATAAATCTTCGGCACTTTTTATCCTCAGTAAAACACGAATCTGGGTTATTAATTCAAGTGGTTCGAAGGGTTTCGAAATAAAAGCATCTGCCCCAAGATTTAACCCTTTTATCCGGTCATCAGTATTGTTTCCAAGTGCGGAGACAAGAAGAATGGGGATGTTTTTCGTGTTAGGGTCGCATTTAAGTATTTCACAAACCTGATATCCATCCATGCCCGGCATCAGAATGTCCAATAGTATTACATCAGGCTGTTCATTCTTGGCTATTTTTATTCCTTCACTGCCAGATAAACAGGTGGTAACTTCACATTCTGGCATTTTTCGTACCAAATTGTCCTTGATTAACAACAAATTGGTCCGGTTATCATCGATGGCCAGTATTTTTTTCATCTATTTATGTAAGGAGTATTTGTCAAATATATAAATAATACACTATCAAGGATAGTGAAACCTACAGATTGATGCAGATGTTATACGGCCCTTTTATACTATCCTTTTTTCATGGCTTCTTTGCGGAGCCCTTCAGGCATTTTCTCGATGGCATATCTTAACGCAGTTCGGGGCATTGTTTTTTTGTTGCGCATCACAAAGTCGAATACCTTCTTTTCATGATGCTGACAGCTTACCTTAAGCATCCAGCCATATCCTTTTTGAACCATGTCGTCGGTGTCGAGCAGCATCAGGTTGGCGATTTCAAAAATTTCAGGGAGAAATTCACCCTTTTTGGCAGGTACTATTAAAGACACTGCCGCCGCTCGTCGCATCCAGCGATTAGGCGACATTGCCCAGCTTTTCAGATTTTTAAGAAATTGAGGGTGTTTTTCGATGAGTGTTCCTACGGTATGGTTACAAAAGGTGTCGCAAGCGGCCCAATTGGTGACATACAGATTGATCCATTTCTCAAAAATGTAGAAATCCTTGGGCTCATAAAACTTGCGCATTTGATACGACCAATTGCAGGCCACAATACTTTCTTCCATAATACCCGATTGCCATAGCATCTCACACATGGCGAAGATTTTTTCCTTGGTGGGATTCTCAATCTGCTTAAAGTGTATTTTGCTTATTTTGTGAATGTCAGCAGATTTTACGCCGTAAAAGCGAACCGATTCCTTAAAAAAGTGTTGTGCACTTTGTCTGGTTTTTTCGCTTGAATGCTGGCGCAATGCCTCGCGGATGTTTTCGATAGCTGATGTATTATTCATTTGAGTTGTATAACAGTTTTATGTTGATTGAACGCAGATTGTCATGATTGTCATGATCAAATATGATTAGATCGTTGGATCGGTTTTTTATGCTGATGTCACAAAATTAGCAAACAAATTATCATCAAATAGAATGATGTAAATTAAGAAACTAATTTTTTCCATAGGGTAAGCATTTGGGTAGAAAAGGATGTTTTCGCAGGATTGTATCGTCCCATCCGGGACGAGATAAACGAAACAATAATCTTTCTACCCATATTTGGCTCCTAGCGGAGCCCCAAACAAAATTTTAGTCCCAATGTTTCTAAGTGAAAAATCAGCGTAAATCATGAAGATCATGAAGATCAGCGTTCTATATCATTTACCGTTCAATCACAAGGTCATATTTGCCCAACAATCCCGCAAGTCCTTCATGTGAGAATTTAGCTTTTTTTACTCGGTTGGCTTCCGGATTGATGCTGTAGTTGTAAGCTGATCTAAAATCCACTTTCTCCAAAATAGAATTATCAAACATGGCCCCCAACAAATCGCAATTGTCAAAATTTGAATTGCTTAAATCCGTTTCAACGAAATCAACTTCGTGCAAACTACAATCCCTGAACATGGTTTTTTTCAGTTTTAACTGATAAAAACTTGATAAGTTTAGCTGGCATTTTTCGAAATTCATGGAAAGTAAGAATGGATTACATTCTTCGAAATGCATCCCCAAGAGTTTACAATTTTTAAACAAAACATCCTGAAATGCAGTTCCTACGGTTTTCGACAAGCTGAGGTCGCAATTTTCAAATGTACACGAAGAGAATTTAATTCCTGCTAACAAAGCATGGGTAAAAACACAATTCACGAAAGTGCATTCTTCGTATTTACCTGAGGGTAATCCGCTTTTTGAAAGGTCGACGCCCTTGTAAATCTGTTCTTCGAAAAACTGATCCGACATCTTTAAAGGGCTTTTAATGGCAGTTTAAATGCCGGATTATAGATCAAACCAATGACATTATTCCACGGATCTCTTACACTGGCCACCATGAGTGGTTCGCCAACGCTGTGGGGAGCTTCGTGTTCTGTAGCGCCCAATTCCAGAAGCAATTGGTATTCCTTTTGAATATCATCCACGCCCCAATAGCCCAGAATATTGTCTGATTTTACCATTTCGGGATGTTCGTTGGGTAACAAGCCCAATTCGTATCCGCCAATATTAAAGCCAACATAGTAAGGCTCATCAAAATAGGGTTGCGTTTTAAAGGCTTTTGCGTACCAAAGTTTGGCCTTTTGCAGATCTTCTACCAAGTAGCCGATGGTTCTGAGTCCGAGCATAATAATTTGTTATTGATTGATTATAAGTGTTTTGTAAATTGAAAATTCATTGGTGAAAATAACTAAAATTCTCTGTGACGTTGACTATTTTTTGAACATTATTAACAAACAGAATGGTTAACATTAAACAAAATTGGCATGTTCAGGTTTGTTCATCCATTGATAGCGATTTATTTAGAACTTTGCAGTAGATGAATACAATGCTATAATGGCTGGCCAAAGTTTTTTTTAAGACCAACTACCATGACACAACTCAATACTCAATGGATACGTCAACAATTTCCGGGATTATCAGGCGGTTTTGCTTTTTTCGATAATGCAGGCGGAACCCAGGTAGCCCGACAGGTGGGTGATGAAATTTCAGATTATCTGTACCATACCAACGTGCAATTGGGAGCATCCTACCCTATTTCGCAGCAGTCGGGTACAAGGGTAGACGAAGCGCAATCGTTGTGGGCACAAGCCATCAATGCCACAAGAACAGAAGAAGTTGTTTTGGGTTCATCTACTACTGCTTTGGTGCAAAATTTGGCCAGATCGTATCGTCAACTATTGAAGCCGGGTGATGAAGTCATCGTCACCAACATGGATCATGTAGCCAATATTGGCCCTTGGATGGAAATGGTGAAATCAGGTATTGTCGTCAAGGTTTGGGAAGTTAATCCCCTGACCTTTGATCTCGATTTGGAAGCATTGGATAAGTTGATGACTCCCCAAACACGCTTGGTGGCCTTTAC
>JBFHGX010000073.1:0-18808 GCA_041582875.1 Bacteroidales bacterium | reverse complement strand
ATGGGTACGTGAAAAAGCCGAAATTTCATATAATAAAACTGGAGAACCAATAGAAGCCATTGGTTTTGTTCAGGATATTACTGAGCGTAAAATTGCTGAAGAAGCCATTGTTGAGAGTGAAGAGAAATTCAGAAATATTTTTGAAAACTCAACGGATGGAAAATCTATAACTCACTTTGATGGCTGCATAAAGACCAATGCGGCTTATTGCAAAATTGTAGGTTACTCACAAGAAGAGTTGTCAAAATTAAAATGGCAGTCCATTACCCATCCCGACGATATAGAAGCGAATATATCTATTTCTAATTCAATCCTATCTGGTGAAAAGAATTTTGAAAGGTGGGAAAAAAGATATATCAAAAAAAATGGCGATATCGTCTGGGTGGATATCAGTACCACCTTGCAAAGAGATAATGAAAATAAGCCTTTATACTTTATTACTTCTATTATTGATATTACCGAGCAAAAGCAAGTTAGGCAACAACTTATTACTGCCAAACAAAAAGCAGAAGAAAGCGAAGAGAAGTTCCGTACTTTATCCGAAAATTCGCCAGCCATAATATATAGGATACTGCTTCAGCCTTCATTCAAATTCGATTATGTAAGCCCTGTAGTATATGAAATTACAGGCTATAGTCCCGAAGACCACTATAACGATCCCGATCTGGGATTTAAAATGGTGCATCCCGATGACAGGATCTTACTCGAAGATGCCATGCAAAAAACAAAGGGAGAACCCGTTATTCTGCGTTGGGTGCGTAAAGACGGTAAGGCAATCTGGACCGAACAGCGAAATGTGCTAATATATAACGAAGCAGGGAACCCATATGCCATCGAAGGGATTGCTACTGATATTACTGCCCAAAAAGATGCCGAAGAAAAGCTTACCTTCCAAGCTAATCTACTCAGCCAGATATCAGAAGCTGTTGTTGCAACTGATGTTGAAGGTGCAATCACCTATTGGAATTTGGCAGCTGAAAAATTATATGGGTGGAAATCAAAAGAAGTAATTGGTAAAAGCATTCAAGAAATTACTCCTGCCTCATCCCCTAAAGAACAAGCCACCATATTTATTAATTTGCTCACAAAGGGCCAAAGCTGGACAGGTGAACTCATTGTAAAAAACAAGGAAGGTTGTTCGTTTCCTATCATGCTCAATATGTCTCCCATGCTTGACACAAATCATAATATAATGGGTGTCATTGGCGTTTCGTCTGATATTTCCGAACGCAAAAAAACAGAACAAGCATTAATTACCGCCATGGAAAAAGCTCAAGAAAGCGACCGCCTGAAATCGGCCTTTCTGGCCAACATGAGTCATGAAATCCGTACACCGATGAATGGAATTTTAGGGTTTACGAACCTTCTTCAGCAGCCCGACCTTACCGGTACCGAACAGCAGGAATATATCAAAATTATCCAAACAAGTGGCAACCGCATGTTAAATACGGTAAACGACATTATTGATATTTCAAGAATTGAATCGGGTTTGGCAGAACTTTTACTATCGGAGGTAAATATTGAGGATCAACTGAAAGAGCTACATAGATTTTTTATTCCTGAAGCGGCAAAAAAGGGAATCAAACTAAAACTAAAAAATGACCGCTCTGATCAGAATAATAAATTGATTACTGATGCTAAAAAATTCAACTCTATCCTAACCAACCTAATCAAAAATGCAATAAAATATACCGAAAAAGGCTTTATTGAATTTGGTTATCGTATAATGGAGAAGACCGACGCAGGTACGCTGATTTTTTATGTAAAAGACTCTGGAATTGGCATACCCAAAAACAGACATCAAGCCATTTTCGAACGTTTCGTTCAGGCAGATATTGAAGATAAAATGGCCCGGCAGGGCTCAGGACTGGGGCTAGCCATTTCTAAGGCCTATGCAGAAATGCTAGGAGGAAAACTCTGGTTAGAGTCGGAAGAAGGCAAAGGATCTACATTTTATTTTACCATGGAGAACACCATTGAGGCCAAGTCAAATTCCATTGCAGAAAGCAAGGGCCAGATCGTCGAGAAAAATAGCCTACATGAAAAGCTTAACATCTTACTTGTTGAAGATGACGAAACATCACTGCATTTGATTACCATTCTGCTTGAGAAGTTTACAAGAAAAAGCATAAAAGTGAGCTCCGGATCAGAAGCGGTTGAAACCTGTCGAAGAAACCCGGACATTGATTTAATCCTCATGGATATACAATTGCCCGACATAAATGGATATGAAGCAACGCGAATGATTCGACAATTCAATAAAGAAGTCATTATTTTCGCTCAAACAGCCTTCGCATTATCCGGTGATAGAGAAAAAGCGATAAGCATGGGGTGTACTGATTACATTTCGAAACCGATAAATAAAGCCGAACTGGATTCAGCAATAAAAAAGTATGCAAAAAAGTATCCCGGATTAAAAAATAAACATTTGTAATGATCAAATCGTCAAAACCCAATCAAATAAACTAATTTCGTCACCTTAAAAGGATAAGGGTGAAAAGCAGTACACTTTTTGAAACCTGGAGCGGCAACCGATTATAAGGTTCTAAAAGATTATACAGCACTCACCTACATATGCTGAATTAATTCTCATGTATTCAATTTCACCATTAGTTATGCGATGCTGGTGTTTATTAATAAGCTATACATCATTCTCTTCTCAAATATAATTAACTATATCGCAATGGGTAATCACAATAAACATGTCTCATGAAATATTGGAAAAAATATTTACTGTTGATTTTTTTCATGTCAAATTTGATTGGTTTGTATCCTCAACAGTCCGTTTATTCTGACCATTTTTTGTTTCAAGAAATGGGCGCAAACAATCTTGATTTTGCAACGGAAAACTTATACTCGTTATACCTCCTAAATAGTTATGAAGATGCCGTGTCGTTAGCCCAACAATATGTAGATAGTGCCCTACTTACAAATGACTCAACTCAACTAGCAAACATGCTATTGACACTCGGAATCATGCAAGAAAACAAAGGGGAGAACAACGAGGCCTTCGAAACATTCTTAACCGCTTATACAATTTTTAAATCGATTCAAAATCAAACAGGTATTGCCGTATCCATGGATCATTTAGGTACAATTTTCAGGTACCATGGTTCGCAACAAAAATCCCTTGAATACCATACAAAAGCATATGAATTATTAAAGCAAGAAAATCATAAACATGGCTTAATCAATGTTTTAAATAATCTGGGAATCATAAATCGCCAGCTAGGAAATGACACAGAAGCCTTGACATACCACAAAAAAGCATTGAGCATTGCCATAAAAGAAAAAAGCATTTCCATCTCAAGCATCTACATCTCACTTGGAACATACTACTGGTATAAAGGAGTAATTGACTCAGCCTTATTTTACTACAAATCTGCATTATCTATTCCACCCGATAATTTACCCCTAAAAGAGAGGCATTGTGCTGCATTAAACAATATTGGAAATGTATATAGAACTACACTTAAATACGATAGCGCTTTATATTATTACAATTTGGCCTTTCAAGAAAGCAAACGTTATCAAACACGAAATCTGGAATCAGTAAATTTAAAAAATCTCGGCCGTATTTACACTTTGCTTGGGCAATACAACACAGCTTATGATTTCTTTCAAAGAAGTCTTCAGATTGCCACTGAAATCAATTTAAAAAAAGTCATTCTCGAAGATTATCATTGGCTGGGTGAATTATTTGAAATACAACAAGATTATAAAAAAGCACTTGATTATTTCAAAAAGTACTCTTCAATAGAACACCTTATACTCGACGAAAAACAACTCGCCGAAATAAATCAGCTTGAGCGTGATTTCACCATTGAACAAGCAGATAAAAGACAAGCACTTCAATTGAAAGAAAAGTCAGAAAAAAATCTACTTATTCAGAAAAAAAGAACTTCTGAAACAATTTATATCGCGCTTTTATTCCTGATGGTAAGTTCCTCCTTATTCATTTATTTCCAATATAGAACCAAAAAAAAATCAAACTTACTGCTCATTAAATTAAATGAAGAGCTTGAGATTAAGGTTAAAGAGAGAACGAAAAGTCTCTATGAAGCAAAAGATCGCGCTGAAGAGAGTGATCGTTTAAAATCAGCATTCCTTGCCAACATGAGCCACGAAATACGCACACCCATGAATGGAATCCTGGGTTTCACCTCCCTTCTTCAGCAACCCAATCTTACCGTTGAAAAACAACAAAAGTATCTCGATATTATCAAAAAAAGTGGTGGACGCATGTTGAGTACAGTGAACGATATTATCGACATTTCAAGAATTGAAGCAAACCTGGTAGAACTGGTCCTTTCGGAGGTGGATATAGAAGTACAATTAAAAGAATTACATTCCTTTTTTATCCCTGAAGCAGCCAAAAAAGGAATTCAACTGATCCTGAAAAATGATATTTCCGATCAGAATAACAAGCTTATTACCGACCCGGAAAAGTTCAATTCAATCTTAACTAACCTCATCAAGAATGCGATTAAATTTACCGAAAAAGGCTTCATTGAATTCGGTTATTGTTTAAAAAAAGATACCCATGCAAATGACCTGGTATTTTACGTAAAAGACTCTGGAATTGGCATACCCAAAGATAGACTACATGCAATTTTTGATCGTTTTGTCCAGGCAGATATTGAGGACAAAATGGCTGTACAGGGTTCAGGATTGGGGTTAGCCATATCAAAAGCATACGCTGAAATGCTTGGGGGGGAATTGTGGGTTGAGTCTGAAGAAGGCATTGGATCAACATTTTATTTTACACTGGAAAACAAAGCTGAAACGAAGCCCAAATCGGCAGCTTCAAACAAAGGTAAAATCGTTGAAAGAAAAGGCATCGAAGCAGGACTTAACATATTAATTGTTGAAGATGATGAAGCATCGCAACAGTTAATTTCTATTTTAATCGAGAAATTTACTCGAAAAATAGCCATTGTAAGCACAGGAATAGAAGCCGTTGAAACCTGCATGAATAACCCGGATATTGATTTAATTCTCATGGACATACAGTTGCCCGACATGAATGGATATGAAGCAACCCGGAAAATACGACAATTCAATAAAGAGGTTGTTATTCTTGCTCAGACGGCCTTTGCACTAACTGGCGACAGAGAAAAGGCAATCAATGTGGGGTGTAACGATTACATTTCGAAACCAATTAATGAATCTGAACTTGATTTGCTAATCGAGAGTTATGCTAAAAAGTATCAAGTTTCAAAAAAAAAATAAAAATTAGCTGAAACGTATCCATTCTAAAAAAACATCCATCATGAAGGTCATCAAACAGCCGAATAAGGCAATGTAAAGAGAATTCGGGATCATCAACTAGTAAAAAGAAATCTAGTTTTATATCGCAAATCGAATCCTTTGATGGCTAGACACAATCAACAAATTAAACATGAGAATTGAAACCATCAATACTAATCACGGAAAAGTTGAATTCTCCATCTCCGGCATAGGAAAACCAATTTTGTTTTTACACGGGGGACATTCAAATTGTAGAGAAACCCTATTCCATAAAGGATTTGACATTAAAAAATACAGTTTAATTACGCCCTCACGGCCCGGATATGGAAATACACCCTTAGGAAAAAATATATCTCCTAAAACTACTGCCGAATTAATGATTTCGTTGCTCGACAGTTTAAACATTGAAAAAGTAATTATATATGCCATTTCTGCTGGAGGGTTAACAGCTATAGAATTAGCCGGTGGTTATCCTGCAAGAGTTGAAAAACTAATTTTAGCCTCGGCTGTATCAAAAGATTGGCTTGACAAGAAAGGGGGAATATACAAAACCGCCAAAATACTCTTCAACCCAAGAACCGAGAAAATCGTTTGGGGAACGATTAAGTTATTTTCCGGCATATTCCCCAAAACGATAGCCAAAAGTTTCTATCCTCAGTTTACAACCAACAAGCTTCACAAATTGGCAAAACGCGACATTATAGAGTTACTGACCACATTTAAACACTTTAACTCAAAATCCGGATTTATAAGCGACATTGATCATCATATTAATGACAATATTCTTTCTGAGATCAATTGTCCAACACTTATTATTCACAGCAAAAACGACAATAGTGTTTCATTTATACACGCTGAACATGCAAAGAAATGGATATCAAATTCTATACTTATCGGGTTAAATAATGAGTGGGGGCACCTGTTGTGGATTGGTATGGATTCCGATGAGTCGATTAAACAGATCATGGAATTCATTGAAGAGAAACCCGTGGGATTAGCTTTTTCGGAATCATAACAGAAAAAAATAACTACCCGGCACATAATCTTGGTTTTTTGATCACAATTCGGCTTTTTTCAAACAACATGTTTCAGTCAAGACCCGCATTTTTTCGTTAATACATAGTTTTTCTTATCTTTGAAACAAACATTTCAATGGTTAACAAATCCATGATAATATAACGAAGAAGAAAAATAACACTTCAACACCAATGCGATCACCAACCATTACATGCAAAATTAATTACAGGATAATACTTAAAAGGAATTAAGCGATCAAGAACCGCAACAACATGAGTTTAACGAACATTGTTATCATCGACGATCACGACATCACCTTAGACGGGTTGGTCTCGTACATTGGAAAACTAAAAAACTGTCATGTAGTAGGAAAGGCCACATCAGGAAAAGAAGCCCTGGATATTATAGCAGCAAATAAAGTGGACTTGGTAATCACAGACATCGACATGCCTGAAATGGATGGTTTTGAATTGCTCAAGATCCTAAAACTAGATTTTCCTGAAACAAAAGTGATTGCCTGTACCATGCACATTAACAGTTGGGTAATACAAAAAATTATCAACTCAAATACCCAAGGTATCATCTCAAAACACTCAGTTAAACAAGATATTGAAGAAGCCATTCGAGGGGCTTTAAATGAAGAACCTTTTTATTCAAAGGATGTTTATTCCAGCATTTTGAATTCTATTAAAAACCCCGCAATGACACATTCAAAATATGATGATATTGCACTTACCAAAAGAGAAAAGCAAATTTTAAATTTAATCGCCAACGAGCTTACTACAAACGAAATAGCCGAGCAATTATCCCTAAGTCCGAATACTGTAGAATCGCATCGAAAGAATTTGTTTCTGAAATTTGATGTAAGAAATGTGGTTGGGCTGATTAAGAAAGCGATGGAACGCATGTTGATTGATTAGTTCCGAGACGGAATCTTCTATCAGACCACCAGATTGAAAAACCTGGTTGGCAGACAAACGCTGTACTCAAGACATTTTTTCAGTTTATTACCATCACCCTTCCATAAAAGCCTCCTTCCAACATTAAAACTCACGGAAAACCCTGTGTTTTAAAAACACGGAAAAGGGGTAGAAATATTCAATATTGAGCACTTATTTTTGCTTTTATACTTCTTGTATAATATTTACCGGCTTAAAAATGATACAATATGGCGGATTTTTCCAGACCAAGGAGAATGGGAGTTACCTGTTCTGTTCGCAACCTTAGCATATCAGCTCGAAGCGAAGAATTACCAAGAAAATTAAACCCTGACGGGACTTGTCCCTTATGTAACAAAACCATTATCCCCATGGATGAAGGCCAGGATTTCTATGACAACTATTGTATGTCTCATCAAATAACAACACCCGGAAGATTCAGGTGTTCATGTGGTTGGATTTCGTTAATCGAATAAAAACACCTCTTCACAACTTATGAATACACTATCAACTAAATAATAGTTATTTTTAGATGCTCATTTAATTACAAAGAAGCTGCAAAATGACCTCAGGTAAGTTTTTTCTTATATTACTCATTTTCTACTTGTTCAATGCGTCTGGAATAACTCAAGAACAGGAGTATTTTCGAAAAGGAACCAAAACCATTATTGATTATTATACCAGGTTTGATGTATATACCATGGATGAGGGGCTAAGTAACAATACGGTTCGCGTTATTTATCAAGACCGATTTGGTTATATGTGGTTTGGCACCGAGGATGGTTTGAATAAATTTGATGGTTATGAGTTTACCATCTTCCGAAACCAACCCCATGACAGCAGCAGTTTGTCTAATAATTACATCAACGATATTACAGAAGACAAAAACGGAAACTTATGGGTAGCTACCAACAATGGCCTGAATAAGCTTAATCGGAACAAGGGGAATTTTGAACGCTATTTGGCTATAGACAGCATCGAAAATGGTCTGAAAAATAACCACATCAAAGCACTCTTACCAGATTCTTCAGGAAACCTCTGGGTAGATACATTTGATGGATATTTGCATCAATTTCAAGTAGACTCTAATAGTTGGGAATCCTATCACTATTCAAGCAACGCCATTAGCAGATACCCTTTTTACGGCATAATAAAAGACAATGAAGGAATGTGGATTTTAACAGGAAGCAGTACGGCATTCTTCGATCCATATACTCATTTGTTCACCTATTTGAAAGACAAACAGATAACCTACGAAGAGACAAACGGACGAAAGGGGATGGCTGATGGTCACACGTCCATTATAAAAGATAAATTCGGAAATTACTATATGGGAAATATGCATGGCTATGGCACCTTATATTTTCCTCAGAATGGTATTGTCCGATCTTTAGGATTACCATCCATGTATGCCATGATTAAAGACCCAAAAAACAACATCTGGTTTGGAGGCTACAGATCTGGTTTAGGATGCTACAATACCAAAACAAATACGGTAACTCAATATAATCATGACGACAATAACACAAACAGTATTCCCAACGACCAGGTTTACAGCATTTATTCTGATCAACGCGGCAATATTTGGGTTGGAACGGCAAACGGTTTGGCCAAAACAAATCCAAATACAGCCCACTTTAAGCACATAAAACATATTGCAAACAACACCAAAACAATTTCTTCTAATAATGTTTTAGATGTTATTCAAACCAAAGACTCTAATATATGGGTAGCCTCTTATGCAGGGATTGATGGATTCAACTTAAAAAACAACAATTTTCAGCATTATGAGCACGACAAGGGCGAACCCAAATCATTACTTAGCAATCAGGCGAGGGCATTATTTGAAGATAGCAAGGGAGTTATATGGATTGGGCTTTGGAGTGGTTTGGGGTTTGATCAATTTGATTCAAAAACAAGAACTTTCAAACACTATGCATCCAATTCTGATGAAGGAACATCTGGAGACGATTGGTATACCGGATTCATCGAGGATAAAAATGATCGCTTTTTTCCGGTTCAATGGACAGGTACACCACTGAACGAATTTGACAGAAACAAAGAGGCATTTTCAAATTTAGTTTACGCTTTCCCTTCAATTAACAATCAGGCCAAGACAGATATCATTTACTATTTTAAAAACAAATTGTGGTTTAATGATTTTCGTCATTATGATTTAGCCAAAGGCACAACATGCAAACACTTAAACAATAAAATCAAAACACTTCCTTCATTAGCCAGAATATTTCAAGATTCAAGGTATTATAGTTTTTCAGATTATTTTGAAGATGAAAAGACTAGTGATATCATCGCATCAAATGAGCTTCTTTATTTTGGGACTAACCATGGACTACTTATGTATGCCGAAAGTCAAAATAAAATTATCAGAGTTACTAAAAATGAATACAATATTACACGGCTTTCGCATTCAACAGATAAAGATCATTTGTGGATTGGTACGACCAATGGCATCTTGCTAATCGACAATAAAAACGGAGAAGAAAAATGGTCGGCGGGAACCATTGACCCCAAGGGATTGTTAAAAAATCAAATGATAACAGCCCTTTTACTCGATTTACAAAACCAATTATGGATAGGCACCCCCATGGGACTATACAAATTAGAAAACCAATTATTGGTCAATGGAGAATTTAAATTGGTCAAAATCCAGTCAGAGCTATGCAGCGATTACATTACTGATTTGGCTCTAAATGACGATGGAAGCCTATGGATAGCCACGAATGACGGATTAAATCTACTTTCTAAAAATAAAGAAACAAAAACTTTCCAAAAACGAAACTCGAAATTAAGCAACAATTATATTCATGATTTATACATCGATAAACATGGGGATCTCTGGATAGCTACCCAAGAAGGGCTCAACTTATACAATCCTATCACCAATGATTTTCAAACCTGGAATTACGATGTAATGAATCCCAACAGTTTATCGAATAATCAGGTTTTCAAAATCATGGAAAATGATCAAAACGAATTGTTTTTAGGAACCGGATTGGGTGTTTGCAAAATAGATCTAAAAACTAAGGTTGTCACCCGATATGATGAAGCTGAGGAATACAATATTAATGGAGCTTTATATACCTGCGCACTTGTTGATGCTGAAAATCAAATTTGGGTAGGTACCGACAATTATGGAAATTCGGTCAGCCGGATCAACCAAAAAACAGGAAAAGTAAAACACTATATCGACAGACCATACGACAGCACTAGCTACAAGGGTAATACAGCTAATTTTATATTCGAAGACAGTAGAAATACAATTTGGATAGGCACCAATAAAGGCTTAAACAAATTTAACAGCAAAAAAGGCACTTTTAAACTTTACACAACAAATGATGGAATGCCCAATAACAATGTAGTTGATATGCAAGAGGATGATCATGGAAATTATTGGATTAGCACCTACGATGGATTGGTTCATTTTAATGAGGAAACAAACACTTTTAAAACATATCAAAAAGAGGATGGAGTTGCTTTTAATAAGTTCAACGAAAGATCAAGCACAAAACTCTTTTCAGGCGAACTCATATTTGGAGGAGATAAAGGCTTGATCCTTTTCCATCCCGACAGCCTTAATGCGGATGCAGAAGCTCCTCAATTGCATTTTACTAGATGCGTAATCGTTGACAGTCTTTTATTCAACGACCTAAGTGAAATTAAAGAAATTCAGCTAGACTACACCCAAAACAATTTCACCATTGAGTTTTCTGTCTTGGACTATATCAATCCGAAGAAAAACAAATATGCTTATAAACTGGATGGTTATGATAAAGATTGGATAAATACTGATTATAAAGACCGGAAAGCAAAATATACTGAATTACCCTATGGCACATACACTTTGCAAGTTAAAGCCACCAATCAGGATGGCATGTGGATGAATCAACCTATTTCCATCATAGTTGATATTTCTCCACCCTGGTGGAAAACCATTGTAGCTATTACATTTTATGTGTTGCTTTTGATTCTCTTGATCCTGCTGTTTTCAAATTACAGGATCAGGCTTATCAAGTTAAGGAACAAACAACTTGAAGAATTGGTTAAAGTGCGCACGCAAGAAATCAACGAAAAAAACGAAAGCATTCATCACGAGAAAATTGCCAAAATTTTGAAACAAGCCGAATTGGATGCTGCAAATCAACGGATCAATGGACAAGAAGAAGAAAGAAGAAGGATTTCAAGAGAGTTGCACGATGGCATTGGAGGCTCTTTGATGGGTATCAAGCTTTATCTTGAAAACATGATCGACAAAATGTTTTCACCGGAATTAAACACCATTTTATTGGATATTGAAAAGTCATATAGAGAAATCAGAACTATTTCTCATGATTTAATCCCACCGGAATTTGAAAACACCTCCGTAAAGGAAGCCATAACTGCATATGTAAATCAGCTCATCGATCGTTCAAACATCAATATATGTCTTGTCATTCATCCCACAATTGGCTGGAACGATATAGAAGAGAAATTACAAATAGAAATATACCGCATCATTCAAGAATTGCTTCTCAATGCCATAAAGCATGCCAAGTCAACCGAGATTGAACTACAGTTGATCAGGCACCAAAACTACATCAACATCATCATAGAAGACGATGGCATTGGAATGGAGTTAAAGAAGCCAAAAGAGGGCATTGGTTTACACAATATTGAGGACCGCATCCTCAAACTAATGGGAAAACTATTAATTGACACAAAAAAAGGAAGAGGAACCATTGTAAACATCGAAATCCCGATAGAAATAAAGGATAAAGATTAATAAAAAGAGCTCTGTTTTTACATAACACAATACTGGCATTAGTACTCAACACAAAATAAAACCTACTTGAGGAAATAAATCCAAGGGTTATATTATTGTATTAGCATACTTATCTTTATTTATATTTCACTAAAGTATCCTGATCTATGCTGTGAATTTCTTATTTTGGCTTAATATTTAACCAAAACAAATACATCATGGAATGTTCTAAAGCAAGATTATTGCTGATTTTGGCAGTATTTATCGGAATACCATTGACAGTTTCAGCTCAAGAATCGAAACCAGCTAGAGCCGACATTTCCATTGGTGCCGATTTTGTTTCTTCGTATTTATGGCGCGGTTTGCCCCAAGGCAATGCCCCGGCCATTCAGCCCTGGGGCGAACTTTCGTACAAAGGATTCACTTTTGGAACCTGGAGCAGTTTCGAATTTACGGGTAATTTTAAAGAAATTGATTTGTATGCCAAATACACATACAAAGATTTCTCACTCATGGTCATCGACTTCTTCTTTCCTGAATACAAGGGTCTTAACCAAGATTATTTCGATTTTAAAAACGAAACAACCGGTCATGCAGGTGAGCTGGCAATAAGTTTTAACGGATCTGATAAAATTCCGTTTACCGTTTATGCAGGTGTAGTCATCTATGGCATCCCCATTGATCATCAGGTAAACGATACGCTAGCCATGAACTACTCAAGCTATTTCGAGATAAACTATTTGGGAAAGCTGAATCAGTATACTTACAATGTTTTTTTAGGTTTTACACCAACAGAAAGTTATCTGTATGGAACCAAACAGTTTTCCATCTTCAATGTTGGTTTGAGTGCAAAAAAAGAAATTAAGATTACCAAAGAGTTTAATATACCCATGAAATTAACCTTAGCCACAAACCCGGTAAGCAAAAAGTTTTTCGTAACTTTACTGCTCTCGCTATAAGCGTTTTTACAGATAGAAATTTCATAAAAAACCACCCTACCCAAATTGAATAAAAATGAAAAAAACGATTATACTGATACTTTTGGCGTCGATGTTTTCAGCTTGTAGTAGCACTAAAAAAGAAGAGATTATCAAGCGACAAAAAATTCTGAATGAGAAGGCTGTCAATATCAACAACGATTTCAAAATCATAAGAAATGAAGTGGGCACACTGGCCTCCAAAATTACAAACCTATACCGCAATCAGGACGAAATACTGCCAAACATCGACACCCAAAAATACGAGTTGGCGGAAAACGGGGTTTTTTTAAAACCTCTAGATGATGGGGGATCTGCCTTGTTTGTGTCGGGTTATATTCCTATAAATGATGATATTAAAAAAATTACTTATTTCACCGAACCCATCGATAGTGTGTTTAAATCGATGGTTAACGAATACCCTGAAATTGTTCAATTGTATTACAACGATAAACATTCGCTAAACCGCATTTACCCTTATTTCGATGTATTGTTACAATATGAGGCAAAAATGGACATTCCATCGTTCAACTTCTATTACCTGGCTGATGCAGAGCATAATCCTGAAAAAAAGTCTCTTTGGTTAGGTGAACCATACGTGGATCCAGCCGGACGCGGATGGATGGTTTCTGCCATTGCTCCTGTATATTTTGAAGATGACTTGGCAGGCGTAGCCGGAATCGACGTAACCATTAACATGATAGCCCAACGGTATTTGCGCGACGATCCCTCAAGTCTGACCCTCATCATTGACAATACAGGAGTTATCGTCACCGCACAGGAACGAGCCATTACACTCCTTTCATTTCCCCCATTGTTCGACCATAAATACATCGAAACCATCAAACAAGACACATACAGAAAAGAACAATACAACATAAGTATTAGCAAAGAGGCCAACGTAAGGGCTTTATCAGTTGAAATACTTAAAAATAATAAAAACCAAGTTCCTATTGAGATTAATCATGAAAACATGACCGTAATTTCAGCACATATCCCGGAACTCAACTGGTATCTATTGGAAATTATCAAATGAAAAATAAGTCGTATATTCTTGCTGTACTGATGTTAGTATTCATCGCGATCTCGGTGAGACAATATATGATTGTGAACAAAAAACAGCGAGAAGAAACCGCAGACTTCATCTACAAGCAAATTATCCTTTGCGGAAAAAGTATTGAAGACGCCAGCATTACCTTTGAAGAGTCGGTCAAATACGAATTTTCCAGCGGTGAGCTGAAAGACTTTTTTTTAACCACAGCCAATCCTAATGGCGAACAAATAACCCAACCCTTTGTCGATAATGAGATCAAAAGAATCAGACGTTTCTATTCTCGAAATCAAATATTAATTTCAAAAATCACCATTTTCAATGATTCGTTGTATCGAAGTTTTGAACGCAACCAAAACAACTACTTTACTGTATTGGCGCCCCAATTATTTCAAAAAAAAGTTGATTTGTGTAAATATACTGAACTAAATGAACACAACAACCAAATTTCTTACACCCAACCTATCAGAAACGAGCACGGATTATTAATTGCCAATATAACTTTTGATCTCAACATAAACGATTTTTTAGCCTATCATTTCGATAAGTTTTACATCGGAAAAAATTCCTGGTATTGGGTGATCGACTCATCAGGGCAAATACTCGATCACAAATACAGTGAACCTGAAATACATGAAGAATTTACCCCGGATGGTACGGATATTTTTAAATCAAGTTTAAAGGATAATCTATCTGCTTCGCTACAACATACCATCCATGCCAAAAAAGACATGAATGCCTATTCTGTTTTCTATCCGGTCAATATTTTGGGCAAAAGAATGGGAATAGTTTTCTCTGTAAACACGGATACCCTCTGGAAAAACCAAAATGAGTCGAGCATCATCATTTTTGTTAGTTTTTTGCTGGTAATTATTAGTGTAATTGGTTTATTTTCAATGGTAATCAAACAAATGATTAAAGCACGCAAAAGCCTCGAGTCAAGAGATGTGATGCTCCGAGATGCAAATCTGGCCACTGAAATACTATTGACCAATCCGGACTTCGACAGTTCGCTGAGCAGTTTTCTAGAAAAAACGGCCAAAGCCCTTGGGTATCATAGGGCATATCTCATCGAATATACACAAATGGAAAACAGTGATGTTTATCGTTTAAAACATGAGTGGTGTGAGCAATCATTGGTAAAACCACTTGGCATTTTGTTTCCCCGTCTTGACAAGGGTATTGAAACCCACATTTTTCAGCAAGCTGCTTCCGAAATTCGTCAAAAAAGGCTGGTAAAACTAAATGAACCCGAATTTGACGAAACCTACAGCGCTACCCTTGCCAGTACACAATGTAAAGCGCTCGTTTATTTACCGGTGTATGAAGAGGGTAATGTATATGGCATTCTGGGTTATGAGGATTGTATTGATGTTAGGGTTTGGCATGAATACGAGGATGCTTTATTCGAAAATTTCGCCAATGCACTGGGCGGTGCTTTGGCCATTCAGAGGAAAAACCAGGAACTTGTGAAAGCCAAAATTCTGGCCGAAACCGCCAACAAGGCAAAGAGCGCATTTTTGGCCAGTATCTCACATGAAATTAAAACACCCCTGCATGCTGTTATTGGATATTCTCAACTAATCGCAGGCAGTAAAGCCTTAACCGACATACAAAAGGAATATAATGCATCTATTTTAAATGCCGGTAATCACCTGCTATCCCTCATCAACGACATTCTCGATTTGTCAAAGATCGAAGCAGGCAGATTAGAGTTAAATCCCGAGAATACTGATTTGAGTGCGCTTTTTAATGACATTCAGTTGTTATTTGAGCAATCAACTCAGTCAAAACGCCTTAAATTTAGTTTTGAAGTAGATGCCAATGTGCCTCGATTTGCGATTGTTGACCACAACAAATTAAGGCGAATTTTTATTAACTTAATCGGTAACGCAATTAAATTCACTCAAGAGGGAAGCGTATCTGTTCGCATCAGTTACGAGAAAACACATGAAAATAGCGGCAACCTGAAGGTGAAAATAGAAGACACAGGATCAGGCATCCCGGAAAATGAGATGCACAATCTATTTAAACATTTCGTTCAAACCAGCGTAGGGCTTAAACAAGGTACCGGTTCGGGGTTGGGTCTTGCTCTTAGCAAGGAACTTTGTATGCTGTTGGGAGGAAATATTCAGGCTCAAAGCCGTGAAGGCAAAGGCTCGGTTTTCACTTTTGACATTACGCTTAAGGAAGGTACATTCCAAATTGCACATGACAATCGGCCAAAGAAAATCGTAGGAATCAAGAAAAAACCAGAACAAGAATATCGAATTTTAGTGGTGGATGATGCCAAAATGAATCATAGAATAATGGCCACCATGCTCAAGACCGCAGGGTTTTCAACAGAGATTGCCGAAAACGGCCATGAGGCCATTTTAATATTCGAGCAATGGAATCCTCAGCTTATTTTGATGGATTTAAACATGCCCATTATGGATGGATATGAGGCTACCTTAAAGATTAAATCCACCGAAAAAGGAAAGCACACCCGCATTATATTGCAATCGGCCAGTTCTTTCGAAGAATTACAATTAACCCAAATTGCCCATTTAGTAGATGGTTATATTGGGAAACCGTTCACTCAAAAAGCCTTATTCGAGTCCATCGGAAATGTTTTGGGAATCGAATACCTCTTCGAATTAGAGCCCAAAGCGGAGAGTCTTGGGAAATATGTCAAAAACGAATCTGCTATTTTTAAGGATATATCCAAATTATCGTCGCATCTCATTATAAAAATGCAGGCAGCAATTGAAGTGGCCAATATGGATTTATTTATTAAGCTAGTCAGGAACAATCACGAAGGCTCATCAGAACTCAACGCATTTTTACTGGAATTGGCCAACGACTATAATTATTCATTTATACAAGAAATACTTAAATGGAAGGAGATCGAATCATGAGAATTAAGCACCCCTCAACGATGCAGGAACCGATTATTCTAATTGTGGACGACATACCAGATAACCTTCGAGTATTAAGCAATTTGCTTAAAGAAAATGGCTACAGAACACGACCGGTACCCAACGGAAAACTTGCTTTACAGGTGGCCGAAAAAGAGGTGCCTGATTTGATATTGCTGGACATTATGATGCCCGACATGGATGGTTTTGAAGTAAGTGACCAACTTAAAAAAAACAAGAATTTAAAAGATATACCGATAATCTTTATTAGTGCACTAAACGAACCAAAAGACATTGTTCGAGCACTATCATCGGGTGGAGTTGACTATATAACAAAACCATTTAATTCCAAAGAGGTAAATGCACGTGTTGCGACACACCTTAAGATCCGTTGGCAAACCAAGGAGTTGCAACGACTGAACGCGGAAAAAGACAGATTCATATCTATTCTTGCTCATGACTTGCGTAATCCACTTGCCGGATATGTAGCACTAACCGATTTAATGATTGATAATTCGATGAACATACCGTTTGATCAAAAACAACAAATGTTGAAAGAGTTGAACAATTCTTCGCATAATATATTGGGATTGCTCAACAACTTGCTCGAATGGTCGCAAATAAGTCGTGGAAATGCGCGTTTCAACCTTCAGCACCTGGATTTAAAAAACGAAATCAACACCTGTTTGATTACTTCATTCGATCTGGCGAAAAAAAAGAATCTAACCCTTTTGATTGATGTCCCCATCGAACAACAGGTGTTTGCTGATTCGCATATGTTGCAGGCTACCGTCCGCAATCTGGTTAGCAATGCCATTAAGTTTACGCCTGCTAATGGCACAATAACAATCTCGTCAATCGTCAAAGACGAAAATTTTATTACTGTCTCGGTTAAGGACAATGGTATAGGCATTCCAAAGGAAATACAGCATTTGCTTTTTCAGTTGGACGCCCATATTGGCCGCTCTGGAACTGATGGTGAACTGAGCTCAGGTTTAGGGTTGCTTCTTTGTAAAGAATTTATTGAAGCACATGACGGAAAAATTTGGGTTGAAAGTGAAATAGGGAAAGGAAGCACCTTTAGCTTTACCATTCCACTACACGAAATCGGACTTCCCTAAACAATGACTTTACCTATCAATAAAACAATCACTTGCATTTTTACCTAAATCTAGGTATCCCGATCAAAAGCATCCTGTTCTATTTTTGTCCCCATCATCACAAAACAATTGGTGCATGAAAAGGACCCCTTTACTACTTGGTTTTATATTTATTACCTTACACTGTTTAACACAAACTACGGACACAAAAAAGGTCTCAGATTTATTACTTACTGCAAACATCACGCTCGACAATGTGAATAACCTTTCAGGAGGAATCCAACAGGGGTCAAGCCTGCTGGCCTTATTCGACATGAGCGCCACCTATGCTGCTCAACAAGGTTTTTTTAAGAATACGTCCTTTCACCTTCACCTGCTTAAAACTGCCGGCAAAGGGGCTTCCGAAAACTTTATTGGTGATGTGCAGGTGGCCTCAAATATCGAGGGGCGGTATGCACTCTTTGTATATGAATTACTGGTTCGACAGAAAATTGGCCATTGGATGATTTCAGCAGGTATGCACGATTTAAACTCAGAGTTTATGATGAGCGACTATGCCGGAGACTTTATTAACAGTTCGTTTGGCATTATGCCCAGCGTGAGCTTAAATGTGCCGGTTTCGATTTTTCCGGCTACAACATTCGGTGGACTCATCAGCTACAGCCAGGGTAATTTTGATGTGTTATTGGGTTTTTATAACCTTAACTATGAATTTTTCGAAGAAGAAACCTTCCATTTCGACAACCACTTTTATCAACGCGGTTTTTTGGGCGTGGCAGAAATGCATTATCGGTGGTTCAATAACAACAAACAGGT
>JBFHGX010000072.1:0-19035 GCA_041582875.1 Bacteroidales bacterium | reverse complement strand
GAAATCACCTGCAACAAACAAGTTGGTGATTCTTTTGAGAAACTAATTAATTCAACTTCGTCCTAATCCATCTTCTCAAGAAATCAATTTCAAACAAAGCGATTTTTCTATTCCTGAAATGGATTAACTTTGCAATTGGTCTAATGTCATTTCACGCTGTTACTATGTTTCTGAAAAAACTAACCATTTCCAATTTTAAAAATTATGTTGAAGCAACCCTGAACTTCAGCGAAAAAATCAATTGTTTTACAGGAAACAATGGCGTAGGAAAGACCAATATTCTGGATGCCATCTATTATTTGTCCTTCTGCAAAAGCTATTTCAATATGGTAGATGCACAGAATATCCTTCATCACCAGACTTATTTCGCGTTGCACGGATACTATGCCTATCCCGAAAATACACCTGATCACGTGACTTGTCAGGTTAAATTGAATTATCGCAAGGTATTTAAAATCAATGATAAGGAGTATGATCGGTTGGCTGACCACATCGGTAATTTCCCTTTGGTGATGATTTCGCCTTACGATCGTGACTTGATTAACGAAGGGAGTGAGTTGCGCCGAAAATACATCGACAGTGTAATTTCGCAATTCGATCATGCGTACCTCGATCACCTGCTGAGCTACAACAAAGCACTTCAACAGCGCAATGCTTTGTTGAAACAAATGGCCGAACAGCGGTATTTCGATGAAGTTTCTCTGGGTATTTGGAGCGAAAAACTGGTTCGGTTTGGTACGCCTATTTTTGAAAAACGTCAGGCATTTCTCGCCGAATTTAATCCTTTGTTCGAGGAGTTTTATCAATTGTTGTCGGGTAATGCCGAGCAAGTTGGCATTGAATATACCTCCAGGTTGGCCGAAAAGCCTTTTTCTGAATTAATTCAGGAGTCGTTGGAGAAGGATAGGATGGTCAGGTACACTTCTACAGGGATTCATAAAGACGATCTGGATTTTAGCATTGGTGGTTATCCGCTCAAGAAATTCGGGTCGCAGGGACAGCAAAAAACCTTTGTTATAGCCCTTAAATTGGCACAGTTTGAGTTTACACGCAAGGTGAAGGGGTTTAAACCTATTTTGCTGTTCGATGATATTTTTGATAAACTGGATGACCATAGGGTAGGGCAGATTGTTAAATTGGTAAGTGGCGATAATTTTGGACAGGTGTTTATCACCGATACACAGCGCCAACGGATTGAAAAAATATTCACGACCATTGACATCGATCACCGAATTTTCAATGTGAATGCAGGAAATGTAACCGATGAGGCCTTATGATCAAACGAGAATCTGAAAAAACACTGAAAGCTGTCATCGAGGAATTGTTGTATGCCTACGGGTGGAAAGATCATATCGACGGAGTAAAGCTTCTTGAAGGATGGGAAAAAGTGGTGGGGCGCATTATTGCAAAACATACTTCTGATTTAGTAATCCGTAAAGGGGTGCTGTATGTTACCCTCGATTCATCGGTGATCAGGAGTGAATTGCATCAGGAACGTACCAAGGTAGTTAAGGATTTAAATAAAAAATTAGGACGCGTGTTAATCAAGGAGATGATTCTCTTTTAACTCCTTTGAAAATAACTAAATATGGATTTGACAAACCCTATTAAGAGGCAATTGATTGCACAAATGATGGAGTACATTACTCCGCGCAGGCAAATGTTGTTTGACGAAATTATTCAAAACAGAACCCGGCATATTGCCATCGTTTTAGAGAATATTTTTCAACCTCACAATGCCAGTGCTGTGCTGAGGTCGTGCGACCTGACCGGAGTTCAGGATGTCCACATCATCGAAAATTCAAATACCTATACCGTAAATCCGGAGGTGGCCATGGGAGCTTCTAAATGGTTAACGCTGAATAAGTACAATGAAAGTGAAGACAATACTCCTGCTGCATACGCCAAGCTGCGGGCCGAGGGATATAAAATTGTGGCCACCACTCCTCACCGCAAAAGTGTGGGACCCGAGGACCTTGATTTGTCAGGAAAAGTAGCTTTGGTTTTTGGAACGGAGTTGACCGGTCTTACTCCTTATGCCATCGATCATGCCGATGAATACTTGCAAATTCCCATGATGGGTTTTACCGAAAGTTACAATATTTCGGTGTCAGCGGCATTAACGTTATACACCCTTTCGCAACGATTGCATAAGTCGGATATTGATTGGAAGCTGACGGAAGACCAGCAATTGGAGGTGTTGTTACAATGGCTTCGCAATAGCATCAACCGATCGGAACTCATTGAAAAAGAACTGTTGAATAAAATTATTTCTTAAAATTCGGTCCAGATTCTTTCGGATTTTTTGTAGTTTTACGGAAGTATTTATCAATTAAATTTTTTTACTATGGGAAAAGGAGATAAGAAAACTGTTCGAGGAAAAATTATTATGGGTTCGTTTGGAGCCAAAAGAAAGAAAAACCGTACTCCAGCGTATGTTGCACCTGTGGTTAAAGAAGTGAAGAAAAAAGCTCCCGAGGTTAAGGTAGAAAAAGCTCCGGTGGCTGAAGTCCCCGTTAAAGATGCACCTGTAGCCAAGGTTGAAAAAGCAAAGAAACCCGCAACCAAGAAAAAGGCAGCTCCAAAAGCAGAAGCTAAAGCAGAAGTGAAAGCAGAAGTCAAGGCTGAAGTTAAGACTGAAGTAAAAGCTGAACTGGCAAAGGAAGCCAAGAAGGAAGCATAATTCCTGTTGTCGCATACTTGATGCGTTTTCAATAATAAGAAACTGTCTAATATTTTTTTCCTACGGGAAAAATTTAGTCTCTACATAAATAAGGTAGCTTTGCTGCCTTATTTTTTTTGAGTCGATTGATCAAACAATAAATTGAATGAAGAATAAAAAAACCATCATCTGGGATTGGAATGGAACTCTGTTGGACGATGCGCTGATGTGTGTGGAATCGATCAATAGTTTGCTTAGTAATCGAGATTTGCAGTTACTTACCATGCAGAAGTACCGGGAAATTTTCACTTTTCCGGTGATTGATTATTATCGGGCGGCTGGATTCGATTTTAACAAAGAGTCTTTTGAAAAACCTGCCATGGAGTTCATCGATTTGTATCATAAGAAGCTGCCTGAAGTGGGTTTGTTTGCAGATGTTGTTTCTGTTCTGGATTACTTTAAAAAACTTGGATTTCAGCAGGTAATATTGTCTGCCATGGAGCAGGATAGTTTACTGAATACCCTAAATGTTCATCATATTTCGCCTTATTTTGCTCATGTTTCCGGACTTCAGGATCATTATGCCCATGGTAAAATTGCCTTGGGCGAGGATTTGATCAAAAAGTTAAACCAACCATTGAGTGAAATGGTATTGGTTGGCGATACCTTACACGATAAAGAAGTAGCTGATCATCTGGGGGTTGATGTGGTTTTGGTTAGCAATGGTCATCAATCACGAACTAGATTGGAGGAAAGTGGGGCTCAGGTGGTGTCTTCCCTTACCGAACTCCTAGCCCTAAAAGTGGGTTGATAATTGAGTTTATTCATTAACAGAATGTCTACGAAAAGGTTTTTCCAAGGCCCAACTCTCTGCTGAAGGCGGACACACATAGTAACATGACACAGCTCAAAGAAAAACCCTGTCATTTCGAGCCCCAACACTCTGCTTTAGGCGGACGCACATAGTATGATGACAATGGGACTGAATATCGAATGTCGATTAACGCGTGCCCGACTAAGTCGTGGAATAATGAATGATGAAGTTGGAGTAGTGGGTTGATTCGCCCTTCTCCCTTACTTCTGAAATCGGTGTTCGGTGTTCGATATTCTAAATTCAACATATTACAGGTATTCAAATTATTACAAAAAGTTGTCATTGGTATATCAGCCTCAGGCTGATGAGAAATCCCCTAAGAATAGGACATTTTAAAGTTTTATATCTGTCTAATAAACAGCTTTTAACTAAAAGTTGTCATTGTAAAGTTGCAATAATCTTGTCGTATATGTGTTTAACAAAAAGTGCTAATAGGGATTTCGGTTGCTCACATCTTTATCAGGATCTGCTACATCAATGGGATGAACACTTTGGTTAACGAAATCCTCATAGGCCATTTCTTCGCCTTTTTCGTTGAAGTATTTCCAGTCTCCCGTTTGTTCACCTCGGGTGTAAACACCTTTTAACTGCACTTTGCCATCGGGATAAAATAGGGTAAAGGGCCCGTTAAGCCGGTCATCCTGATAAGAGCCATCAGTCATCAGACTGCCATCAGGAAAGTATTTCTTTAAAGGGCCTTGCTTTTTTCCGTTATCGTAGATGATCATTTCGGTAGGTTGGTTTGTCCCGGGATAGTAGGTGATGCTTTCTCCTTGCAGCACCCCCATTCGATAGGTTTCTGTACTAATTAATTGATTGGTGCTATCGCCATAATAACTCCAGATACTGTCTTTGAGCTGGTTAACATACTTTCCCTCGGCCATGGTACGGCCACTTTCGTAAAGGGTGGTGGCATAAGCTACCGAACCATTGTCCTTGTAGGTCATACGGGCTTTTGTTTTTCCATCAGCATAGTAAAACACAAACTCACCATAGGGAACATCATTTTTAAACTGGCCTTTACTTTTTAGTCTTCCATCCGGGTATGTGTTTTGCCATGGGCCGTTTTTTTCGCCAAAACCTTGACTAAATGTAGCTAAACCCATTGACAGCAATAGAACCAGTAGAAAAAACTGTTTATTCATGATTTGATTTTTATTTGTGGAGTTAAATATTTTTCAAACATACTACCTTTGCGCCAAAATACATAGGTAAATTGAACGAATACTCATCAAAATTATTGGAAAACGCGGTAAATGAGTTGTCGCGGTTGCCCGGAATTGGTAAGCGTACGGCACTGCGTATGGCGTTGTTTGTTTTGAAAGAAGATCCGGTATATGCCGAAAATCTTGCAAAAGCCATTCAGGTGATGCGCAACGATATTTGTTTTTGCGAGCAATGCCACAACATCTCCGACAATGAAGTGTGTGAAATTTGTGCCAATCCGAAACGTGACGAATCCATTATTTGTGTGGTGGAAGATACCCGCGATGTCATTGCCATTGAGAAAACTACCCAATTTAGTGGTTTGTATCATGTATTAGGAGGAATAATCAATCCCATGGAAGGTGTGGGTCCCAACGACCTCACCATTGCTCATTTAATTAAGCGTGTTACGGCTGAAAATTCACGTGAAGTGATATTGGCCCTTCCAGCAACGGTTGAAGGAGATACCACCAATTACTATATCTACAAAATGCTGAACCATTTTGATGTTAAAATAACAAGTATTGCTCGTGGAGTGGCCGTGGGCGACGAATTGCAATATGCTGATGAAATCACGCTGGGTCGTTCAATCGTAAACCGTTTGCCTTTCGATATAGGAAAATAGTTGGGGTACTGTGTTTGAAATAGATGGTACTTTAAATGCCTATGGTTACTTTTGATAAGGGTGTCATCTGAGTTCACCGATATTTTACTGATGACTATGTTAAAGTGCATTCAACCAAAACTATCCGAAAAGATCCAGTGAATTGTTTTCACCATCAAATAAGTCGAGCTGATTGTGTTGGATATAATACTTTTGCGGAACGGCCTTCTCAAAACCCTCCGTATAGTTTTTTATCTTGCTTTTAATTAGCTTGTTGGGAGTTGTTTTCCTTGCTTCACAAAAGTTAAGCAATGATTTCATCTGCCGTTCAGACAGCATGATGCTGATGGATTTAAACTTTCTCTTCCGTTTTTTTTTCACCGGACGTGATTTTAATTTGGTCAAAGATAGCCAAATATTTTTATCTTCAGATAACCACTATTGGTGGATTGTAAATAAAATAAAAGGGACGACCGATTATGTTTGGTCATCCCTTTATCATTTGAGTATTTTATAAAAACCTGTAAATAAGGTTCAAAAGGTAGGTTGTATACCCTAAGCCAATACGGCTTCCCATGGAATCATTTTCATGATAACTACAAATGCAATGGCATAATAAATAGTAATGGTTTGAAGTTTTCTTAATACGTTAGGTTTTTTCTTGGATTTAAAAAGACCCCAAGCCACTAATCCTACAGCAATAAGCATCATCAACGGATGTTCCATGCCATAAAAACGCAACTCTTCATTTTTCATAAATCCGGAAACGAAGTGAACCTTCGGACTGAGGAAGAATAGCGCCAAACCCAATAAAAACTGAAGGTACAGCAGGTGCTTGGTGTATTTGAATAACCCAAACCATTTCATCGAAAAGGTCTCGTCTTTGGTGACTAATTTTAGCATACCAAATAATATGCTGACCAATAACATGGCAACGACTAACCACATAAGGCCCGAATGTGCGTGTTGTATAATGTTGTACATAAGCTGAATATTAATTTTAATGCAAATTAAGGCAAAATTCATTAGGTATGGGTGTTATTTGGATAAAATATAAATAACATTTTTAAGTTAATGGGATTCAGTATGATTATTAAAAAAGTAAGCGACATAAAGGGACTAAGTCGCTAAAGAAGCTATTAGGATTATTCCCCCTCGAATTAACTGGAAACGCTTGATTTCGTTGATTTTGTTTGGGTAAGCGATAAATTAAACTTTTGATAGAGGTAAAGTCTTAGTTGTGAGGGTAATTGCAGTTTAATGTCAAGCGAACCCATTCCACTTGCTTTTCTTACTAAAACGATTTAGTTTTGTGTCATGAAAAATCGAAAGGTTACTTTAATGGATATCGCACGTGAGCTAAATGTGTCCAAGACATTGGTTTCGCTTGTGCTGAATGGGAAAGGGGATGCCGGTTCTATCAGCAAGGATACCCAAAAAAAAGTGATTACCAAAGCCAAAGAGTTAAACTATAAACCCAATCAGGTAGCTCGTGGTTTGCGGATGGGAACCACCAAAACTATCGGGCTTTTGGTAGCTGATATTTCCAATCCTTTTTTTGGAAGGATAACCCGAACCATTGAGCATTATGCCGACCAAGAGGGCTATAACCTGATTGTTTGCAGTTCGGATGAAGATCCCGAACGCGAAAAAAAACTCATTCGCATGCTGGTGAATAGGCAGGTGGATGGTGTGATTATGACTTCAACCGCCGAAAACACGGTTCAAATTGATCAGCTACTGGCCCAAAATATTCCTTTGGTATTGATCGATAGGTTTTATCCGGAATTGAGTTGTAATTATGTGGGAGTGAATAACCTGAATTCAACACAACATGCGATTGATCAATTGATTGAACAAGGGCATCAAAACATTGCTTTCATCACGTTGACACCCGGATATATTAGTCCTTTGCGGGATAGAAAACAAGGCTATTTGAATGCCCTGAATGGGCATAACATAGCTTTCCATCCGGAGTATGTTTTGGAGGTGGATTATCAAGAATTAAAAAATAAACACTATCAATCAATCAGGGGCTTTTTACTGGAACATCCCGAAATCACTGCTGTTTTTACTACCAACAATAGTCTCGCCGTCGGATGTTTAGAGGTTGTCCGCGAACTGGGTTTAACCATTCCGAAAGATATTTCTTTGATCACGTTCGATGATGTAGAATTATTTAAATATACTTCACCTGCGTTGTCATCCATTGCGCAACCTGTGGAATTGATTGGCAAGCGCGCTGTGTCCATTTTGTTAACGCAACTAAAAACAGGTACCTTCGAGCATATTCACGAAGAGTTTAAAACTATCTTCACCAAACGAGAATCATTAGGTGTATGAAAAAGCAAATACTAATTATATTTTTAGGTCTTTTGAGTTTGTCGTCCCTAGCTCAACAAAAAGTAGCCGGAACCATCATTTCTGCTGAGGACCGAAGTGCGGTTCCATATGTAAACATTATCGGCTTGCTTTCAAAAACAGGAACAAGTTCTGATATCAATGGAAAATATGCGTTGGAAGTTCCCAATTCGGAAACCCATTTGGTTTTTTCTGTTTTGGGATTTAAACAGGATACTGTGCCCATTCAGGGTGCTACCCTCAATGTGATGTTGCAATCCACTTCGCAACAATTGGATGAGTTGGTGATAACGGCTTTAGGGATTAAACGCGAGAAAAAATCGTTGGGCTATGCCATCACGGAAGTGGGAAGTAAAGACCTGGAAAAAACCAATGATTTTAGTGTGGTCAATAAACTGGCCGGTAAAGTTGCCGGACTGGAAGTGACTTCCACCAATGGAGGAGCAGGAGGATCAAGTAGGATTATTCTTCGTGGAAACAACTCGCTTACTGGTGATAACCAGGCACTCATTGTGGTAGATGGTGTTCCCATTAACAATTCAACTACCAGCAATTCCGGAGCAGAATGGGGTGGACGCGATTATGGGAATGCTGTTTCTGACATCAATTCCGAGGACATCGAGAGTATCTCGGTCTTGAAAGGGGCCAGTGCGTCGGCCTTGTATGGTTCACAGGCCATGGACGGAGTAATACTGATTACCACCAAGAAGGGAAAGGCCCGCAAAGGAATCGGAGTGAGTTTTAATACCAATACTTCCATCGATATGCCCTACATCCATTACAAACTTCAAAATGAATATGGTGCCGGTCGCAATGGGAAATTTGAAGGAGCCTGGGATATGGTGGATGGCATACCAACCTTCAACAATAAGTACGATTTTGCCAAAGGAAGTTGGGGACCTAAAATGGAAGGCCAAACCATTGTGGATTGGGATGGGAACAAAAAAACATTCACTCCTCAACCCGACAATTACCGCGATTATTTTCAAAATGGAATCACTTCTGAGAATTCTTTAAGTCTGGATGGAGGAAACAAATACATTACCTTCAGGTTTTCTGCTTCCAACTTATACACCCGCGATATTGTGCCCGGAGCCACCATCAATAGGACCAACCTGGGTCTGAATTTGAGTGGGGAGATCATGAAAAACCTGCATCTGAACTCTTACATCAATTATATTTACCAAAAAGCTGATAACCGGCCTGGTCTTTCTGATGCACACGTTAATCCCAACAGAAACTATGTGCACATGCCCCGCAACATCAGCACACAATCGCTCAGCGACTACTATGAGGATGCTGAGGGAAATGAAGTAACCTGGTACGAAAACTGGACTTGGATGACCAATCCTTTTTGGGACATCAAGTACGAGCTCAATGGCGATACACGCAACCGATATTTTGGAAATGTGGGATTGACTTACGATTTTACACCCAAATTCAAGCTCATGGTACGCACCGCTCCTGATTATTCCTCTACAGATTATTTTTATATCGATGCAATGAAAGGGATGATTTATAGTCCCGGACGATATGGTGAGCGCTCGGAAGATCATTTCTTAATCAATAGCGATTTTCTGGCTTCCTTTACTGATCGCATCAACGATGACTTTTCCTATAATGTCAATCTGGGTGGAAACGCCATGTATTACCAATATAAAAATACCACTGCCAATACCGAAGGAGGACTAAAAGAGCCCTATGTGTATAGTCTGGACAACAGTCTAAATCCCATCTATTACAAGGAAAACACCATGGAAGCAGCGAAAAATTCGCTGTATGCCTTTGGTCAGGTGAGTTTTCGTAACTACTTATTTGTGGATGTAACCGGACGAAATGATTGGTCTTCAACCCTTCCAAAGGGTAAAAACTCATTTTTCTACCCGTCAGCAAGTGTATCTTTTGTGTATTCGGAGTTGCTCACCAAAAGTTTTGTGGACGAAGAAATATTCTCGTTTGGCAAGCTGCGGCTTTCCTATGCCGGAGTGGGTAACGACGCGCAACCATATCAATTGGAAACTACTTATACCCTCATCGACAACGAAGGGTATGGTACCATGGCGTTTATCGATCCAACGGTTGCTAACCTTGGCCTTCAACCGGAGTTGGTTAATTCCTTTGAGGTGGGTTCCGACATGAAGTTTTTTATGAACCGGCTGGGATTTGACATCACCTATTATAATACACGTTCACACAATCAAATCACCAACATGCCGGTATCGGCCACCTCGGGATATGCTACGGCCATTATTAATTCGGGAATTATTGAAAACAAAGGATGGGAAATTCAAATGAATGCCACACCCCTCAAGTCGGCTTCGTTTCAATGGGATTTGATGGTAGGTTATTCCAGAAATAAGTCTTCCGTCATCGAATTGGCTCCTAACGTTGAAAGCGCCATTTTATACGATCATTGGCGGCTTACCATCGAAGCGCGTCCGGGAAACCCTTATGGAGATATTGTGGGTTATGGCTTTGTTCGTGATGATCAGGGAAATAAACTGGTGGATAAATCTGGGATGATCATCCGTGATGAAACACCCAAGGTGCTGGGCAATTTCACTTCTGATTTTACACTTTCGTTGAGCAATAACTTTCGCTACAAACAGCTCACTTTGTCCACCTTGGTTCAAGGTCGGTTTGGTGGCGACATGTTTTCTGGAACCAATATGTATGGCGATGGTTATGCCGGTAACTTCGAAGAAACCCTCGAAGGAAGAGCAGGTTGGTACGCCTCGGAGGAGCAGCGTGAGAAAGCCGGAGTTGCTCCTGAGGATTGGATTCCCACTGGAGGATTGTTGCTCGAAGGGGTTTATCAAGAAGGAACCATCATCGATGGAATTGACGTCAGTGGTCAGCCCAATCAAACTTACGTTGATCCTTTTGTTTATTATCAAAAAGTTTCGATGTGGCAGGAAGAAATACACGAGCCTTTTATTTATGATGCCAGTTTTATTAAACTGCGAGAGGTAAGTTTATCTTATCAATTGCCTAAGAGTTTTGTGCAAAGAATTAAATTAGAAAAAGCATCGGTGGGCATTTATGCTACCAATATCTGGTTGATCTACAGCAATGTGCCCAATGTAGACCCTGAAACCATGTTGACCAATGGAAACGGTCAGGGATACGAGTTGTACTCCTATCCCAACCGAAGGAGTATTGGATTTTCAATCAACATCACCTTATAACCACAGCGATGAAACGACTAATAAACCTGTTTATAATTTGTAGTGTTGTGTTGCTCAGTTCATGTCTGAAAGACATCACCGATTTGAATGTCGACCCCAACAACCCTGAAACGGTTGAGCCCGGATTGTTGTTTAAATATGCTGTAAAGCGGGGCATGGGAAGCTATCTCACTCAATCGCATTTGGAATACAACGGATTGCAACAATGGACCATGTACATGGCCACACGCGGCGGAATTGAGCCGGGCAATGCCTATCCCTCACCTGCCGGTGGCGATGCTTTCTGGAACGAAAGTTATATCAATGCCATGAACAATGCCCAGGTTATTATCCGTCAGGCGGAAGATGATCCAGCGATGGTGAACATGAAAGCGGCTGCAACCATCTGGAAATCATTTCTCATGTCGCGGGTAACCGATTTATGGGGCGATGCACCTTATTCAAAAGCCCTGGATGGCAATCCTTCACTGGAGTTTACCCCTTCCTACGACAGTCAAAAAGAAATTTATCATGCCCTCCTCGACGATCTGGCTACGGCTGTTTTGTCGTTCAATCCTGATCAGGCCTTTTTTGATGAGGATACCGATTTGGTTTTTGCTGGAAATATTGATTTGTGGATACGTTTTGCCAATTCGCTGCGCTTGCGTTTGGCTATAAGGATTTCGTCGGTGGAACCCGATTATGCATCCGGGATTGCTAGTGAATTGGTTTCGCTGCCTTTGATTGAGTCGAATGTTCAGAATGCTTCATTTCAGTTCAATAGTATTTTCAATAAACCGTTGTATGAGGCAGGGAGTGTCCGTTATGCTGAGGGGTCTGCCTACATTAATCCAAGTAAATTTTTAGTGGATTTGCTGGTAGAATCCTCTGATCCACGTACACCCTTTATTCTTGAAAAAACGGCCCTTTCGGCTACTTTTCCTTTTATTCCTGAATACCGTGGAGTGCCCAATTTAGTTCCTTACAATAGTGAGGTTTGGGAGGGCTATAACTTGGATGCTCAGTTAGGCGATCCACTCGGACAGTGGGGTGATGTGTCACGCATTGGATTGTGGTATATGAATAACGATCGACCTTTTCCTCTCTTTACCTATAGTGAGGTGTGTTTTTTGAAGGCGGAAGCTGCTTTATTGGGTTGGTGGTCCGGCGATGCCCTCGAATTGATAAAAGAAGGGGTGGGAGCTCACATGGATTATATCAACGCCCACACTGAAGTGGAACAGCAGATTACCACGATCGATAAAACCAATTTTTTAAATTCCATTACAGAGGGTAACCTGGAAGAAATCATCACACAGAAATACCTCCTGTTTGTGTACGAAAATGTTTTTGAAGCATACGCCGATTACCGCAGGACAGGTTTTCCTGTGTTGTTGGATTACGAAGGTAACCCCATCAATAGCCAGAATTTTCCCAAAAGGCTCATTTATCCCTATTCAGAATATACCTTTAACCGTGAAAATTATCAGCAGGCCATTGAGCAACAGGGGCCTGATAACGCTACAACCCATCTTTGGTGGGACATCAATTAACAATCCAAAAAAATCATATCATATGGTAAAAAAACTACTTACTTTGGCTTTAATCCTGACATTTGGAGGGCATCTTTGGTCTCAATCAAACAAGTGTTGGTCGATTGATTATGAAACCTGGAATACCACTGGTCAGCCTCCACTTTTCATCAACTGCGGTAATGATGATGCTTTCAATGCAGGTGAGGAGCTTACCCTGGAGGTGTGGGCGCGTGCCTATACTTTTGCCGAGAATCGCAAAATGATGGGGAAACTTTTTTATGAAGAACCCATTGCCAATGGCTATGTTTTGGGTTTTGAAAACCTACATGTTTATGCAGAGTATTTTAATCCAACCATTCAGCAGGTTCCACGGCAAGGGGATGGCCCCATGCCTGCTGATTCTACTTTGGTTCACATGGTTTCGACCTATTCGTCGGTTACAGGACAAATTAAAAGCTATGTCAATGGGGTATTGGTGGGTGAAACCACCATGTTTCCATCTGCTGCCATTGTTGCTAACGACCGTCCCTTTATTATTGGCAATGCTCCTTGGGATGAACTATCGTATCAGTTTTATGGCGAAATGGATGAGGTTCGGGTATGGAATACCGCTCGTACTCAGGAACAAATTATCGAGGCTATGCACCATCAATTAATGGGTGATGAAGAAAATCTGGTGGCCTATTATAATTTTAACGGCGCTCAAGGCGAAGTGGTTCCCGATGGAAGTGCTCATCATTTTGATGGTATCCTTGCAAATTATGACCACGAGAGTACTTCTTTTGAAGCTTCTGGAGCACCTGTGGGCGACCAAATCATGGCAACCATGCAGGATGTGGGCGCCATTTGGTACAATGGCATGGAAAATTACCACAAACTGATTACGGATAATGGTATTCTGGTGATTGGCAATATCCCTGAAAAGGATTTTAAAAAATACCTGGTGGCCGGTCACAATGGCTTGGAAGGTGTTGAAAGCACCTTCGCTCCGGAAACACAACCGTTTGGTTTTTTGCGTACTAACAGAGAATGGTATATGAATATTGGTGGAGTAATGACGGGGGGTCTTACTTTTACCGTTGCAGATGCCCAAGTTGGCGCAGGATTCCCCACAGATGCCAATCCCAATCAATATGCTTTGTTGTACCGCAGCAGTACCTCAGATGCCTTTCGGGCCTTGGCACATCCAACTGTTCCCATCGATGGGATTTATCAATTTAACAATACCACCTTTAAGGATGGATTTTATGCCTTAGGTTATTCTTCTCAAGAATTTCCAATCCAAGGGCCTGATGGAATTAGCGATCTTGTTTTTCAAAATGTGGTTATAGCCCCCAATCCGGTCGTAGATGTGTTGACAATAGCAGGATTGCCCCGAGGAACACAGTTAAGCGTATTCAGTTCCAATGGAATTCACGTCACCAACAGATCATTGACTCAAGGTGATTTCTCTATGGACATGTCTGGTTGGACTTCCGGAATGTATTTCGTTCAGATTTCATACGACGGAAATCAACTGACAAAAAAAATCATTAAAAACTAAGTAACTAATACATCATACAATGAAAAATCAATATGTAGCGACCATGATGTTGGTCATTTTTCTGCTGACAGGTTCCTTATCTGCGCAGAATTTTTCTTTACGAATGGATGGGGTAGATAGTAAAGTCGGGATTTTGGATAGTCCTGAACTTAACCCAACCGATGCGTTGACCATTGAAGCCTGGGTGAATGCCGAAGATTGGCAAAGTAGCATTTGGGCCGGTGTAATCATTAGCAAACAAGGTACAAACCCCGATAAAGGTTATTGTCTTTCGGGTGGAGAAAATGGTCGAATAGAATTTACAGTTTCTGTTGATGGTGGTTGGAAAAGCGTTTCAACTCCGCCACTTTTGGGAACTAACGCATGGTATCACGTGGCCGGCGTGTATACAGGCAGCCAGTTGCTAATGTATATCAATGGTGTACTTCAAAGCACTGCGATCGTTTCGGGAACCGCCACTCCTGGCACGGGAGTCGTGGTCAATATTGCTGAAAACCCTACTTGGCCAGGAAGATATTGGATTGGAAAACTGGATGAAATCCGTGTTTGGAATATTGCCCGTACACAAACTGAACTGCAAGAAAATATGGGTATCGAATTGGCAGGAACAGAAGCGGGTTTGGTGGCCTATTACCCCATGAATGAAGGCGCTGGGATGACCACCGCTGACGCTTCCGGAAACGGTAATACCGGACAGTTAATCAATATGACTGAAATGGATTGGGTAGATGGTTTTCAACCTGTTACTGCTGATGTGGGCGTGTTAGGAATTGCCTCTCCTTCGGTTATTGGTAGTGGGTTTACTTCTGAAGAAAAGGTGCGAATCGAAATTAAAAACTATGCTACCACGCCGGTTTCAGGATTTGATGTTTCGTATCAGATAGGGAGTGCAGACGTTGTTACGGAAACATTAAATGTCGAAATTCCCCCATTTGAAACCTATATTTATACTTTTTCGGAGTTGGTGGACTTGTCGGGAATGACTGAAATTACCATTACCGGTTCCACCGACCTGGAAGGTGACAACAATCCTGACAACGATCAAATAACCGAAACCATCGTTCCAACTTTGAATTACATGATTTTCGATCAGGAACGTCATAACTATGGTGGCTACGGACAATCGCATACCAATACGGTGTTCATGCCGGAAGATTTGAGTGGCTATAGTGAAATCTTTCTGAACATAAGTTTAAATTGCCCAACCGGTGGTTGCGATCCTTGGGATCAGCCCGCTAAACTATCCATTAAAAAAGGTGCCGAAACCTTTGAGTTAGTCCGTTACATTACTCCTTTTGGTGTGGCTTGTGGCGACTGGACTTGGGATATTACTGATTTCCGCTCTTTATTGACCGACAGAGTCGATTGGGTTAGCTATGTGCAGGTTTGGGGTTCTTCAGGTTGGTTGGTGTCGGTAGAGTTGGAACTTGTTCAGGGGACGCCTGAATATCCTTTTACCAAAGTGGATAAATTGTGGACTTCAGATAACTGGGTCTACGGTGATCCTGATATTTCGGATGATTTTCCTGAAATGACCATCCAGGTGGATCAAGTTACTGAAAAAGCCAAAATTCGCATGACAACAACGGGTCATGGTCAGGGAAATACCAACAATGCAGCTGAATTCGCTCATTTCACCCATCATGTTTATGTGGATGGAATGGAAACGTTTGAGCAGGATTTATGGAAACCTGATTGTAATACCAATTCTTGTAGTCCGCAAAGTGGAACCTGGCAATATGCCCGTGCCGGTTGGTGCCCCGGACAAGATGTACAGCCATGGGAATGGGATATGGAAGGACATTTTACACCCGGTGAACCCGTTAGTATGGACTATGTTTTAGCGGATTATACCAACCTGAATAACACAGGTTACAACGGAGGCTCACATACAGAACCTCATTTCCGTTGTCATACCTACTTTATTCAGTATTCACACGAAGATATTGTAAATGTTGAGGATTTCAGTACCAGTGAAATTGAATTTATTGGTTTTCCTAATCCAACTTCCGGAATATTTGCCGTTAAATCGGTAAAAGATGAGCCCATTCGTAAGGTAACTGTTTATCAGTTGAATGGACAAGAAGTTCTGACGGAAAATTTGCAGGGGAAAAGTACTTGTAGAGTGGATATGTCGACTTTCCCCAATGGAATTTATTTTGTTAAGGTTCAGTCAGATAATAGTTCTGTTGTATTGAAAACGGTTAAAACGGAGTAGGTTTAATCTTATTTGAAAAAATCCCGATAAGGCAAATAGTTTGCTTTATCGGGATTTTTTTATCTTCAATTTGCTTTGAATAAAGGATCAATTGCGACTCTTTGAAAATACTGATGTCTTTAAAATGTGAATCAATACACATTTTTTATGACAGAGCTTAAATGGATCAACTTTTCAGGATTAATGCGTCAATGTCTTTACAATTGCGATCATCAAGTATGTCCCTTTAACGAATACCGTCAGATGGATCATATTCAGCAGTTTCAATCCTTGTTAGTGATCAGCGAAACGAAATCCGAAGATATGCTAAATCGATGCGATTACGTACGTAGTCAAATGGGAAGCCAAAGCCAACGGTCAATAGTTCATCATTAGATGTCCGTGCTGCATCTATGCATCTTGAATGACTGACATAACCTCATCAGCGTATGCCTGTGCCTTTTCTATGGAAGGAGCTTCGGCATATACGCGCATGATGGGCTCGGTGTTAGAAGTACGCAAGTGAACCCAGCCATCAGGAAATTCAACCTTTACTCCATCGATGGTGAGAATGGGCAGATGTTGGTACTTGGCTTGGATTTTTTGATAAAGCCCCTTGACATCCGTTTCTGTCGTAAGTTGAACTTTATTCTTCGATACAAAATAATTTGGATAGGTAGCTCTGAGCTGTGACAACGATTGTTTAGTCTTGGCCAGATAGGTGAGGATTAAAGCTACTCCAACCAGAGAATCGCGTCCGTAATGTAATTCAGGATAGATGACTCCTCCATTGCCCTCGCCACCGATGACAGCATTTACTTCTTTCATTTTTTCTACCACATTCACTTCACCTACTGCAGATGCCCGATAAGTGCCTCCTGCTTTTTCAGTGACATCGCGTAAAGCTTTGGTAGAGCTTAAGTTAGAAACTGTGTTTCCTTTTGTATTTTGAAGGATATAATCAGCAACAGCGACTAAAGTGTATTCCTCACCAAACATTTGTCCGTCTTCCATCACGAGTGCCAACCTGTCAACGTCAGGATCAACCACCACTCCCAAATCGGCTTTTTGGTCGATAACGGTCTGAGAAATGACCGTTAGGTTTTCGGGCAATGGCTCGGGATTATGTGGGAATTGTCCGGTGGGATCACAATATAGTTCAACAACATCATTCACTCCCAATGCTTTAAGTAGTTGCGGAATGGCAATTCCTCCGGTGGAGTTCACGCCATCTACAGCCACCTTGAAGTTGGCTTGTTTAATTAGATTCACATCAACCAGCGGCAAAGCCAGAATGGATTGAATATGCTGTTCAATGGTAGAATTGTCGACCTTAATGGTTCCTAACTCGTCCACGTCAGCAAATGAAAACGCTTCTCTTTCGGCGAGATCCAATACACGTGCTCCTTCGGCAGCGGAAATAAACTCGCCTTTTGCATTGAGCAATTTAAGGGCATTCCATTGTTTTGGATTGTGACTGGCAGTCAGGATAATGCCTGCATGAGCTTTGAGTTGAACGACGGCCATCTCAACCGTGGGCGTAGTGGATAATCCGGTATTAATCACATCGATGCCCATTCCCGAAAGGGTAGCACAAACCAATTGCTCCACCATTTCGCCTGAAATGCGCGCATCGCGGCCGACAATAAAATGGAGCCGTTTGCCGGGATAAACTTCTTGAATGGTGGTGGCAAAAGCTGCAGTAAATTTTACAACATCTATGGGGGTCAGGTTATCACCAGGTAAACCTCCGATGGTTCCACGGATTCCTGAAATGGATTTGATTAAAGTCATAGTCTTGATATTTGGGTAATGTGTCGCAAATGTAGAAAAATGAGTTGAAAGAGAATGGAGAGTAAGCGATTAAATTTGTCCGCGTTCAATTAATTTCACAATGGTTTCAATTTGTTTGTCTTCTCCTTCAGGATCATATTTTACTTTGAGATTGTATCCCCAAAGGCGTGCAAAAGTTTGGTAAAAAAAAGCGGTAAAATTCCCGCGTAGTTCCTGAACAAGCTGATAGGAGCAATCACCTGTTTCTCTATCAATAAGCTTGATGAGGATAGCCCCCTGCGAAAAAGTCATTTTTTTCAGATCGTCACCATATTTCTCATTAAGTTCTTTCTCAGCCATTTTCATGATTCGTCGTGATTCACGTTCATTTTTGGCTTCCAATAAAATGGTGTTGTACTTACGAAGTTGTATCCCCGCCAGACGGGCATAGGGATAGACTTTTTTAACGTCTCGAATTAGTTTGGTGAGTTTGCGCCGACCTTTTCTGGTAGTAGGAGCCATCATAGAAAAAACCTCTACTTCTCCTAAATTAACCTCAGGAATGGTATCACTAATCACTACTGTCGCCCTAACAACCAAGGATTTGACCTGCTGAGCTTTCCCCGGAAAGGAGAAAAGTAAGAATAAGAATATGAGTAGTGGCCATTTATTCATCGGTGTATGACCAACAAAAAGCATGCCTGACACTTTTTACACTGCGGCCTTTAACTTGGAAATATTGGCACGGGTGAATTTTTCTGTGGCGTAAGCCTTTGTAATATGTAACGACTTAATACGTTTTTTTCCAGGGAGCTCATACATGGCGTCGATCAGTATTCCTTCCAGAATTGAACGCAATCCACGTGCACCCAATTTGAATTCGATGGATTTTTCAACAACAAAATCCAATGCGTCATCGTCGAATGTTAAATCTACATTGTCCATTTTAAACAGTTTTTCAAACTGCTTGGTCAATGCGTTTTTTGGTTCGGTAAGGATTCTTTTAAGCGCTGCTTTATCCAACGGATCCAGATAAGTTAATACCGGCATACGTCCCACGATTTCAGGAATGAGTCCGAAACCTTTCAGGTCGCGGGGTGAGATATATTGTAG
>JBFHGX010000071.1:0-19120 GCA_041582875.1 Bacteroidales bacterium | reverse complement strand
TGCGACCCGGCATATCCAGCACGATTCAAATTAAACAACCGCCTGTCGGGGTAGTTTTTACGGTATTTATCGAACAACATCCGATGCCAGTAATGACCAAAAATATTGTGTACCTCATCCGCTTTACCAAGCACATGTATTTGGTCGGCAGGATGATTCTCTGGCTCTCCCAAATCGCCCCACCATCCGGCCACACCGAGTTCAATTTGAGGCTGGTATTGTTTCCAAAACCAATCGCCAGCACGCGGATTAAAGATGTCGATCAATCCGGCAGGACCAAAATAAAACTGATCATTCACATAGCTATTTCCGGTTGAATCTGTGGCCAGAACACCTAAATCGCTGGTGATTTTAAAATTCTTAAGTGAATCGATAATATAAGGTTCGGTTATGAGAATGGTCTTTACCCCCACTCCTTTAAAGTCATCGATCATTTTTTTGGGATCAGGCCAACTGGGCTTATACCAATCCAGTCGCCCCATGGTTCCAAGAATACTATCGCCAAACCAGTAAAAATCAAGAATGATGGCATCGATGGGAAAATCATTCGTTTGCATAAGGTGTACAATAGAATCGGTTTCTTCCTGGGTACGGTAACCCATGCGCGATTGCAAATTACCCAGCGCCCACAATGGAGGGAGCGGCTGAAATCCGGTTAACTCAGCATAGGAATGCGAAATTGCTTTAAAATCATGTCCAACCACCACATCGTATTGGATGGGACCACCGATAGCGCCCCATTCAAAAATACCGGATTCTGTTTCACCCAAATCGGCATAACCCTTTTGGGGATTGTCGAAAAGCAACAAATAGTGGTTGTTCGACACGACCAAAGGAATAGAATAATTCAGGTTGCGGGCACCGATTTCATAGCCATATTTAGGGCGGTTATACAAATTGTAACGAGCTCCTTTAAGATTTAGCGCATTAGCACGTTCACCCAACCCAAAAAACTGTTCGTTTTCTTGCATTTTAAATCGCAAACCCACAATACCATCACGTTTATAATATCCCCGCTCTTCACTAAGAATGGTATCCTGACCATAAACAAACACAACATAAACTGGATTTTTGTGCACCAGGACCGTGAGCGAATCCGTCATCATTTTCACCCAATCATCCTCATCCAACACCACCGTGTTTACTTCCTCAGGTTTCATCACAACCGCCTCCGAAGACACTTCATAGCCAACGCTATTGCGGAAGTGATTTACCCTCACCATGCTTGCATTGTATGGCAAAATAGAAATGAGTCCGTGATCAGTTAACACTTTAAGCTCGTTACCTACCAACAAATGAGAAACATAACTTCGTTTATCAAAAGCGTATTGAGGAGTCTTTTTTATGGGAGGGACATATCCGTTTATCGGAAGGAAAACATCCTCATTGGTAGCGGTTTTACCCACATGCGAGCCTGACTCACTTCTAAAAACGAAAGCCAGTTGCTGAGGAACTTCCTCAGGCTTTAGTTGATAAAAATCATTAATCACAAGGGTAACTTCATACAGGTCATTGCCCAGCGAGGTCATTTTTACACGCTCATCCGCTTCCCCCCAGTTTCCGATCACATGTTTCCAATCGCCACCATCGATGCTTTTATCGGTGATTACACCGGTATGAAAATACACATCTCCTTCATATCCTGCCAATGCAGCATTACCTTCCTTTGCATTAAAAGTTAACGTAGCAGGTGCATCAGGTTGCGGATTTTCAGGAGTCAGCCACGCCACTTGCGCAACAACATTGGGAACCATAAAGAGGATTACAATCCAGGTTAAAAGACTTATTTTTTTCATTATGCTCAGGTTCAAATAACAGTCAGTTTATTTTATGAGTTCAATAATCAAAGGCGATTTAGCCGATACGGTGACTTGCGTAAGATCAGGATATCCCAACCGGTCGAGCACACTTCGACCCGAAGTATACCCTTTCAGGTTTTCAGCAAATCGCGACAAATCCACTATACGATCTTCATCAGCATTATTTAACAGCACCATCACCGAAGATTGATCGGTATAACGGAAGTAAACATAAACTCCATTTTCAGGAATATAATGAGTTAATTTCCCGAATTGCACGGTGGCATTTGTTTTTCTCCACTGCAACAGGCGCCGCATAAAATCGAAGGCTTTGTTTTGTTCTTCCGTTCGGCCTTGCCGCGAAAAGGCATTGAGAGAGTCACTGGACCACCCTCCCGGAAAATCCTTTCGGATGTCTCCATGACCCTTGTGTTCAAGACCCGTCATCAGGATTTCGGTTCCATAATAAATCTGCGGAATTCCGCGGGTAGTCAGCAAAAAGGCCATCGCCAGCCTATATTTATCGAAATCTTCATTGAGTTTTGAATAAATACGGTCGCCATCGTGGTTATCACCAAAAGTTACCAAATTCATCGGGTTAGCATATACATAATCTTGAGCGATCGACTCCCACAATTTCGCAGCCCCTTTATCCCAGGCTTCTTCTTCATTAAAAGCACTACCCATGGCATACATCAATGGAAAATCGAACACATTGGTGAGATGCGATTGATATCCATCCTTATTGGTGGTATTATTTTCCCAATAGGCCACCGCTTGCGGATAACTCAACCATACTTCGCCTACTACGTTGTATTGAGGATATTCAGCGAGTAACCTACGCATCCACAACGACATAAAATCGCTGTAAGGATAAGGATAAGTATCTTGTCGGATGGCATCTAATCCTGCATACTCAACCCACCAGATGCTATTTTGAATCAAAAATTCAGCAAGCAAGCTGTTGTGCTGATTAAGATCTGCCATGGAAGTATCGAACCAACCTTTTACCATCACGTCGTAATCAATTTGAGAAGCATAAGGATCGGAAACCACAGAACCCCGGTAATTGCTGCGGGTAAACTCAGGCCATTGATTGTACCAATCCTGCATGGGTAAATCGTTTTTCCAATAATAATCCGTTCCCAGATGATTGAATACCATATCCATAATCACCTTAAGTCCATTTTTGTGGGCCTGTTCCACCAAGCGTACATAATCTTCATTGGTTCCAAAACGCGCATCAATTTTATACAAATCAGTCACCGCATAACCATGATAAGAAAAACCCGGCATGTCATTTTCGAGCAAAGGATTCGTCCAGATGGCCGTAACTCCCAACTCGCTAAAATAAGCCAAATGATCAGCAATTCCTTTGATATCACCCCCATGTCGGCCATTGGGGTTGGCACGATTGGGAGCTTCTTTCATACCAGCAACCATATCATTATCCGGATCCCCATTAGCAAAGCGATCGGGCATTAGGAGGTAAATCACATCTGAGTTATCGAACCCTCGGAATAGGTTGGGATCATTTTTACGTTGTTTAAATTCATAGGAGTACGTAGCTTTGATTTTCCCGTTCAGGGTAAAACTAATTTGCATACTACCCGGCTGCATGTCTGCACTCATAACCAGATTAATAAACAAATAGTTAGGACTTTCCACGTGAATGACTTCACGGATGAATACCCCAGGATAATTTATTACCGGTTTGGTATTCGAGATATTTTCGCCATGCACCATCAATTGAAGGTGAAGATTTTGCATACCCACCCACCAAAAGGGAGGATCTACTCGGTTTAGGTTTATTTTTTGGGCATGTGAAATAGAAACAGAAAACAACACAAACACAACCAACAAAAATGACCTTAGATGGAATCGCTTTTTCATGTATGAAAGGATCATTGAGATAACATAATACGGATAATGTTTCAAAAATAATCCAAATAGCGATACCTCGATGATTTTGCTTAACGGGTCCAAACAAAAGGGGCAATTTAGTAGTAAATATGCCTAGATTTCCGCACAAGTGCAAATAAGCCTGCAAACGATTGATTAAAAGGCTAAGGAGAATTAAAAAAAAGAGGAGCCTGTAGCGAACGGGCAATCACCACCACTAGCACGTATCATAAACATTTCATTTTATCTTTGCATAAAAATCAAAAAAATGGCCCACAAATCAACATTAATCAAATACTGGCAGATTCTTTATCCGGAATCTTCAACAGATCGTTTAGAAGATTTTATATCAAAATTAACCCCTCATACCAATGCTAAAGGCGCAAGTGACTGGTACAAAGACGCTACCGTATATGCCTTGTATGTGGATCTGTTTAACAATAATTTCGATGGATTAATCGACAAACTGGATTATCTTCAAGATTTGGGTATTAGTTGCCTGTGGTTGTTACCTATTTTAGACTCACCCATGCGAGATGCCGGTTTCGATGTAAAAAACTACGACCGAATTCGCCCTGATTTGCTTGGCTTACCAGAAACATCCTCCAAAGAAGAACGTGCAGAAGCATTTAAAACATTTCTGGATGCTGCCCACGAAAAAGGCATTCGTGTGATATTTGATGTGGCCATTAACCACACTTCCGATCAGCATCCTTGGTTTTTGGAATCACAAAAAATGACTCCTAATACCTATAGAGATTATTACATCTGGCGCAATGAGCCCAATGAATATTTGGATGCCAGGCTGTTGTTTAAAGGAATTGAAGATTCAAACTGGGAATCCTTAGGGGACAGGTATTATTTTCATCGGTTTTTCAGCTTCCAACCGGACTTGAATTACCGCAATCCTGAAGTGTTGCTGGCCATGACTGAGAATCTGCTCTATTGGCAACAAATGGGTGCGGATGGTTTCAGAGCAGACGCCATTCCCTACCTTTGGAAAGAGGATGGCACCAGTTGTGAGAATCTGGACAATACCCACACCATCGTAAAATTTTTCCGGGCCATGTTGGATTATGTTCAACCCGGAACTTTGATGTTGGCCGAAGCTTGTCAGAAACCAAAAGAGGTAGTAAAATATTTGGGTGAAGGTGATGAATGTCACGCGGCCTATCATTTCCCCCTAATGCCAATGATGTACAAGGCCATGGCCATGCAAAACGGAGAACCCATTAAGTATACTTTGAGTGAGGAAGTTACCCCCGAAATTCGGGATGACAATCAATGGACAACATTTCTAAGGGTGCATGATGAATTAAGTCTGGAACTGGTTTATGTTACCGAAGAAGATCGTCACTATATTCATAGTCAATATTGTCATGACCCCAAATGGGATTTCCGTGTTGGTGAAGGAATTTCGGCCCGACTGTCGGAGTTGATGAAACGTAATCCTGACAAAATAGCCTTGGCCAATTCACTCATGCTTACCTTAACAGGAACTCCGGTCATTTATTATGGTGATGAATTTGGTAAGTTTAATGACGAAAAATATTACAATGAGCAAATTCAACTAACCGGTAAAGATGATACCCGGTTTTTGGTGCGTGGCCGCATCGATTGGGATCAGGTTGATATCGATTTGGCAGATGACAACAGTTTTCAGTCAATAGTGTACGATTATATACACGATATGTTAAATGCCCGCCAACAACACCGTGCCTTTGGACGTGGAAAAACTGATTTCATTGACTTGAAAATTGTCGACGGGGGGGTCTGCGATGCTGCATTGGGTTATTACCGGACTCACAAGCAAGAAAAACTCTTGATTATCAACAACCTTTCAGAAAAGGAAATTAAATTGGAAAACCCTCTACCTGGTGTTGATTTGGCTGTAATCTATCCAAAAGGTATGCGGGTGGAAGACCCCAACAACGCTATCGTTTTGGAGCCTTTGGGCTTTGTTTGGTTGATGGTGCTTGATGGAGTTAATTTCCATTAATAGGTCACCACAAGAAATCTCTAAAACCTTTATTGCTTTTTTATAGAAGCCAGGGATTTTACTTAGGTAAAACCCCTGGCTTTTTGGTTTAGCATTCAAAACTTCCAAATACTACAAATAATGAATGTCTCGGCAGGTTTGTACCGTTTAAGGTTCCTTTCGCACCATTCCGCTTGACTACAGTTAGTAATTTAACAAATATGTTGCTATATTTGCCCTGTAAATTAATCTAAAAACGCTTTATTTTTTATCTATGACTTCTGCTTTTAATATTCCTGAACATACTGATGTAATTATAGTAGGTTCAGGACTGGCTGGATTACAGTGCGGAGTAATTTTGAGCAGACATGGTTACCGGGTAAAAGTACTCGAAAAAGGAGCGCATGTAGGTGGGACTTTGCAGTCGTTTTTATTCAAAGGCACCGCTTTTAGTACCGGTCTGCATTATTTGGGTAGCCTGGATAACGGACAAACCCTGCACCGAATATTTCAATATTTCAATTTATTCGATGGAATTCAGTATCAACGAATGAATGCCTCGGGTTTCGATGTATTCGAAATTGGGGGCAAACAGTATAAATTTCCCATGGGGTGGGAAGCTTTTCGCAAATACATGAAAGGTTGTTTTCCGCAGGAAAAAGAGGCCATCGATCGATATATCAAAGCCATTGAAATGGTCTTAGAAGAACAGGAATTATTCATGCTGAAGACTCCTTCAATAAGCACGAAACTTGAAAAACCATCACAATCGGTAAACGCATGGGATTTCATTTGTTCCCTAACTACAAATAAGGAATTGCGACAGGTGTTAAGCGCTCTCAACTTTGTGTATGCCGGCGAAAAAGAATTAACTCCATTATATGTTCATGCGCTCATAAACCATTACTTTATAAGTAGCAGCTACCGCGTAGTAGGACGTTCAGACCAGATTCCTAAAAAATTGACACATGAAATAATACAAAATGGGGGGCAGGTTCTGGTAAATCATGAGGTAAACCAATTGCTTTTCAACAATCATCGCATTTCAGAAATAAGCTGTACCAATGGTGTTCGTCTTCAAGCTGACCATATTATTTCAAATGTCCATCCGGCTACAACCATGCAACTATGCGAACCGGGAAAAGTAAGGAAATCTTTCGTCAATCGCCTTCAGCAAAAAACAGACACCCTTTCTAGTTTTGCTCTGTATTTAAAACTCAAACCGGGTAAGTTTCGCTACCGCAACGCAAACTTCAACTATTATCGATCGGGGGAAGTCTGGTATGCCTCAAACTATGACGTTACCAATTGGCCCGAACATTTTTTTATGCACTTTCCTGTAAATGAAAACAATCCAATGTGGGTAGATCATGTGTCAGTGGTCACACACATGCGTTTTGAAGAAGTCGCACAGTGGAAGGATTTACCAACCTCAAAAAGGGGGCAAGACTACGAACAGTTCAAAGAAGCGAAATCCAAAAAACTGCTTTCACTGGTAGTGCAACAATTTCCTGAAATGGAATCATTGATCGAAGATTTCACCTCTGCCACGCCCCTTACCTTTCGCGATTATGTGGGATCGCCCACAGGCTCCATGTATGGCACTTTACGCGATTACAAATCACCCCTCACGTCGTATGTTGGAGTACGCACCAAGGTACCAAACCTGTATTTTACAGGACAGAATTTAAACCTCCACGGAGTAATGGGCGTGAGTATCAGCGCATTACTAACCTGTGCAGAATTTGTAGATTTGCAGGAACTACTCAACGAAATAAATGACCAAAAATCAAAACCAAAAGAATAGATTCTGGAGACGTTTACGCAACTTCTTCTTGGGTTTAATCGTGTTATTAGCCCTCATTTCTATCACCTACTATTACTCTACACGGCTTACTCCACCTGTCATTACCGATCAGTCTGCATTGCTGAATGTGAGGCAAAATCCCGCCCCTCATTTTTATACCGTTGGAAACAGCTGGCTAAAAAAAAATAATTACGGTTTGTGGGAAATGTACCTCGAAGGCAACCCTTTTGAGCTAGGAGTGGCCAATGGAAAACTTACCAAAGAATTGATTGCCCAACAGGAGGAAGCTTTTGTTGATCAAATCAATACGCTCATCCCTTCTCCGTCATATTTGAAATTTTTAAAATATTTCACTGGCTGGTTCAACCGCGATATTGATGAATATATTCCAGAAGAATACAAGGAAGAAATTTATGGTGTATCTTTTTCTGCAGCAGACGGATACGAATATATTGGTAAAAAATACGATCGCATGTTGAACTACCACGCGGCCCATGACATTGGCCATGCCCTACAAAGTTTGATGCTAGTTGGATGCACCTCCTTCGGAGCTCATTTTCACTCAAGTGATAGCAGTTTGATCATTGGAAGAAACTTTGATTTTTATATTAATCCGGCTTTCGCCGAGAATAAGATCATAGTATTTGTTCATCCCAATGAGGGCATCGACTTTGCTTATGTAAGTTGGGCAAGCATGATTGGCGTAGTTTCAGGGATGAATGTACGTGGGCTCACCGTTACAATTAATGCTGCTAAATCGGACATTCCGACAAAGGCTACCATGCCCATTTCGTTGTTGGCACGTGAAATCCTACAACATGCAGGAAACATTGAAGAAGCCTTGGCTATTGCTAAAAAGCGCAATACTTTTGTTGCTGAGTCTATTTTGATAGGCTCTGCCGAAGACCACAAGGCTGTAATCATCGAAAAATCACCAACAAAACTGGGTGTATTTGAAGCCTCAGACAATCATCTGGTATGTGCAAATCATTTCCAAAGCAGTACCTTTTTTGATGATGAGAATAATGAGACTTATAAGCTAGAGTCGGCAAGTGTATACCGACAGGAACGGTGCGAACAATTATTAACTGCTGCCAAATTATTAGATGCTCCTGCAGCTGCAGGCATTTTGCGCGACCATTTGGGCTTGAATGGCCGAAATATCGGTGTGGGCAATGAAAAAACAATGGCACAGATGATTTCGCATCACGCCGTCATATTTGAACCTGAAAAGGAATTGGCGTGGGTGAGTACACAGTCCTATCAATTAGGAGCATTTTTGGGCTACCGGATTACACAGGTTTTTGATGAAGCTTTGGGTTACAATGGCCACACTCAATTGTATGACTCCACATTAACGATTGAGTCCGATCCTTTTCTGAATGATGCAGCTTACGCTGATTTTTTAAAATTCAGAATTGAACGTGAAGAAATTAAATCCCTCATCAAGAATAAGGTAGTTGCTTCTCCTAAAGTCATCGAGAATTTTGTACAGCTAAATCCAGACTATTATCAGGGATATGTATTAGCAGGTAACTATTTTTATGCCATTGGAGATACCGCCAACGCAAAAAACTACTATCACCAAGCTTTGAGCAAAGAAATGGAAAATACGGCCACCAGGGAAATGGTTGAAAAAAGACTTCTTGAGTAAAGAGCTTTTCGAGTGTTTTCAAGCGTTGACGCTTGAGACAGAAGAAGGGTCGCTTGAAACAGAGGACAAGGATATAAAACAATTCCCTGCAGCAAAAAGCTATTTTTGATAATAATGATTTTGTTTCCTCAATACGATTGCAACTGGAAAAAATTTTAAAACCAAAAAAAGGCCACCCTTTTTCAAGGACGGCCTTACCAATTAATAATGAAAACCAAAAGTCTATAAATTGAACTTTTCAATAAGGTCAACAACGCGACATGAGTAACCCCACTCGTTGTCGTACCATGAAAGTACTTTTACTGTTTTCCCCATAACCATCGTACTTTGAGCATCAAAAATAGATGAATGGGTGTTGTGAATAACGTCCACCGATACAATTGGATCCTCAGTATACTCCAGGATTCCCTTCATTGGGCCTTCGGCAGCTTCTTTAATGGCAGCGTTGATTTCATCTCTACTGGCTTCAGTTTTAAGGTTGACTACAAGGTCGACCAACGATCCGGTAGGAGTAGGAACGCGAACGGCCATACCGTCCAATTTACCATTCAAATCAGGAATAACTTTACCTACAGCTTTTGCAGCACCAGTGGTGGTAGGAATCTGTGAAATGGCAGCAGAGCGGGCTCTTCTCAGATCAGAGTGAGGTGCATCCAAAATAGCCTGGTCATTGGTGTATGAGTGAATGGTTGTCATCAAACCGTTCTCAATACCAAATTTATCGTTGAGCACTTTGGCAACAGGCGCTAAACAGTTGGTGGTACATGAAGCATTCGATACACATTGATCTTCGTCGCGCAGTTCGTGGTCGTTAACACCAAGTACAATCATGCGGTCGATGGCATCTTTTGAAGGTACGGTAAGAATAACTTTTTTTGCGCCATTTTTAAGGTGATCACCATAGCCGCCTTTGCTGCTTTCCTTCGAACGGAAAATACCAGTTGCTTCAATCACAACATCAGGTGTTTGAGCCCACTTAATATTAATAGGTGATCTTTCAGCAGTTACAGGTACTTCTTTTCCATTTACGATGATACAGTTGTCGTTAAATGATACTTGCCCATTAAACTTTCCTTGCGTAGAATCGTATTTTAACAAGTGCGCCAGTGTTTTGGTGTCGGTTAAATCGTTGATTCCAACCACTTCCATATTGCCTCTTTCAAGAGCAAGCTTAAATACATTGCGGCCAATTCGGCCAAAACCATTAATTCCAACTTTAATTTTTGTCATAGTATCTCTAGTATTAAAAAATGAACATTAGCTAAAAAAACAAGAACAATTTCATACATTTGTCGTATTAGCAACCTTGCTTTGGAGCAAAGTTACGTCAAATACCTATGAAAAATCTGTGAATGCTACCCGATATGGAAGAAAAATTCGAATCGAAAGCTCTTGAAGCTAACCTTGCGGAGACACGCTACAAAGACATCAAAATACCATTTGATTATCAAGTCTTTATAGACCTATCAAAAACCTATTTTGGAATCACCAAACGCGCAAACGATTGCGTCATAGAATTTCAACACCCCTTCTCCAACAGAAAATTTGTAGCCGAAGAGCTCAGGAAGATCCTTTTAACGGATTATTGGTATTATATCGGCTTGGGAGAGGAAGTAAATGCATTTAAAATTCCTTTACAAATGATGCGTACGCTTTTGCTCGAACAATCGCAATCGGACAACCATACACTCATCATCAAAACTTTACTGGAATTTATTGAAAAAAATGCCCGAGAAGAGGCATGCAGTACCGACATCATTTCCTTTTGTTTAAGATGCTTAAACGATGGCATGACAACCGATCCTCTTTGTTTTATTAGCGCCTCCAAATACTTCGATCGCTACCTTAGAGGTATCGCTTCAAGCGAAATTTTTGGCAAGACAGTGTTCGACCTCACCAAAAATATCAATTACGAAAACATTCTGTATTGGCAACGAACTACCCAAGTGGAAAAATGGCTGGAAAAACAGTCGTCATTTCTCACCCTTGATCCTCATGAGCTTCTGGATACCATTGGAGAAAAATATTTCGAGAGGTTGCTCCAACAGCTTAGCCAAGCCCAAAGCTGGGATCAGCTAGTGACGGACTTACCCGACTATGATCAGATTTCAGAAATCATACTCAATACCGTTCGTTTTTTCCCCACATTCATCGAAAAATTCTATTTTAGTTTTTACCTCCTACGCCTGCCCGGAATGGGAAGTCACCGTGAACGACTTATTTGGGATATCAATAAAATGGTTAAGCAAGCCATGGACGAGGTTCCAAAAACAGAACTACAAACTTTTGTTGATCAACTGTTCACCTTTGCTTCCGGACTTCGCCAAGACCATACCAGCTCAGTACTCGACATACTGCTTACTGTTGGAAAAAAAACCATCGACATTGATCGGAAAAAACCGCAAAGAATCTCACGTTATTTCGAAGAAAGAATCATCCATTTCGGATTTGAAACTCCCGGAATCGTATATGTGAACGAGGACTGGCAGCTATCGGTAAATGTAAACCACATTAAAAATATCAGTGTATGGCTCGAACTCATCGAGTATTCACAAATGGAAATGGAGAAATTACTCTCTACATTGATTGTTAACCTTAAGTTGGGAGGTATCTTTTTAAGCGACACCGACCTTTTTCAACGTGAGATCACTAAAATTCTCAACTCAAACATCGCACCCTTTTACAAGAAAGTAAAGCAACTTACCCGCATATTTCCAGTGTACTTCAATGAAATTGGAGCTGAAGGTGAAATCAGAAAGGTAACCACTACCATGGATGAGATTTCGCATCGAAAAGACCAACTGGTTCATTTTCTGCGCAAACAAGTTCACACCGAAAGCAACAACACCCTCATTGGTCTAACTCGTAAAATTTTTATTTTTTGGCACGATGGAAAACTGGAAGCACTTAAAGGTGTATTGCCTAAGAATGTGTACGACGGGGTTGATAAAAGGGGAGAATATTTTGCACCTATTCACCGGATGGTGGTCGAAATGTGTCAATTAAGTAACAAGACTCCTTCTGATTTACTGGCAGTAAATGAAAAAACCTTCGAATCACTACTCGATCAACTTACCGAGCGAAATGCGCGGGACGTAGAACGGCTGCGCGACACCAGAAGACTTTACGCTTTCCTCAAAGAAAAATATTCCTTTGAAACAGTCGACATCATTTCCTTGCTAAAACGCTATAGCTACATTCCCGACGACGAAATAGGAAAATTTGCCAAAGCCCTTGAAAATGACGATTTTGAAGCAAGCCTAAAGCACATTTACAGTTTCATGAATAGGCTAAAGGAAATCATCTTTAACGAAAAAACCAGTCAGGGATGGGAAAACATTTACCACAAACGGCATATCGCTATTGGTATTCCTTCGATGTACGGAACCTACCGCGAACCCAAATTTGAAGCGTTAGGACTGACTTTCCGCTTAGAAAATGTAGCCACACGCCTGATGGAAAAAGTGGTTGATCAAATCAACCTAAACTATATTTCAGCTAAAACATTGAAAAACATCTACACCATTCTCGATTACTTCCGTGAAGGTCTCGAGCTGGATGGCATTACCAATCAAAGTTTTAACTCCAATTTACGTATGTTGAAATACAGTTTGCGTTCACAAAGTTTCAGCTTTGAACAATACATCAATATATTTCAGTTTTTGGCTGAAGATGTCAAGCGAACCATCATCAAGTATTTTTTAAAATCCTACGAAATACCTCTTCGTACAGTTGTCCAACAACTTTTTGACCCAGAAAAACAGGCCTCAGAAAATGATTTGGTGAAGATGGTAAACCACAAATCAGAACAGTTTTACCGTGATGTTATTGCTGATGCGTTCCTGATGCAACCGTTGGACAACTTCATTTCGAGAATACTCGAATCGTTGCGTGAAATGTCGGACAACCTTCCCAAAGAGATGATTAACGAAATCATGTCGTATAATTCAGACCTTATCATTGCTCGCCTGGGTCGCCCCAACCCTCAAGTTGACAACCAGGTGTTTTTGGGTTCGAAGGCTTATCATCTTAAAAACTTACGGATGGCCGGATTTCCCATTCCTGCCGGATTTGTCATTACCACAGAAGCCTTCCGGCGACATGCAGCCATTATGGGTCATCCCGAGCTACGGAAAGAAAAATATGACTTAATACGAGAACACTTGCAATTGGTGGAACGTGCTTGCAAAAAAAAATTCGGCGATTTAAAAGATCCGTTATTGCTCTCGGTAAGGTCAGGAACTGCCATATCCATGCCTGGTGCCATGGATACGTTGCTTAATGTGGGGATGAATGACGAGATTACAGAAAGCCTAAGTAGGATTCCCGGATACGAATGGAGTGCCTGGGATTCATATAGACGTTTGCTACAAAGCTGGGGCATGGCCTTCGGCCTCACCCGTGACGAATTCGACCAAATTATTGAAAGCTATAAGAGCAAATACCATGTAGATCAGAAGATTGAGCTGAGCCCTAAAGCCATGCGCGAGGTAGCCATGGCCTATAAAGCTACTTTGGCTAATAAAAAAATTCACTTTGAGGAAGATATATTTGAACAGCTACTCACAACCATTAATCTGGTGTTTGAGTCCTGGTCGTCGGAACGTGCCAAAGTATATCGCAAACATCTTGAAATTGCCGATGATTGGGGAACTGCCGTAGTTGTCCAACAGATGATCTTCGGGAATTTAAGTGTACGTTCAGGTACCGGAGTGGTTTTCACTCAGGATCCCACCAAAGAAAAGCATGGGGTAAGTTTGTATGGCGACTTTACCTTGAGCGGACAAGGGGAAGACATTGTGGCAGGTTTAGTAACTCCACGCCCAGTTAGCAAAAACCAAATTTCATCCAACGATGAAAAAGGACTTTCATTACAAGAGAATTTTCCAGAAATATACAAACGACTGAACCAAATGGCCATTGACCTGACCGAAAATCATGGTTATAGCCCTCAGGAAATTGAATTTACCTTTGAATCTGAAAAAGCAGAAGATCTGTATATCTTGCAAATCAGAGACCAAGATTTAGGAGTCAATAGGTCAGCCGATGTGTTCGAAATTCCTATCGATCAAATGAAACTTGCGGGCAGAGGTATTGGTGTTGGTGGTGGTGCCCTTAACGGGCGTGTAGCCATTGATGATGCCGATATTCGTAAGATACGCCGCGAATTTCCTGAATCCATGGTTATTTTGGTTCGGCCCGATACCGTGCCTGATGATATTGGGATGATCTTCGATACAGATGGATTACTCACGGGAAAAGGTGGGGCAACTTCGCATGCTGCAGTTACAGCGGTAAGGTTAGGCAAAACTTCGGTGGTTAACTGCACCAATTTACTGGTTTACGATCAGGAAAAAAAATGCGAACTCAACGGATATGTTTTGCAAAGTGGCGACTTAATTTCAATCGATGGTTTTTTAGGTAATGTTTATATTGGACATTATCCCATAAAAACCAATCAGGAATATGTGGAGTTTCATTTGTAATTAATAGCATATAGCCACCTTAAAATTCTGGGCTTGGCACAGAGGAAGCAATAATGTCATTCGATTCTACTGTCGTCTTTGATACCCATATTGGTTTTAAAGTTAGCCCTATTAGGAGAAGCATTTAATTCACATTCGGTATTTTTGGTTCTCACAAGCTTGTAATTTGTTAATTTATTAACAGTTACACTATTTACATTTTACTATAAATAGATTGAAAAGAACAGAATTTGTTTGCTCAAATCATCTAAATTACGTACTTTTACGCTCCCTTGGAAATAGGGAGCTTTATCGATATAAAAAAGAAATATCATATTAAAAAAGAAGAAATCCATACTATGAACAAAATTCATGTGGTCAATCCCGTTGTGGAACTTGACGGAGACGAAATGACCCGAGTAATCTGGGCAATGATAAAAGAAAAACTTGTTTTACCTTACCTTGACATCGACCTTAAATACTATGATTTAGGCATTGAAAAACGCGACGAAACCAATGATCAGATTACAATTGACGCAGCTGAAGCGATAAAGAAATACAACGTTGGAATTAAATGTGCCACCATTACCCCTGACGAAAATAGAGTAGAGGAATTTGGCTTAAAGCAGATGTGGCGATCACCCAACGGCACCATCAGAAATATTCTGGGAGGCACTGTATTTCGCGAACCCATTTTGATGAGTAATGTTCCTCGGCTTGTACCAGGATGGACTAAACCCATTGTAATCGGACGTCATGCCTATGGCGACCAATACCGTGCTACTGATTTCAGAACACAGGGAAAAGGAAAATTAACCATTACTTACAAACCTGAAAACGGTGAGGAACAAAGCTTTACCGTACATCAGTTTGATGGCGATGGTGTGGCCATGGCCATGTTCAATACCGACGAAAGTATATTTGGTTTTGCCCGTTCATGCTTCAACATGGCTCTGGATAAAAAATGGCCCTTGTATTTAAGCACCAAAAACACCATCCTGAAAAAATACGACGGTCGTTTCAAAGACATCTTTCAGGAAGTATATGATACGGAGTTTAAAGAACGCTACGAAGCTATCGGAATTACCTACGAACATCGACTGATTGACGACATGGTGGCTGCGGCGCTTAAATGGGAAGGCGGATTTGTTTGGGCTGCTAAAAATTATGACGGTGACGTGCAAAGCGACACCCTCGCACAAGGATTCGGATCCTTGGGCTTGATGACATCTGTGTTAATGGCTCCTGATGGCAAAACCATTGAAGCCGAAGCAGCACATGGTACAGTTACCCGTCACTACCGTGAACATCAAAAAGGAAATCCAACTTCAACAAACCCAATAGCATCCATTTTTGCATGGACTAGAGGCTTAGCTCATCGTGGTCAGCTTGACAACAACCAACCGCTGATCGACTTTGCTCAAAAATTGGAAAAAGTATGTATCGACACGGTTGAATCAGGGTTAATGACCAAGGATTTAGCCTTAATCATCCATGGCAAAAATCTAAAGAAAGAAGATTACCTGACAACCGAAGCATTTTTAGACGCACTGGATCAACAACTTAAAAAAGAATTATTATAAAACACCCTCCCACTATGACTGGTTTAAAACAAAAACTCTACGAGAAAATCGAAGCCCACCGCCCAAGAATCAAAAGGTTATTGGACGAACATGGTGAAACTGTTATCAACTCCGTTACCGTGCAACAAGTCATTGGTGGCATGAGAGGGATAAAAAGTTTGGTCACTGACATATCTTATCTTGATCCTTATGAAGGGATCAGATACCGTGGTTATACGCTTGAAGAAGTTTTCAAAAAACTTCCCAAACCACATGGCGCTGAAATGCCATACGTAGAAGGTTTATTTTACCTGTTGTTAACCGGAGACATTCCCACAGAGGAGGAAGTTGCCGAAGTGATTTACGATTCGGTAAACCGCCGTCAGCTTCCGCGTTATGTGTATGAAGTTATTGATGCTTTTCCAAATCAAAGCCACCCCATGGTTATTTTATCAGCCGCGGTGATGTCGATGCAACGCGAATCGGTGTTTAACCTGAAATATCAGCGAGGGATGGATAAAATTGACTTTTGGGACCCAACCTATGAGGATGCCATGAATCTGGTAGCCAAGATCCCCGTGATTGGCGCGTATATTTACAATAAATTATACAGAAAAACCAAGTACGTCTATCAAGATCCGACATTGGACTTTGGGGGTAACTTCGCCTCCATGATCGACATCGATAAACCTTATGACGATGTGGCCCGCATGTATTTTATTATTCACGCTGATCACGAAAGTGGAAACGTAAGTGCACATACAGGCCATTTAATTGCAAGCTCCTTATCTGATGTTTATTATAGTATTTCTGGTATGATCAACGGTTTGGCCGGACCTTTGCATGGTTTGGCAAATCAGGAAGTACTTAGATGGATACAAGAAGTACGTTCCAAGTTGGGCGACAGAGTTCCGACGGAAGCTGAAATGAAGAAATTTGTCCATGAAACACTCGATTCAGGACAAGTAATTCCTGGATATGGTCATGCTGTACTTAGAAAAACCGACCCAAGGTATTCCATTCAGCGCGATTTCTGCTTAAAGCATATGCCCGATGACGAACTGTTTAAATATGCTGACGTGTTGTATAAAGTTGTTCCGGATATTTTGTTGGAGCAAGGTAAAGCTAAAAATCCATGGCCCAATGTGGATGCCCAATCGGGCGTTATTCAATGGCATTATGGATTAGTACAGTACGACTACTATACCGTACTTTTCTCCATCGGACGGGCATTGGGTGTGCTATCCAACATCATTTGGGACAGAGCGCTGGGTTATCCCATCGAGCGCCCCAAATCGATAACCACCGATATGCTGGAGCAGATGGTTGGTATTAAAAAATAGTTAACACATTATTTTTAAAGCCCTTGCACTATTGGTTCAAGGGCTTTTTTTAGCTAAAAAAAGCCGCATTCAAAATAAGTTTGAACTGCCTCCCCTCTTCACTGGCATTATCAGAAACTCGTTTAATTTGCAAGAATTACTACATTTGTATCGTTCATGAATTAAATCAGATGATTAAGAAACAGACCACACTGAAAGGAATAGCAAAGATACTTGGCGTATCTCACACCACCGTGTCGCGGGCTCTTAAGGATCACCCTGATATCAGCGAAGAAATGAAAACACAGGTGAAACAGCTCGCCAAAAAGATGAATTACCACCCCAATAATCTAGCTGTAAACCTTAGAAAAAACCAAACAAGCACTATTGGAGTTATCATTCCCGAAATCTCCTACTACTTCTTTCCATCCGTGCTAAAAGGTATAGAAGAAGTGGCAAATAGCATGGGCTTTAATGTAGTCATTATGCAATCCAACGAATCGCTGCAACAAGAAAAAGATAATGTAAGTTTGTTATTGGGAAACAGAATTGCCGGTCTCTTGGTATCGGTTTCTGCTGAAACAAAAGAATATGATCATTTTAAAGAAATTGAAAACGCAGGTATTCCCATTGTATTTTTCGACAAGGTTCCCGAAGACAAGGGTATTTTCAAAGTTGATATTGATGGTTGCCAAGCGGCATTCGAGGGAACTGAGCATTTAATCGATTCGGGATTTAAAAATATTGCTATTCTGGCTGGCAATCCCAACTTGTCCATTTCAATTGATCGCATCAAAGGATTCAAACAAGCCTTATCGAACCACAACATCACCATTAACAAAAACAACATACTGTTTGCCAATAACTTAACAGAAGCTGAATTTGTTACGCAACAAGCAATTACCCAAACGAATCGGCCAGACGCCATCTTTTGCATAAGTGATGAGAACCTATCAGGGGCGTTACAAGCCATAAAAAAAGCAGGACTATCCATTCCCAAAGATATTGGTATACTTTCGTTCAGCGATGGCCCATTAACAGCAATGATGACACCAACCATTTCCTGCATCAAACATTCTGGTTATCAAATTGGCAATAAAGCAGCAAGTTTGCTTTTCTATCGCATACAAAACGCGGACAGATCGCAAAATCCAATATCCCAAATACTCGAAACAGAATTGGTGATAAGAGAATCGACACGAAAAAAGAACTAGCCAATTTCAACCCCTGACTACCGTTTTCCGTTCGTACTAACCTGATCAATACTTTAACTCAACTGGAAGAGTTGGAGTTGCTCCATGCTGCGTGCACACAAATGCCGAAATAGAATTGGCTTGTTTATGAATCATACGGATTGACTCCCCCTTGATTAAACCCATTATCAAAGTGGCCGAAAAAGAATCGCCGGCTCCAATGGTATCAGCCACATGAACTTGCTGGATATCCAGTTGCGAAAGTTCGTTTCCGTTATAAAGCAAACTACCCTTTTCGCCTTTAGTTAAGGCAATTAGTTGGATTTTATATTTTCCTAAAAGAACATCCAGTTTCGCCATTTCATTGCTAGGCAACATAAGCAAATCGGTGAGCAAATCTAATTCTTCATCATTAATTTTGAGAACATTGCAAGCATG
>JBFHGX010000070.1:0-19537 GCA_041582875.1 Bacteroidales bacterium | reverse complement strand
CATTACAATGCCCATCATGATTCGGTAAATTTTTGGATCGTATTTAAGGTGCATAAAATAGTAGGCCACTACCAATGCTTTTACACTGGCAATCAGCAATGCTGTCGCCACTGTTAGTGTTCGCAGGTCGGCACCAAAAGTTGAAATAAACACCGTCATTAATGTGAGCAGAATAAGTCCTACCCAAGTGCCAAAATGTTCACGGTAAGGGGTAATGTGTTCCCCATGAGATTCTTCTATGGAATGATTTTGTTTCATGATTAATGAATTAAATAGAACAAGGGGAATAAGTAAATCCAGATCAGGTCGACAAGGTGCCAGTATAGACCAGAATTTTCGAGCAGCTGGTAGCGCTGTTGGTTCACCTTTCCACTTTTGATGCGGTATATTACCACAACGATGAAAATCCCGCCAATGACTACGTGAAGTCCATGAAGCCCGGTCATGAAGAAATACAAATAGAAATACAATCTTTCTCCTACCGGAAGACTATTAAAATGTTCCATTCCCGGGAAAAGTCCGTGTTCAAACTTTGCTGTCCACTCGAAGTATTTCACCACAAGAAAGAACAACGCCGCCAGAATCGTGAGCCAGAGCAACATCATCGATTTTTTTGCATCCCCCAACTGCAGCGCGGTAATGGCCATTGCGACGGTCATACTACTTGTAAGCAGTACTACGGTATTGGCAGTTCCCATCCATACATTGAGGTTAAACGAAGCCAAGAGAAAAGCTTCTTCATTGAGCGAACGGTAGACCATGTATACCAGAAACAATCCTCCAAAAAGAAGTAGTTCGGTGTACAAGAACAGCCACATGCCCATTTTGGAAGCTTTAGCATCATAGTTATGCCCTGAATTGGGTAAGGTAAAATGTTGACTCATAGGTAGACACGTTATTCAGGTTGAGCATTGGGATAATTATATGGACCGCCTTCAGGGAGTTCAGGCATTTTGTCGAAGTTGTGCAAGGGTGGGGGGGAGGCAGTTTGCCATTCCAAGGTAATGCCGTGCCATGGATTTCCAGAAGCTTTTTTACCTTTACGGACACCTGCAATCAGGTTGAAGATCATCAGCAACAATCCAACAACCAATATCCACGACCCCACCGTTGAAATTTGGTTGAGGGTATGAAATTCAGGTAGATAATCGTAATAACGCCGTGGCATTCCCATCACACCAAGAATGAGCATAGGGAAATATAAAATGTTGAATCCGATGAATAAAAATCCGAATGCCACATAGGCGCGGGTCATGTTGTACATCTTTCCCCAAATCTTGGGAAACCAATAATGGATGGCTCCAAAGAAGGCAAACCCGGTTCCTCCAAACATCACATAGTGAAAGTGGCCAACTACAAAATAAGTGTCGTGAACATGAACATCCACGGCCAGTGCGCCTACAACTAATCCGGTTAAGCCGCCAATTAGAAAGTTAAAAATAAAAGCCAACGCAAAAAGTAGCGGCACCTGGATGTCGATAGAACCCTTGTAAAGTGTAGCTAACCAGTTAAATACTTTAATTGCAGTAGGTATGGCTACCATAAATGTCAGGATGGAAAAAACAATGGCTGCAGTACCGCTCATGCCAGAGGTGAACATGTGATGTCCCCACACAAAATAACCCACAAAGGCAATAGCCATACTTGAGTAGGCAATGGCTTTGTAACCAAAAATGGTTCGTTGCGCATAGGTTGGGATAATTTCGGAAACCACACCCATGGCTGGAAGAGCCATGATGTATACCGCCGGGTGAGAGTAGATCCAGAACAAATGTTGGTATAAGATGGGATCACCACCGATGGAAGGGTCGAAAAGGCCAATACCGAACATGCGTTCGGCTACAATCATCAGTAAAGTAATGCCAATAACTGGTGTAGCCAACACCTGAATCCAGGAAGTGGCGTACAATGACCACGCAAACAAGGGCATTTTGTTGAATGTCATACCGGGAGTGCGCAGACGGTGAATGGTTACAATGAAGTTAAGCCCGGTGAGGATGGACGAAAATCCAAGAATGAAAGCCGCAAGCACCGACATGGAAACGTTGGTACCGGTTTTAACACTATAAGGAGCGTAGAAAGTCCATCCTGTGTCAGCAGGGCCATCTCCAAAGATTAATGTAGACAATGCAAATAATGCGCCAAGTACATACAGCCACCACGACAATAAATTCAATCGCGGGAAGGCTACATCGTCGGTTCCCAGCATGATGGGGAGAAAGAAGTTGCCAAAAACGGCCGGGATGCTGGGGATAATGAACAGAAAAATCATGATTACACCGTGGAGCGTAAACACTTGGTTATAGGTTTGAGGCTGAATAATATCGGGGCCAGGATTGAATAATTCCAATCGCATGACCACTCCCAGGGCCACACCTACCAGGAAAAAGGCGCCAATGGAGTATAAATACAGCAATGCAATGCGTTTATGATCAAGGGTGAATATCCACGACCAGATCCCTTTTTTTACATTGAGGTAATTGATTTGCTGAGAAGCTATTGCAGTCATTTGTTACGAGTTAAATTTGGTCTGATTCTTTTTTCTTCTTCCTTTAAGTGTTAGCGTGCCCAGAAAAATCAAGGCGAATAGCAGGATAATGGATCCGGATATTTTGGTTACGTTAAATACATATTTTTTGCCTTCCGGATCGTAGCTAAAACAATAATTGAGCATTTTGTTGATGGTTGGTCCAGAGCGACCTGCAGCAGCTTCCACCACGGCCATTTTTAGGTCGAAGGGCAGAAAATAGGTGCTTCCATAAAGATATCTGGTTATTTTACCATTTGGACTAAGTACGATAAGCGTTCCAGGATGGATAAATTCCTTTCCTTCTTTTTTAACTTTAAATCCCACCTCGTCTAATAATTGATAGATGTTGGTGCTATCTCCTGTAAAAAAGTGCCATCCATTATCGGTGTCTCCATGAGTTACCAATTTGGTATAGGTACTTTTCTTTTTCATGGCCAGTGGTGGCTTTTCCACATCGTTAAAGCTAACCGTAAACACCTGATAATCTTTACCTAGTTCGATATCCGCTTTTTCCATGGCTTCAGCCAGTCCGTTTAGCAGTGGAGAACAAATGCCGGGGCATTCATAGTACACCAATGCCAGTATGGTGGGCTTGTCAATAGCTTGTTTTAGGTTGACTTTGTTGTAAAGTTCATCGGTGAAGATGAGGTTTCCCGAAATGGTGTCGTCAAGATGCTCGTAAACGCCAAGCTCTTCTTGGGCGGTCAAGGCGTAGTTTTGGAAAAAAAGTGAAATAAAAACCAACAAGGTAATGATTGGCCATTTCATTAATCTATTCATATTCAGCTTTTAGTGATTGATAAAATCAATTTATTAACAGTTGGCTAATTTAGACTAAATATAAATAGACGCAAAAGGTTTTGTCTTAATTCAATGGTTAAGTGATATATAGCATACAAAATCAGGAAAGGCTCACCGCAGTGAGCCTTTCCTGATTCAAAAATAGATTACATGGGGAATTTTTTAAATTCCGAATGAGGGTGGAAATTATTTAATTTCCACCTTGGTTGCTTCAATACTGTATTCAGTTAAGGGATCGTTTATGGCATTGATTTCCTCTTCAGAGGATCCTTCATCAGCAGCTTGCAACTGGAGTCTTTTTACTGGAATAATAACTTTGGACGCCATTCCATTAACGATGGCTTGTTTGCCAACAGCATCTTTGGGCGTTACGAATACTTTTTCAGGAAAAGTTACCAAAACGCGTTGGTTATTACCCATGTCAATATCCATCCAGCATCCCGATGTTTGACAAACCTCAACTATGGTGCCCGACAGTTGAACAGGTAGTTCTTCCGTAGCTTCCATGGCAGCAGTCAATTCGGTGGCTTTTAGTATTGAAATTTGTTTTTTATTGGTTTGTTCAGATTGCTGTGCTTCCGAACGGGTGTTATTACAGGAGGTCAATACAAAAATAGATACAATTGAAAATAGAATGATCTGTTTCATGGTTTGGTTTGATTAAAAAAATGCCGCCTCTTTCAAACGAAAGAAAGCGGCACTAAAGTTTTTGTTTGGCAGTAATTATCTAACTATTTTGATGTCTTTTACCTCTTCTAACTTAATAGTACCACCATTATTTCCCCAAGCATTCAGTACGTAGTTGATTACATCAACCGCATCTTGATGGGTGTCAACCTGAAAGGGCATCGGAAGGTTATATTTTGCACCATTAACGGTAATTTCATGATGAGAACCATTCAATACTTGCTCGACAGCTCTTTTTTTATCAGCAAATAGATAGTCAGAATCTTTAAGTGGAGGGAAGGCATTTGGAATTCCCATTCCCGTTAATTGATGACAAGCCACGCATTTAGCTTTGTAAATAGCGGCACCTTTTGGAAATTTGGCGTCAGCAGGATCATCTTCTGGAGTATTGGAGGCAAAACTGGTTCCCATGAATGCGATCATGGCAGTCAGCATCATAAATGTGGCAATTTTTTTCATTTTCTTATCTTTAATAGGTTTGAGGGTGCAAAGGTAATAAAAGGATTAATTTAGAACAATTCTAATCTGTAAAAATGATATTAAATATTGTCGTCTGGTCAGCCACCACAACAACCTCCCATTTTAATGGCACTATTGGATTTTTCTGCACCAGGTTTCATCATTTTTTCGTGTGGGACCAACATTTTTTCTGCCGGGCTTATGTAAGGAATTCCCAACGACAAACCGCGCAATATGAAAATAACACCTAAGATCACAATGAAAATGGATAGTGCTTTGCTGAATCGCTTGCGGACGCTTTTTCCGATGAGACTACCCAAAAGTGGGATGATGGCCATTACCGGAATGGTTCCCAACCCAAAGATAATCATATAGATAATTCCATAAACTGTTGCGTTGGTATTGATGGCACCGGCTATGGCGACGTAAACCAAACCGCAAGGAAGCAATCCGTTAAGTAGACCAATAAGAAACAATGAAGGAAGGGAGCTGATAGTAAAAAGTTGCCTGAATTTTCCGATGAGTTTGCCTGCAAATCCAAAAAACAATTGTTCAAATTTAATTTTTCCTTTAAAAATGGCGGGAGCAATCACTGATAAAATCATGGCAGCGCCAATGAGGATGGATGCCCATTGTTGCAACCCCGCCATTTCAATCCCCTGACCAAGGAGGCCAAAAATGGCGCCCAGAATACCATAGGTTAGTATTCTTCCTAGGTTATAGGTAATACTTCCAAGAATCTTATATCCCAAACTTCTTTTTCCAAGGGGTAAGGCTACTGCAATCGGACCGCACATGCCTATGCAGTGTAAACTTCCTACCAGGCCTGTCATTAAGGCCATAATATACATTTCGTTCATTATTTTATAAATAATACTTGTTCAACATAGTAGGCTTTATCTTTAGATTTCCACTTAATTTTCATGATGTATTTTCCTTTTTGGAAATCATTAATGTCCATGTGTTTTTCGCCTTCATCTTCAGGAGTGAAAGTAATTACACGATCCAGTGAATTATCTGAAGGTCTGAAAAAGGTTATGTGACCGCTATCGGCAACGACACCTGGAAAAAGTATAGAAAGCTCTGATTCGCCTTGTTTTATCTTGAATTGGGCATTTTCGGTTCGGGCATTTTCCATTTCGTTGATGCGGGTTTGATAGTCCAGGCCTTTGGGATAGTAGTCCTTTTCAACCAAGGTAATGTCGTTTTTAAAGGTCATGAAAACCAATCCCAACATAAACAGGATGAAAGTTATTATCCAGAGGGCAAGTTTAGTACCCCAGTTCCATTTAATATTCATTGTTTTAGTTTTAGTCGAGAGAAGTGGGGCCAACAAACGAAGTCGTATAGGTATCAATCAATTGACCTTTCATGTACATTCCTATGACGATATTGGTTTGTGACGATTGTAGTTTTTTTGTTGGAAGAATTACCAAAAAGGTCCCTTTATTGACTTTACCTACTTCGGCAGGTGTTTGATCGCCAATAAATTGGATGCGTCCTGGAATTGATTCAAGTTTGAACTCAATATTTAATACCTCATTGGTTTTGTTAACCAGGTTGAAATTGTAAATATTACTCACGCTATCAGTTCCGTAGTTTTGAAACATACTTCCACGTGCACGCAAAATGGTAGCCTCAAAACTTCCTCTGAACATAAACAGCGAAGCTACAAAGATGAGAAGGGCTGTTAGAACAGCCGAGTAAGCCAACGAGCGTGTATTGAAAATGGACCTACTACCTGTACTTATTCCTTCTTCCGAATCGTAACGGATGAGTCCGGTAGGTTTATTATTTTTCACCATCACGGCGTTACATGCATCGATACAAGCGGTACAATTGATGCATTCCATTTGTGTCCCATTCCGGATATCGATCCCTGTAGGACAAACAACCACACAACTGTTACAATCTATACAATCACCAAATCCGCCCTCTTTTTGCAGTTTTAGTGATCCGCGTGGTTCGCCTCTTTTGTAGTCATAAGCAACCAGAATTGATTTTTTATCTATCAATACGCTTTGCAATCTTCCGTAAGGACAGGCAATGGTACAGACTTGTTCTCTGAAAAATGCAAAAACAAAGTAAAACACTCCAGCGAAAATAAACAGACCAATAAAGCTGCCAGGATGTGCCAAAGGGTTGTTTAAAAGAAAATTCTTAACCTCCTCGAATCCAATGATGTAAGATAGAAATGTAGAGGAGGTGACAACTGCAATTGCGTAAAAAGTGACATGTTTTAATGTTTTTCTCCACAACTTATCAAAGGTAAAAGGGCCATTGTTTCGGCGGCGTTGCGTTCCTGCATCTCCTTCGATGAGGTACTCAATTTTTCTGAAAACAAACTCCATGAAGATGGTTTGTGGACAAATCCATCCGCAAAACAGACGACCGAAAATTACAGTAAATAGTACGATAAACACAATCGACGTGATGACCAGGAGAAGGATGAGGTGAAAGTCTTGTGGCCAAAAGGCTATTCCAAAAATGATGAATTTTCTTTGTAAGACATCGAAAAGTAAAATCGGATCGCCATTGACTTTAATAAAAGGACCTGAATAGAAAATGACTAACAGAATAGCGGCAACCCAGTTTCTGTTGGTTTTTAATTTTCCTTTTACTCTTTTCGCATAAATCCAAACCCGTTTTCCGGACGAATCAACCGTGGTAAGCTTATCGCGAAAATATTCTTTTGGAGCTTTGGTTTCTTTTGTCATTTGCTGGTGTTAAAAGATGACTTATTGCACAAAGTTAACCAATTATAAACAAAAGAAGCCGAAAAAAGCTTCCGGCTTCATAATTTATATTGGTAATTAAATTAGTACTTTTCCCCCTGTGGTTCTTTTGGAGTTGCGGGTGTAGTTCCTTGAAGTTTGAGCAGGATGTAACTTGCTACTTCAAGCCGTGCCTGTTCCGAAAGTTGATCTTTGTACGGAATCATACCTTTTTCAATTACCCCGTTGGTAATGATGGTAAATAAATCGTTGGTAGTGTTTCCGTGAATCCAGTATTCATCGGTCATATTTGGGCCAACCAAACCACCACCGTCAACCAGATGGCAGGCTGCACAAATCTTTGTCCAGGTTTCCTGTCCTTTGGCCAGCGAAACAGGATCTTCTAATAGTACAACTTCAAATGCAGCGTTGTTTTTTTCTGGCCGTGCTTTTTGTGCCGCTGCCATATCCATTTCATATTCACGTCCTTGGACTAAGTCGTCCGAATGGAAAACCCAAAGGCGTATCATATATACAATGGCGAAAGCGATGGTCATGTAGAAGAGCCATTTCCACCAGGGAGGTAAGTCGTTGTCGAGTTCCCTGATCCCGTCATATTCATGATCTTTTATTAAACGGTCGTTGGTCAGGGTATCTATTTCGTAATCGTCGTGGGGATTATTTTTTGATTGATCTGTTGCCATATTGCTAGGTGTATTTTGTTAAATGGTTGAATGTGAATCTAGTTGTTGATCCTGATCATTGTCTAATGGAAGTCTGCTCATTTCTTCAACTTCTTCTTTCTGCGTACTCATGACGATATAAGTCACTAAGACAAAAAAAACAAAGAAGATGAGGAGTGAAATAATGGGGTAGATTTCTACCCCACCAATGCGTTCCAGACTGTTAATGACTATTTTCATGGTACATCAATTTTTATTCAGCCTTATTTATTTTTATAAACATCTGTTCCAAGTCGTTGCAGGTAGGCGATCAAAGCAATGATTTCTTTGTTTTTGTCTACCTGAATACCGCTGGCTTGTAACCCTGCAGCAATTTGTTCTGCCTGAGCGTTTAAATCGGCAACAGCCTGATCAGCATATCCCTCTGCATAAGGAACGCCCAATTGAATCATGACATTGATTTTATCCGGAACGATGTCAAGATCCATGTCGTTTTCTGCTAACCAAGGGTAGGCAGGCATAATAGACTCGGGACTTACTTTCTGTGGATCGAGCATGTGATTGTAGTGCCACGAATCTGGTTTGTAGTTTGGCAACGATTTTACCCCTTCGCGGGCCAAATCAGGTCCGGTACGTTTCGATCCAAATTGGAATGGGAAGTCGTAAACCGTTTCGCCAGCCTTAGTGTATTCGCCATACCGTTCTGTTTCGCTTCTAAAAGGTCTGATCATTTGAGAATGACACAGATAACAACCCTCCCTTACGTAGATATCACGTCCTTGTAATTCAAGTGGCGTATAGGGTTTTACTGCTGAAATGGTAGGGATATTTGATTTAACCAAATACATGGGGACAATTTCGATAAGACCACCAATTAAGATGACAATCAACGAAAATACTGTTAATTGCAAAGGACGACCTTCTAGTCTTCTGTGGAAACCTTCTTTATGCTTGGGCTCATGTTTTGCCGGAGCTTCATCATGTTCGAAGCGCATGAAACTACCTGCTTTGGCCGTTTTGACTACATTAAACACAAATAAAAGTGCTCCGATAAAGTACAACGTTCCGCCAAAAGCTCTTAGGTAATACATGGGAAGAATTTGGGTGACGGTTTCAAGGAAGTTGGGATAAGCCAAGAAGCCTTCTTCGGTAAACTGTTTCCACATCAAAGCTTGGGTAAATCCTGCAAAGTATAAAGGGATGGAGAAAAATAGCATACCTAAAGTGGCAATCCAGAAATGGACGTTGGCCAATTTTGTGGAGTAAAGTTTTGTTTTGAATAATCTTGGCACCAGCCAATAAATCATACCAAAATTCATCATGGAGTTCCATCCAAGTGTTCCTATATGAACGTGTGCAATAGTCCAGTCACTAAAGTGGCTCAGTGCATTAACGCTTTTCAGCGAAAGCATTGGTCCTTCGAAAGTTGCCATTCCATAAGCAGTAACGCCCACAACCAACATTTTAAGTACCGGATCTTCGCGAACTTTGTCCCAAGCACCACGCAATGTAAGTAATCCGTTAATCATACCTCCCCATGAGGGAGCAATCAACATAACTGAAAAGACAACACCTAAAGCCTGTGCCCAGTCGGGTAATGCTGAATATAGCAAGTGGTGAGGACCTGCCCAGATATAAAGGAAAATGAGTGCCCAAAAGTGAATGATGGATAATTTATACGAATAGATTGGTCGGTTAGAGGCTTTTGGTACAAAATAATACATCATACCTAAAACCGGAGTGGTTAAGAAAAATGCAACAGCATTGTGTCCGTACCACCATTGAACCAGCGCGTCCTGAATACCAGCGTATATCGGATAGCTCATGGTCCATGAAACAGGGATTGCCAGGTTGTTGGTAATGTATAGCACAGCAATGGTAACCCAGGTGGCTAAATAAAACCAAATGGAAACGTAAATGTGCTTCACGCGACGTTTGACAAGAGTCATGATAAGGTTTAGGCCAAAAATTACCCAAATAAGTACTACAAGTACGTCGATGGGCCAGATTAGCTCAGCATATTCTTTCGATTGAGTAAACCCAAATGGAAGCGTAAGCGCAGCTAAAACAATGATCAATTGCCATCCCCAGAAATGGATGTTGCCCAATAGTTTACTGTACATTGGGGTCTTAAGTAGCCGGGGTGTTGAGTAATAAATGGCAGTAAAAATTCCATTGCCTACAAAGGCAAAAATGGCAGCATTGGTGTGTACTGGCCGAATACGGCTAAAAACTAACCAAGAAATATTTCCACTCAAATGAGGGAAAATAAGTTCGTAAGCTGCAGTGAGACCCACCAACATGCCGACCACCCCCCAAAGGACGGTTGCCCATAAAAACATGTTGCTAAGCCTGTTGTCATAAGTAAATTTTTGAAGCTCCATAAGCCTAATCAGGTTTGTTAGTTGATTTTATTTCAGATTTGTTGAGAATTTCTTCTTTGGGTGCTTGGGCAGTGTCGGTGCTTTTGGTTGCAGAGGGTTCATCAAAAAGAATACGCACACTTGGGGAATACAAATCATCATACTGACCATTGCGGACAGCCCAGATAAATACAAGCAGAAACCCACCTGCAACAACAATTCCGGCGATGACTAAAAGGATAATAACTGACATTTAAGTATTCAAGTTCCCAATTACAATTATTATTCAAAATTATAAAAAATATACCAGATTAAGAAGTGAATATATATTTAGAAATAATCTAAATAAAAACCGAATATGGTTGATAATTAGGTTGTGTCTTTGAATGCCGCAACTTAAAGCTTGATGCGTTTGGAAAGAAACTGGATGGCAAAGGTGGCAAAGGCGACCACGCTAACCGAACTTATGGGCATGAGGATGGCAGCGATAATAGGGGAAAGGGAACCTTGAACAGCAAAGTACAATCCCACAATATTATACATAAAGGAGATGACAAAACTTATCACCACCACTTTCATGGCTGATTTTGAGAATTTGAAAAACCGGGGTAGTTCATTAAATTGACTCGATTCGATAATTCCGTCACAGGCCGGTGAAAAGCTATAAATATCATCGGCAATGGTAAGGCCTACATGACTTTCCATTAATGCGCCCGCATCGTTTAATCCATCACCAATCATCAATACTTTTCGGCCCTCTTTTTTCAGGTTTTTGATAAAGTCCATTTTGTCCTTCGGACTCTGGTTAAAGCGCAGGTTATTTTCATTCCCGAAAAGGGGGGTCAGGTTGTTTTTTTCTCCATCGTTATCGCCTGAAAGTAAATAGAGCGTGTGATCTTTTTTGAGTTCATTTATTACCTCTTCAAGTCCGGGGCGATAGGTGTTGGCGATGTGAAAATATCCCGCTACACGGTTATTAATATAGCAATAAACATGGCTGGCTTGTGCGGCGTTGTCAGCTTTGCCCGTGACAAATTTTTTCGATCCCAGATTGATACGGTTCTTATTGATTACCCCTGTAATGCCCAACGATGGAATCTCCTGAAAGTCTTTGACTTCAGCTCGTTCATCACCCGATATGCTGTCTTTAATGGAAGTGCTCAACGGATGACTGGAGTGGGATGCGAGCGACCTAATCATTATCAGCTCTTGATCAGTAAGTTTATCGCCAATAAATTGGATATTCATGCTTTTACTTAGCGTGATGGTTCCCGTTTTGTCAAAAACAATGGTGTCGATTTTGCGGAGGGTTTCAATAACATCCGTATTTTTAATATAGAATCCTGCACGACCAAATACCCGCATCGTGCCACCAAAAGTAAAAGGAACCGTAAGTGCCAATGCGCATGGGCATGCAATTATAAGGACTGAAGTAAAAGCGAAAAGAGCTAACGATACATCGTTTATGAGCCAATAAATACCAGCAGATCCTGCAATGGCAAGAATGATCATGGTAAAATATTGACTGACTTTGTCGACCACATTTCCCAGGTGACTTTCAGCCTTGTTGCTGGCTTTATCCTGATTCCAAAGTTGTGTTAAATAGCTTTGTTCCACTTCATGTTCCACTTCCAAAACGATGGAGCTTCCTGCTTGCCGTCCTCCAGCAAAAACCATGTCTCCATTTTTTTTGGGGACAGGAATGGATTCACCTGTTACGAATGAGTAGTCTATGTTGGCATTTCCATCAATAAGCGTCGCATCTGCCGGAATGAGTTCCTGATTGCGAATCAGCATCCGGTCACCTTTTTTCAACTGACTTAAGGGAATGCTTTTTTCGCCTTCCTCGGTTAACAGTGTGACTGCCACAGGAAAGTAGCTTTTGTAGTCTCGTTCAAACGAAAGTGCCTGATAGGTTTTTCCTTGATACCATTTACCTATGAGCAAGAAGAACACCAGTCCAATCAGTGAATCCATGTACCCAATTCCGCTTACGGTAAATATTTCGTAAGTACTTTGTAGAAACAAAGTGAGGATACCCAGCGTGATGGGTAGGTCAATGTTGACAATTTTGTGTCGTAATCCTTTGTAGGCAGACAGGTAGTAGTCGTTGGCACTATATAAAACCACAGGAAGGGCCAATACAAAGCTCATGAAGCCAAAAAAACCGGTGAACAAATTTCCCAATTGATCCCCTCCGGGGAGGTATTCAGGAAAATTATACAACATCACATTCATGAAGCTAAAACCGGCAATGCCGATTTTTAACAACAGTGTTCGGTTGGTGTGACTATTGTCTTTTTTGTCGAGTTGATCGAGGGTGATTTCAGGAACATAATGGATAGAAACCAATAGCTCCACCAACTGACGAAGGGTAATTTCCTTGTTGTTGAAGGTAATGCTTACTTGTTTTCGCGGAAAATTTACCGTAGCCTGATTCACTCCGGGATGCAATGTATGCAAGTTTTCGAGCAACCATATGCAAGATGCGCAATGGATGGTTGGAATAAACAAGTTGACCACACTCATGTCTCCATCCGAGAAGGTCAAGAGTTTTTCCTGGATTTCTTCATGATCGAGATAAGCATATTTGTTGCCGGTTTCAATTTTTTCAACTTTAATACCGGCCATCGGCTGAATCTCATAGTATTTATCCAGCTGATTTTTATTCAGTATTTGATAAACCGTGCTGCATCCATGACAGCAAAAGGGCTTGTCGTCCCACATAACGGGATGATTGCCACAGTCTTCACCACAATGGATGCAAGGAAGTCCCATGCTCTTTATTCTGTTTTAATCAGGATATCGTTGAAAGTGATGGCCCACATACCTCTGGGTTCACCAACTTTAAAATCGATGGCTTTGTCGTTGGGATATAGTTCTTTGATGCGTGCTGCTAAGTTAGGCGCAATTTCTACACCGGGTGTTCCATGACACATCAAGCATTCGGCTTTAACCGGGATGAGTTTATAATAAACCGGGTGTCCGTTTTTGTCTATTTCTATTAACGAGCGTGGAGTTTGGTTTTGCAAATACCCCATCACGTACTGTTTATAAATATCGTTTTCGGCGCCTTGGGTCAGGTTTTGTGGATTTCTGTTTTTTCGGGCAACCCTTTTAACTCCTACATTCATCGATAATCCCAGTGAATCGGTGATAGGAATGGCTTGGGCATTACAAAACTCCAGTGCATATTCAGGCCCTTTTTCTTTGATGGCTTTTGCCAAAGCGGATTTAATCCCAAACATGGCTTTATGCACGTAGGTTCCTCCCTGAATCATGAGTTCACGGTGTAAACTGTCGTTGAGGGAGGGAAAGACCTTTAGGCTAGCATTTTTAGATGGTGTAGATTGAACATGTTCTACTTTTGCAGAATTCGTTGAATTTTTGTCCTGTTTGGTCTTACATCCACTCAATAAGAACAAAGCCAACGTGATCAGTAATAAGGTATTTTTCATGATATAGCAATGGTTATAAATTGTTAGAAATAAGTTTCCCGGTGAATCGCAGGTCTTGTCCTGCCAAAGGATGATTAAAATCAAGCGTGACAGCATGTTTGGATATGGAAATTATCTCGCCAAAATGTTTATTTCCTTTGTTGTCTGTCATGGGGATGACGTTTCCAATTTTCACCATTTTCTCATCGATTTTCCCTTTTTCTTCAAAAGTGTCGAGTGGGACATCAAAAATAGCATATGGATCAGAGGGGCCGTAAGCGTTTTCAGCTGATATAGTAAAATCAAAAGAGTCTCCCGGATGTAGCGTTAGTAGTTTTTTTTCAAAATCGGGCAGTAATTGATTTTTTCCTAGGACAAAATTGGCGGGTGCTTCTTCGGGAATGTCTTCCAGTTTTTTGCCGCTTTGAACACTTGTCAGTGTATAGGCTACGGATACTTCCTTGGTTGAGTTCATGGTTTACTGAGTTTACTAAGGTTTAGATTACAAAAGTAAGATATTGTATGAGATTGAGGTAACGAAGAAGTTAAAAAGCCTATAGCTATATTTTTCTTTACATTGTTATGGATCCAACAAGTTTGCTAAATCAATGCGCTCAGTAGTTTGGACTAGAGGAATAATCATTTGTAATTTATAGAGATACTATAAGAACAGGTTTGATGACAATCTAAAGTATAACCCTTTCAAGTTGTGTAAGTAATTAATAATGTTTTGTTAGTTAACTGTTATTAATATACTTCTGTGATAAGTTGGAGGGGGATTCGAAAATGAAAGGCGTGTTTATTGGTTGTTTTACCACTTTTATAACGTTTGAATCAGAATATTCTTGTTCTGTCTATATATCCCGTTCGAATGTACTAGTCTGAAAGAGGAAATATTCACTATTTGAACAGAATCGAAAGTATTAAAAAGAAACCTATGATATTGAATATGGTTATTGTAACAATCATTATAAAACGTTTTTTTAAACTTGGATTTAGTCTTGTTTTTAGAAATATCTCACGCCAATATAGCATTAGTTCCAACTGATAGATGAAATTGTATTTGTGATTTATTCTTTTAAATAACCGATTGGCCATTATATGTGCTGTAATATCAAGCACAAAAATCACCACAATTGATATTACTAATTCAAATGGGATCGTCCCAATCTCTTTCATCGCGATTAGCTAGCTTTTTTTTTTTAATTTCAAGCAAGATAAGTGTTGAATTCCTCTCATCTTGCCATTTAACGATGTTTGTAAACACAAGTATATCCATTACATCTGTATGCATCTGGTTATTTTAAAGTTTTAATAATGAATGAATTTTGAGGCAAAGGTTGCAGTTTTTTATTATCTCAATGCAAAGATATTAAAAAGGTCTATTTTTAGTAGTGACCATTAAATCAACAACAAACCAACAGGCAGAACAAAAAGCAATTCACCCCAACTTCGGTACCTACTGTTTTTTTCAAAATACTTATCGCCCCATATGATGATCAATACGCCTGAATTAATGGCTAGCAGGATCATTGAACTTGAAGATATTTCAATGGCTTGTGACCGAATTGATATTAAAATGAGTCCCGCAAAGGTTACTGATAAAACTCCCGTCACTATTTTCTTTGAGAGTGATTTACCAGCCAATGTGACAAATGAATGGTGGCCATCGCGTAAGTCGTTGTCCCTGTCGAACCATGCAGCCATCACACCTTCACTCCATACCAATAACAGGATTATTACCATTATCCAATGGGTTTCCGCTGCGGGACTTCCGATGGAAAACCACCATGGCACGAAGAAAATTCCGCCCACATAAATGCATGCAATCACCATTTCTTTAGGGATCCATTTTCTAAATTTTTCTGGAAGCATACGTAGACTAAGGAAATAGAGGAGGATTGTGGCAGTTAGAATGCCTCCACCCAAAATGATTTGAATAGGCAAAAATATTATTGTCAGGATTAATGCTGCTATTCCCAAACCAATTACCCAATAAATGAGTGTTTTAGTATGTTGTTGATGAAATAAATGTCTCGGGATTGTTGGCTCCTTTTTGGAATTTGCGGCATCCAATAAATGATCTAAGGTATACATTATCCATACGCAAAGTGGAAGGATGAACCACCAGATTAAAGGAGCCTCAGTATTTAATAACTGGGTAGCTAAAACTCCCATACCCACTGAACCTATCACCACATCTATACTTAGGTGTTGAAGCATTCTGAATAAATTTGTGGTGTTGGTCTGCATGATTGAAGTCAGGAATATACATCAAAGGTAGGTATTCCGGATGTGATTTAAGGAAATAAAAAAAGCCCTTTAAGCAAATGCGAAAAGGGCTTTTCGTAATAATTCTATTACTAATGTTCTTCTGTAGTACTTTCCAATAAATATGGATGGTTCTTGGCAATAAGTGGATGTTTAGATAAACTATATCCCACTACAAGTCCGAATAACCCCAAGAAACCAATAAAGGTTCCAACTTCAACCAGGGTAATGCTATGCTTGAGTTCAAGGCTGGGCATAATGGACATGTACAATTCAACCCATTGACCAACTATCAGTACCAGTACTGCAAACAATACCAGATTTTCGTTTTTAGCTACTTTGTTCCACATTAAGAAAAGGAAAGGGAATGTCCAGTTAAGGATTAATTCAGTGTAGAACAGAGTTTTGTATTCACCCATCTCGCGAGGAATGTAGTAAATGGTTTCCTCAGGAATATTGGCATACCAAATCAACAAGTACTGCGATAGCCACATATATCCCCAAATAATACTTAATGCAAATATATACCTGGCGAAGTCAGAAATATGTTTTTTAGTCAGCATGGGTAAGTAACCCAATTTGCGTAAGATAATGGCAATGGCTGCAATAAAGGTAACTCCATGGAAAAAGGCCATGATGAATTTTTTTACCACGTAAATGGTGCTATACCAATGTGGATCGAGCGACATGAGCCAATCAATGCTAAACAATGAAAATGAAAAGGCAAAGACAAAAATGAACACTTTTGAGTTGAGTTCAATTTTATTAAAAAAGGTAATGCCTCCGGTTTTGTCCTCACGCAATGAGAGCGCTTTAATTCGTTGACTAATAAAAATCCATAGCGCAAAGAAAACTACAAAGCGAATGGCGAAAAATGGCAAGTTCAGATAGGGTTCTTTATGCTGGAGTAATGGATCATGAGCAACGGCATCGGCATGAGTCCAATGATATAAATCGTGTACGCCAAAAAATAGTACAGCAAACAATACAAAGCTTACAATCAGATAGCTGCTCATGGCTTGAGGGATGCGTAAATAGGCAACTGACCATCCCGATTGAGTAACGGCCTGAATAGCCATCCAGAATAATGCCCCCATGGCTACCGAAAGAAAATAATAATTATTCAGTAGCAAGTTTGCCCATGCTCTGGTTCCGCTTTCGCTCATAAAACCAGCAATTACAGAGATAATGCCCAGTGCAATCATGATGATCATGATGATTTTAAATGTTTTACTGAGCTGTACTTTTTTATCCATGTCGGTGATTTTCATGTGAATAATTATTAGTTGGCTAAGGTTCTTACATAATTAATAATTTCCCATCGTTCTTCAGGTGTAATCTGAGGACCATGAGGTCCCATCAGACCTGATATGGAACCGTAGGTAATTACGTAGTACAGTTCTCCATCGGGTTTCGATTTAACATAGGTTTCAACCAGCGACATAGGTTTGGCAGGAAACAGACCGCTGGTGTATAGGTGACCATCACCTTTGCCCTGGCTTCCATGGCAGTTCATGCAGAATACTTCATACAGTTCTTTTCCTTTTTCAATGGTGTTTTCGTCTCCGGCCATCGGATTCATCCATTGCATGCCGGCCATGGTTTGATTCATGGCCCTGTCGCCGATGGTTTTTCCAGGATATGGAAAAGGCATATGACCTCTGGCAATAGCTCCGGGAGCAGGTAGTTGGTTGGTCATGCTATCGCGAAAGATCGGATTAGGAGAATAGGCTTTATAGTATTTGGTATAATACATGTCGTGTTCTCCCATATAAGCATAACCGGGATTGTTTTTGTCCTTGTTGCACGAGAGTAACACAAAAGGAATAATCAGCAGGGTTAATAAACGTAAAGTCTTCATCTTATTGGATTTTTTACTCATGTGCAGTAACTGTTGATTCTTTGATTTCGGAAGCTCCGGTTTCGGTGAGCAACGCTTTTAGTCGTTTCGATTCGGCTTCACTCATGCTGTCTGCATTGGCAATTACTACCACAAACTTGTCCTCTACTGACCTCACATCAGGTAATTCCACCTGTTTGCCAGGATACATTTTTTCTCTGAAAAGATAGGTTAAAAAGGTAAATAAGGTGCCAATATTGATTGTCATGACGAACATGATAATAATAAACGATAAGGTGTTAAGCGGTTTTCCTCCAAATTTCAAGGGGTAACTTACCACCGACATCCAATATAGCATGCCAAATATTAAAGTGGCTCCAACTGCTCCATAAATAAATGTAGCGTAAGGGAGTCTCGTGGTAAGTTTTAATCGCGACCAAATCCCATGAATGGGAAATGGCGAATAAACATCAGCCACCACTATGCCGTCTGCTTGTAGTTTATCTACTGCTTGTAACATGACATGCTCGTCCTCGTATATGCCCAGAATACTAGTTTTCATCGGTAAAGGATTTTAAGGTAGTGGTTTCTTTTAATACACTTTTTACTTCGCTGATGGCGATGGTTGGTATCCAACGGAAGAAGGCCAAAACACCCAAGATGAATAATCCGATAGTTCCAACAAAAGCGGCAATCTCAGTAATGGTAGGTGAGTAGGTTGCCCATGTGGCTGGCAGAAAGTCCTTAGATAATGATGTGACGACAATCACGTAACGTTCAAACCACATTCCAATGTTGATAAAGATGGAGATGATAAATACAATTGAGATGTTTTTTCTGATTTTTTTAAACCAGAAGAGTTGTGGAATGACTCCGTTACAAATGATCATGGACCAATAAGCAAAAGTATAATCTCCGGTAACGCGATTTTTCATGAAAGTGAACAATTCGTATTCCGATCCAGAGTACCAAGCTGTAAAAAGTTCTGTCATATAAGCTGTTCCCATGATCAGTGATATAAACGTCAGGATACGGGTAATGGCATCCAAGTGACCATCGGTTACATAATCTTTAAAACTATAAATTTTGCGGAGTACAATCATCAATGTAAGCACCATTCCAAATCCTGAAAAGATAGCTCCAATAACGAAATAGGGAGGGAAAATAGTGGTATGCCATCCCGGTACCACGGATACTGAAAAGTCCATGGATACGATGGAGTGAACTGAAACTACCAAAGGAGCAGCCATTCCACCCAGCAATAGAGCCGCTGTTTCAAAGCGCAACCAGCTCTTGGCATTACCAATCCAGCCAAAGCTCATGGCTCCATAGATTTTCTTTTTGAGTTTAGAGGTTGTTTTTTCGCGAATGGTTGCAAAATCAGGAATCATACCCATGTACCAGAACAGGGCAGATGCCATGAAGTAGGTGCTAATGGCTACCACGTCCCAGAACAAGGGTGAGTTAAAGTTATCCCACAAGGGACCGCGGGTATTCCAATAGGGAAAGATAAAGAATCCGTCCCAAATTCTTCCCATGTGTAACAAAGGGAATAAACCAGCAGCCATAACAGCAAAAATGGTCATTGCTTCAGCAGCTCTGTTAATGGACGTCCGCCATTTCTGTCTTAGTATAAGCAGGAAAATGGAAAAGGCCGTGCCAGCATGTCCGATACCAATCCACCAAACAAAGTTGATGATGGCATATCCCCAAGCCACGTTGTTGTTGAGTCCCCAGGTGCCGATTCCTGTG
>JBFHGX010000069.1:0-19671 GCA_041582875.1 Bacteroidales bacterium | reverse complement strand
TGCCTCCACATAATAATACAGACTCTTTTCGTTGGCGTTGGCCGTTGTGTGGTGAAAACTGGTAATGCCCGGGTTATAAACATCCAGGTTTCCTACCCGCGAATAACTATTTCCCCCATCTTCTGAAAAATAAATATTCTGTTGATCAACTGAACCCTCCACATTAATCCAAGAGATAATCACACTTCCATCAGGAAGCACTTCAAGGCATGAAATTTCAGGAGTGAGAAATGCGGCAGCCTGAAGCTTCAATGCAGTATGCGGCATCCATCCCAGAAACAGGAAAATGAACAATATAAAACTACGTTGTTGCAAAGATTTCATCACTATTTAGTTACCTAGTCTTTTTTCCAACCACAAGCCGTATCATATCGTCGGGTTGTAAATAACGGTTTGCCACTTCGAGCAACTGTTCTGAAGTAGTATTCATCATGGCCTCCAGACTTTCGCGATAATAACTAAAATGCAAGTTATTGTCGTGCGCTGCAATATACCTGTCCGACAACGAAAAAGGCCCATCAAAACTACGAAGAAACGTGCCATAAAGGTAATTCTTTACCAAGGTGAGTTCCTGTTCGCCAACAAGTTCCTCACGCAAGTGTTTCATTTCATTACAGATTTCGGCAAGAGCCGCATCGGTATGTTGGGCATTTACCTCGGTAGCCACACTAAAAAATCCCGCCTTACGGTAATTGATCAGGTATGAACTCACGCCATAGGTAAATCCCTTTTCTTCGCGCAAATTGCTCATCAGTCGTGATCCGAAATAGCCACCCAGAATGGTATTGAGCAATTTCAGGATGTGGTAATCGGGATGCGTTTTGGGCATAATGGGTCGTCCCACCCGGATGGCCGACTGCATGGCGTCCAACTTTTCTTCGAAATGATCACCACCGGGAATAACCTTATCCACATAATTAACCTGAGGAAGTAAAAACGGTTTTTGGTTCACCATGCCCGTACCAAAATACTTGTTTAGCAATTCAGGTAAATCGGTTGAGATTTTTCCGCTAACCAACATCCAGGCATTTTCAGGAACATAGTAGCGTTGGTAAAAGTTTTTGATATCAGCCATTTCCAAGCAATCGAAATCACTTTCAGTCAAATGCTGACCATAAGCAGATTTTTCGCCGAAAACCAATCCGTTAAATCCTGTCATGGCCCGGTATTTTACCTTGGTATTATTAACCAGAAAATCCTGTCGTTGTTTTTGGATATAGGTGTGCATTTCCTCCTCGCTAAAAGCAGGATCAAACACCAATTCACTTACCAACGGAAGTAGCTGAGGCAAGTGCTTGTTTAACGCATATATGGTTAGGGTAGCGGTATCCTTGGTTACAGATGTGTCGAGATAAGCGCCATGATAATCGATGATGGAGGCAATTTCGAAAGAAGTGTGGTTTTTCGATCCTTCGCGCAGCAAACGGTTGGTAGCCGAGGCTACCAACTTTTTCTCCTGAAACGCTGAACCTGCGCTAAAAATCAAATCAATTCGGGTAACAGCTTCTTGTCCGGCTTCGATAAAACAGGCCTTCATGCCGTTGTTTAGCACCATACACCGCGGTTCTTCCAATTGCATTTGCAAATGATTGGCTGGAGCGGGTGCTGCGGTACGGTTTGGTGTGGAGGATTGTTTCATAGTCAATTACTTGGGTTGGGCATAATAATACAAGGTGTTTTTTTTACTCTCTGCTAACATGGTCGAAACTTGTTCCGACAGATCGTCGCGGGTAATGCGTTGGTATTTTTCTATCTCCATATTCCATTCCATGGCATCTCCCAACATCTCAAAATATCCCAGATTCATGGCCTTGTTTAGCACAGGCATCCGTGAAAACACCTGGTTGGCCTCAATTTTATTTTTTATTTTGGTAAGTTCTTCTTCAGTGATCAAATCGTTGGCAAAACGATGTAGCTCTTCCCAAATAGCAGCCTCGGCCTCTTCCATGGTAACACCTTTCATCAGTTTACCAGTGATAATAAACAGACCTCCGTCGATATCGCCGGTGATAAAAGCCTGCAAACTAGTAAACATTTTGCGCTCCTTAACCAGTTTCTGGTACAATCGGGCTGAATGTCCATTGGAAAGCACATCCGAAATTAAGTCAGCCCGATAATATCCCTGATCGCGACGAGCAGGCATATGAAACGCCATATAAAGAGCGTCTTGTGGCACATTTCGGTAAACCGATTGATGGTGGGCTTCGGTTTGAAGGGGCTCTTCGGGATAACCCGGAGCAACTTTATTGCCTGCCGGCAATGGCCCGAACCAATGTTCAGCCAGATGAAAAACTTCATCAGGATCTACATCACCGGCCACACTTAAAATAGCATTGTCGGGATTATAATATTGTTTGTAAAAAGCAATGACTTCATCAAGGTGAGCGCCTTCGATGTGACTAATTTCGCGACCGATGGTACTCCAACGGTAGGGATGCGCTTTGTAAGCCAGGGGTTTAAGCAATAAATACACATCGCCATATGGCTGATTGAGGTAGTTTTGCTTAAACTCTTCAATAACCACCTGTTTTTGCACATCCAGACTTCGCTGCGAAAAATCAAGTCCCAGCATGCGGTCCGACTCCAGCCAAAAGGCAGTTTCGATGTTGTTTTTAGGAAGCGTCAAATAATAGTTGGTATAATCGGCATTGGTGAACGCATTGTTTTCACCACCGGCATGTTCCAATGGAATATCGTATTTGGGCACATTTATCGATCCGCCAAACATTAAATGCTCAAAAAGGTGGGCAAAACCGGTTCGATGAGGATCTTCGTATTTGGATCCTACTTTGTAAATCAGGTTCATGGCCACTATAGGGGTATTCCGGTCACGGTGGGCCAGAACAGTTAATCCATTATCTAGTTTTGTTTTATTAAATACTACCATTGATGTGGTTTTTTTATGCAATGCCGCAAGGATGATCCTACGAAGTCTATTTTGATTCCTGCACAGTATTCCCTGGGTTTTAGCTGGCAAAGCTAAACAGGATATTTGTACAACGCTGTTTTATTTTATCCATTGTGTGTTAAAAGTTAATTAATTTTGTTGCGTAATGATTAAAACAATTACCATAAAACCAATAAAATGGAAAGAGACCATAAAATATTTGACCTGATAAAACAGGAAAAAGAACGTCAGATGCATGGCATTGAGCTTATTGCGTCTGAAAATTTTGTTAGCGACCAAGTGCTTGAAGCCATGGGTTCAGTAATGACCAACAAATATGCAGAAGGATATCCGGGTAAACGTTACTACGGTGGTTGCGAAATTGTAGACATGTCGGAGCAATTAGCCATCGATCGTGCTTGTGAGCTTTTTGATGCTGAATATGCCAACGTGCAACCCCACTCAGGTGCCCAAGCCAATATGGCTGTGTTTTTAACCTGTTTAAATCCTGGCGACACCTTTATGGGTCTCGATTTATCGCATGGTGGTCACTTGTCACATGGATCTGCTGTTAATTCTTCAGGAATTTTATACAAACCTGTGGCCTATCATGTGAAAGAAGAATCCGGCATGGTGGATTACGACGAAATGGAACAATTGGCCAAAGAGCACAAACCCAAAATGATTATTGCCGGCGCTTCAGCTTATTCACGCGATTGGGATTATGAGCGCATGCGCGATATCGCCGATGAAATAGGCGCTATTCTTATAGCCGATATTTCTCATCCATCCGGATTAATAGCCAAAGGTATTCTTAACGACCCCATTGAATTTTGCCACATTGTAACTACAACTACCCACAAAACCCTGCGTGGACCTCGCGGAGGACTGATTTTAATGGGTGAAGATTTTGAAAACCCATGGGGATTGAAAACACCCAAAGGTGAAATCAAAATGATGTCGGCCTTATTGAATTCAGCTGTATTCCCCGGAATTCAGGGAGGACCATTAGAGCATGTCATCGCTGCCAAAGCAGTTGCTTTTGGTGAAGCACTTACCGATTCGTATTTTGAATACATGATGCAGGTGAAAAAAAATGCCACTGTTATGGCCAGGGCCTTTGTTGACAAAGGATATCAGGTTATTTCGGGAGGTACCGACAACCACCTGATGCTCATCGACCTAAGAGGTAAATTCCCGGACATTACCGGAAAAATTGTAGAAAACACCTTGGTTAAAGCCGATATCACCATCAACAAAAACATGGTTCCATTCGACAGCCGTTCTCCTTTCCAAACTTCCGGATTACGTGTTGGAACTCCTGCCATAACCACCCGTGGGCTCAAAGAAGAGCACATGGCTCCTATTGTTGATTTGGTGGATGAAGTCATTTCAAACGTGGGCAATGAGGCTGTGCTTGAATCAGTTAAAAAACGCGTAAACGATATGATGAGCGGGTTCCCCTTGTTCGGATATTAATATAAAACGGCCCTGTAAGGTCTAACTAAAAAACAAAACACCTTGTTATCGTTTATCGACAGGGTGTTTTTAAACTAAAATCATTTAAACTAAACATCCTATGAAACACTTATTTTTTATCGCAATAACGGTACTGGTGACCTTATGGAGCTGTGACAATGCAGAAAAAGCGACTACAACCAACAAAGGCGATTGGTCGCATGCCGGAGTAATTGCCGAGGTTATTCAAACTTCAAACTACACCTATTTGGAACTGGAAGAAGATGGGGCTAAGTATTGGATTGCTATTCCTAAATCTGATCTTAAATCAGGTCAAACCGTTTACTACAACAGTGGTTTACCCATGACCAACTTCGAAAGTAAAGAGCTCAACCGCACCTTCGACAAGGTATTGTTTGTTCAAGTAATCAGCGATAAAGCTACCGGAGAAAGCGAAATGGCTCCCATGGAAAGAGCTAAAATCAACAAATCGGGAGGCACCAAGAAGAATGTAGAAATCACTCCGCTGGAAGGTGGCTTAACGTTAGAAGAAGTGTACCGCGATAGTGAGCAGTTAAATGGTAAAGAAATTCTGGTAAAAGGAATTGTTACTAAGTACAATCCTGCCATTATGAATAAAAACTGGTTGCATATTCAGGATGGTACCGAAGGCGAAGGTGCTTACGATCTCACCATCACCACCAACGACGAAACCAAAGTAGGTGAAGTGGTTATTTTTAAAGGAACCTTGAACCTGAACAGAGATTTTGGCGCAGGCTATACCTATGACGTCATTCTGGAAGATGCTGTATTACAACGCGAAATGTAGTATAAGATATTTATATTTAAAAGCGGGTGTCCATCTTTCGATCGACACCCGCTTTTTTTTGTTCTAAGCTTGACCAAATAAAGGGATAATACCAATCACCGACTCCTCTCTTCCACTTATACAACGAATCGTTCCAAATACATAGTTTGACTTTTCATTCAGCCGTTTTTATCCCATTTTCGCCCCATCAAATCAAAAGGTAGGAAATTTTGGTTGGTTGCCCGTTTCAGTTTGGAGACGGGTTTTGTTTTTTAGAAAGGTAATTGTCATTAAAAAAATTGAATCCCACACAATTTAGCCCTTACCATGGCCATACCTTCTTCGTACTTTCTACGTAGCTTCTCCGTACCTTCTTCGATTAAAATGGCAATTTACCGTAGAATGTCCCAAGATAATAGGTTTGGAATACGATTTTAATAGCGCTTTGCTTAGGAGATAAAAGGAATCAGGAAAACCGAATTCGTGTATTCCTGACAAGATTAAAGCCTGTCAGAAAACACATGACTTTATTCCATCAAGCTTAGCGCAAACCCGCCACCCGGAGCCAGATGCACCTCCAGAATAGTTTGATTGGTTACTTCTATTTTTTCGATTTCGAAAGCCGTTGGATTGTCGTTCCAATGGGCATCAGGAGCATCTTTGTACAGAATGGCTTGATACGTTTTTCCGGCAGGTAAAAAGTCAAGACTGATGGACATGTCACGGGCGTTTTCATCGGTAATTCCACCCACAAACCAATTGTTGCTCTGGCGATCCTGACGGGCGATGGTCACAAAATCACCTATCTCGCCATTGAGCACCTTGGTCTGCTCCCAGTTGACGGGCACATCCTCGATAAACTGGAAAGCCGGGTGTCCTTTGTAATTGTCGATTAAATCGGCAGCCATTTGAACCGGACTGTTAATAACAACGTACAAGGCCAATTGTTGAGCAATGGTGGTGTTCACCTGATTATCAGGACGATATGGATCGAGTTTTATATTAAAAATACCGGGTGTAAAATCAATGGGTCCCGCCAACATGCGAGTGAATGCCACAATGGGCAAGTGTTCAGGTGGATTGCCACCATCAGCTGCCCAAGCGTTAAACTCCTGTCCGCGCAAGCCTTCACGGGAAACAAAGTTAGGAAAGGTTCGTCGCAAGCCAGTAGCTTTGATGGGCTCGTGGGCATCCACAGCAATTTGGTATTTGGCAGCTTCTTCAACCACCTTTTGGTAATGATTCACCATGTATTGTCCGTGGTGGTATTCGCCTTTGGGAAGAATTTTACCCACATACCCTGTTTTTACTGCATGAATTCCGAGCTTATTCATGAGCTGAAAAGCAGTATCCATTTGTTTGGTGTAGGTTTGGGTAGCTGCTGAGGTTTCGTGGTGCATGATGATTTCCACCCCCTTTTTCTTGCCATATTTAACAACTTCTTCCAAATCATAATCGGGGTAGGGAGTTACAAAATCGAAAACACCTTCACGGTCTTCAAAACCAATCCAATGCTCCCAGCCTGTATTCCAACCTTCGACCAACAACCCCTGAATGTTGTGATCAGCAGCAAAATCGATCAGTTCTTTGGCGTATTCAGTGGTAGCACCATGATTTCCACTGGCGTAGTCCCATGTTTTCCGGTTGAGGTGCATATCCCACCAAATGCCAACGTATTTCATGGGCTTTACCCAGCTCACGTCGCCCAACTTATTGGGCTCATTCAGGTTAACGATTAAATCAGACTCGATTAAACCTGCTGCATCAGGAGAAATTTGAATAGTGCGCCATGGGGTAAAAACAGGGGTTTTCAATCTCACTTTGTAAGGAAAATTATCTGATCCCACCAAACAGCTTTTCAAGGTATGATTCAAAGTATCCACCAGCAAGGTCATATCCGAATAATTGGTCAGGTTAGCTTCATGAATGCTGATGTGGAGTCCATTATCGGCAATCATGGTGATGGGTGTATTTACCGCATTGTTGGGAATGCTGGTTTGAGCCAAACCATTTCCGCGGTATTTAAAGGCATTGATTTCCGATATTTTTGAGGTGGTGTACAAATGTTCGTAGATATCCCAGTCACCAGGTCCCCAAAAAGCTTTGTAGTCACCCGCCAGATTAAATTCAGTATTTTCCTCAGTGATAAGTACCTCATTCAGATTTTCCTGTGGAGTAATCACATAGCGAAATCCCAACCCATCGTCGTAAACCTTAAAAATAATGCTCAAGGCACGATGCAAACCAGTTGCCTCCCCCAATTGAATAATGGCTTCATTGTATTTATTTTCAACCAAGCGCTTTTCACCCCAATCCATTTCCCAGGGCTTATTCATTCCGCTCAACCGTCTTGCATTCAATACGGTAAAATCCTTTTCCAAAGCAGGCTGACCTTCTATCTCAAAACCCATCGTAGAAGGCAAAATCACGGATTGCTTCTCATAATCAACTGAATACGTTGGACGACCTGCATCGTCAAGCGAGAAAACTACCTTCACTTTTCCGTCAGGAGAAACAATCTGAAGGTTATAATTGGGTTTCTTGGGTTCACAAGAGACAAGAAACACCATGATGAGAAAAAAGAAAAAAGCCTTTGTTTTTTGGTTTTGCATGACATATTATTTTACAATTTAGCAAAGGTAAGGAGGATTTTTTAGTGTAAAATAATTAATTCATAAAAAGGGGGTTGTGCTTGACCAATAAGATGAATTTACTTGGGCCATTAGATTTAAGGACGGGTTTTAAAACGATGGCATACGTTTGAATCAGAACAGAACGAATGCGAGCTCACCCCATTAAAAAGTAATCGCCACACTTAATTCAGTAAAGTGATTTTGAATTTCAAAAGGTTCATCCTTATTTACATTATTCAGGTTATAGTCTAACCGATATCCTGATTTTAAGTAATGGCGATCATCGAGACGAAATTCGAGTCCCATTTCCAATATAAGCGAAAATCTTAAAGCTGTATAATTGGCATCAGATGAGGAATCGGAGAAAACAAGTATACCCTCCTAATTAAAAAACTTCAGATGCTTTTTTGATGACAATAAAAAACCTACGCCTATTGCTGACTGGGCATAAAACCTGACTTTGGCATTAAAATCTCCGGTTCTGACTATAATCCCCAACTGAACCTGAAGGTATTGAGATGTTGTTTTTAATTCAAAATTTAAGTTCTGAAGGGTATCCTCTCCAATAGTAATTTGGGCAATTAAGTCATCGGATATACCACCTTCATTCAACAGCAAGAAGTCCAGTTCAGCGGTAAATCCGAAATGCTTCACAACGTAGTAATTGGCATAAACACCCAGTGATTGCCCAACCCTTGGAAATTCCTCTTTGTACGTTTCTATAGTTGAATGAAAATCATTCCATGCAAACGTCAATCCTCCTTTAACACCATATTTTATGGGATGATTTTAGGCTGTTGATGCAAATGAATAAAAAATAAAAATGAAAATGAAAATATGCTTCATGGAAATTTAGTCTTACTGATAAACAAACACCGCATATGTTACCTCTCGGTTTCTTTCCGGCACCGTCTTTTCAAATATTTTTTCAAGTTGAGGTATTTCGATAAGTGATTGCTTTGAAATGCCGCATTCCACCACACTAAACCAGTTTTCCCATATAATGATATCACCGGGTTGGAGTTTCTTTAGGTTATCCTTAGTCAGGTTTAACCTGATATCAGGGTCAAAGATATCGATATCAAGGGCTTGTCCCAAATAAGGATGCACAAAAATAAACCGGTGGTTTAGGCCTTCATTTGTTTCGATAAATTGAGCTACTTCCTTTGCAAGTTGCTGATCTTCGGTTAAATTCATCTGTCCCCATTTCATGGCTGCCGGATTGGAGGTAAACGGAAAAATCACGATGTACGCAATAAGCAAAACCTGAAGAATCTGCTTTACAATGATTTTATTTTTTAGCAAATCCTCGGTCAACGTATTGTATCCGTAAAGAATAATGATGGCCAACAAGGGAAAAATACCCAAAAGAACCCGGGTAAGCCCCATTGAGTTGAAGATGCCCAAATACCAAAATAGTGAGTGTGCACCCACAAAAGCGAAAGTTCCCAACATGATCAATATAGAAACCTCCAGGGATGTTTTTTTACGTATTATCCGGAACAAAAGGCTTATAAACCCAACCCAAAACAAAGCATACAACGGAATCCCAATCACATAAATCAAATGTTCCACAAAATGAAATAACTCACCTTGCCCATAGTTACTGCTCAGTCGGGCATAAGGAATTTTGGTAAAAATCCACAGAAAATCATAGTACACAAAATATCCGGCCACGGAATAAACCACATGCCCCAAAAGGAGCCAGGGTAATATTTTCCATTGCATTTTTAGAAAAAAGAAAAGTCCGAAAATGCCCAAAATGATCAATCCTTCTGATCGAAGAAAAGGCATAAAAGAAACAAGGATTGCAGTAGCTATGTATTTCTTGTTTATCGCAAAAAATAAAGCCACAGCTATTAATAAAGCAAACAGAGGTTCGGTTAATCCCGAATAGGTCAATACATAATACATGGGCGAAAACACCACAATCAGTCCGATGAACAAGGTGTTTTTTAATTGGAGTTTTTGAGCAATACGGACCGTAAAATAAAGTGTGAACAAGGTAGCGAGTGCATTGAATATCTTCATGCCCACAAACCCAAACTGAGCAAACGGACTAGCCATTAGCACAAACAGAGGCTTGGCCCAATGATCGAAAAACAAGGCCGGATGTTGAGGCGCATATTTGGCAAACAGGTAGTGATGCACACTGTCGCCACCATCAGCAGTGCCATCGAAAAAGTAAATGGTGAATACCGCTATCAGGGCATAGAAAATCATCAGGAGATATAGAAATTTTTGTTTCGGATTGTGTTTTGCCATTTTACCAAGGTATTTACAACAACTTTTGTTGGATTTATCCATGACGGGATATCTCAAAAAAAGGTGGGTAAAATTAGCCAATTAGGTTGAATATAAAAGCCCCTGCAAATAATTTGTAGGAGCTTTTATATTCACTGATGTCTTTCTGCAAAAATGATTGACAAACTAAAACAGCATCAATTCAAAACGACCCATGTTACAAATTTACCTGAGTTATTTTGTTGGATATAGTATATGTAGTTGCTTTAGTTCCTGGGGTATAACTTCCTCCTTCATACAAACCATCAACAGCTGATCCCGAAGAACTTCCATTTAGATAAACATCATAGGTTGTTCCTGAAGCGAGTGAGGATGTAGAAAACACCATCGATTGAAATGTCTTAGTGGGTTGAAAACTCAGGATTTCATCGCCACCATTTATTTGAATGTGGACCAAAGTACCCGCCAACTGACTAGACCCAAAGGTAAGCATAACCCCATATTGACCAGATGAGCTACTTGGAGATTCTGCCATTCCGGAGCTTCCGGCAGCAATCATAAATCCACCATTCATATTAAAAGTGCCATCGCAATCAATAGGACCATTGTTATTTAAGGTGGGGCCGTTTACGATGGCCGTTCCGGCAGTAAAATCGATGGAACCATTTGAATCGAGTCCGTCGCCGGATGCATCCAGATAAATGTATCCCCCATTGATGTATAAATATTGACCCGATTCGGCTGATGCCACCATTGGAGCGCCACCGGGACCTCCTCCCGATGGCGCTCCGCCAGCGGCCACGTTAATGCCATCATCACTCGTGACAGCATGAATCGTCCCACCATTGATGGTAATATTACCATCGGCACTCTCCAATCCTTCATAGGATTTTGTAATATCAATGGTGCCTGCATTGACTTCCAGATCAGAATCAGCATGAAAACCATCGTCGCCTGTGGCGACCAGGAAATCACCCCCATTGATGGTGAGTAAACCGTTGGAATGCAAGGCATCATCAGCAGTGTTTATGTCAAATATTCCGTTATCAATTTGCAATAAAAATCCGGCCTTGATTCCTTTTTCCGAATTATCTCCAGCACTATTGCTACTTCCTCCTCCTGAAACCAAATTAAAGGATCCATTGGTAATCAAAACATCGGTTTCGGCTGAAATAGCATCCCGATCTGAGGCAATGTCAAAAGCGCCATCTTCGATATCGACGTAACCAAAAGCGCCATCTTCGTCGTTATCTGATTTCAACCCATCTCCTTCGGCTTCAATCACGAAAGTGCCATTTTTAATGATCAAATAATCTTTCCCTCTGATGCCATCATCTTCAGCATCTACCATAATTGTTCCGCTGGCAATAATGAAACCGTCTTTGCTGGTAATTCCATCTTTGTAGTTGGCTTTCACGGTCAACGTTCCCTCGCCAAAAATGGTCAAGTCATCTTTACTATAAACAGCCGCATTGAAATCCTCATCAGGATCTTCAAATACGTATTCATCTCCATCCTCCATAAAGTTGGAGCTGTTTTCGGCCAAATAAATGATCGTTTTTTTGGCGTTTATAATGTAAATGGGCGCGCTGGACGAACAGCTCATGTCTACACCATTCAAAATTAACCTAACGATGCCTTCATCTTCTGAATTAACAATAAGCTGGCCATCCGTTAAAGTCCCGCTCAGGCTGTAATTTCCTGATGAATTAATGGTTACAACGCTTCCGCTGATGGATACTCCCTCACCCAATGCACTTATCGATGTGCCATCAAATACAATGGGAACCACATCTGATTCATCCCAAAGATAATCTTCCGGATCGTCGTGATTGTCTCCATTTTCGACCACGTTAGCTAAATCCTCGGTTTCATCCACATTGCGACATCCGGTAAACGCCAATCCGCCAGCGAGAACCATTGCTAACATTAATTTTACAACTTTCATCTTTCTCTAATGATTTTTTTGATCTCTAAAATGAATAAACGTATTGAAATTCGACAATATGTTTGTTCTTGTACTCATTCAAATAAAAATCCAATTTGTATCCCAATCCAATATAATTGTGTTTAAACAACTTATAATCGAAACCGAGGGAGTAACGCATTTTGTACAGCTGACCATCGTCTAACTGCTGAAAAGCTTCCACTCCAACCGAGGGTGTAATTTTGGTTTTCGGAATATTGTACTCCAACGAAGCCTTATAGCGCATAAAAGTATTGGCAGCGTCCTCATCATCGTCATTGTCGTTGGTATATTGGAGACGAAAAGACGGTTTAAATCGATCGAATTTTTTCTTGAAAGTGACATCAAAAGCATAGCGCGATAAATATTCTGTTTCCTTTACATCACGTAAATTGACAACAAATCGGTAACTACCACCAAAGCTGACTAATTTAAAAGCCCGATAATCAATAGCCCCTTCCATTTGATACTTATCTACCGAGAAATCATCATTAAACCGTATTTCCGGCACAAAGGAAACCTTAACGTGTTTTACAAGCTTAAAACCAAGTTTTAGTGAGGTTCTGAGCTGAAACTCATTTTCAATCTCCTGTGATTTTACTGTTGGAATGATCAGAAAAAAAATCAGCAACAAACCAATGGGCACTATATAATCTATCTTTTTCATGTAAATTCTTGTCTTTAGGGCTTTCCATTGACATAATAGTATAGGTTGAGTTCGGCCACATCCCTTAAAAAATCAATTTTTTCAATTTCAAAACGACTGATATTGATGCCGGTTCTGGCTTTTAAATCCTTCAAAAGTTGATCGTGTTTTAGGGTGTTGATGTTCTCTATATTTTCATACAACACTCTGATACTGCTCTCTTGCTTAAGCATTAACCGTTTCTCGAGTAACCACAAGCCAAAAAGAATGGCTGAATTGGTAAATATAAGTTCAGCATAACTCACCTTATTGTTCGACAAAGCATTCAGCACCGAGATGCCAATTACAATAAATAAATATGTCATCTCCTTAATAGGAATGGCATCAGTACGGTAACGAATAATGCCGAAAATGGCAAACAAGCCCAACGCAAAACCCAGTTCTAATTTTACACTGTTGAGTAAGAAACAGAGTAGAAACACAATGACTCCAATAGCTATAAAGCTGAAATAGAAGTCTTTCCGCTTGCTATTTCGTCCGTACATAAAATGCACTGTGAGAAATATCAGCAGGGTGTTGAGCGAAAATCTGACTATTAATTCACTTAAATCCAGAACATTGACCAGTTTAACATCTAAAAACTTTAACTGATTTTCCCAGCTGCTGATTTCAACCCACTGATCGGGTTGAGGCAGGATGCTATCTATAAATGTGGCTATTTCCATTAACATACTATACTATTTTATAAAGGTTTTGGTCAAAATGAATAACTTTTTCGATACTTCTGATTTTGGCTTTGAAGGCATTTCGCTTAAGCGAATAATCCGTCAGGGTACGCCCGATGCAATATTTACTAAATCCGGATGCATTGTGGTGCAAATTTCTTAACGCCACAGCCAAAGGAGATGAAGAAGATTGTGCATCAGATTTGATTTCAACAATTACCAGGTTGTTTAAATCCACAGCCTTATCTTCCTGTTCGAAATGGACATTTAAATCGATGGTACAACGCTCTTTAAAGTTCCGATTTACTAGGGTTAATCTTGTAAAATTATTAACCAGCTTAACTTTTAAATTCTTTACCTTATAGGGAGTTTTACTTTGAATAAAGTCAACTTCCTCGGCAGTAAATTGTTTATCCGCAAAATTGGTGGGCATTCGTTTTTTAATGGTGCGCCCTTTGTTATTTTTAAACTTGATTTCCAAAAAACTAATTCCAGAGTTTACATAACATCTTTTGCGGATTTTATATCGATTAAGTTTGCCATTGTGATGTGCTACAAACATTTCGTTAAACGAAGTATCATAATAGGTAGTGGCATAGGAAAGTTGATCCTGACCTTCGATTTGCAATAGCATATACTGATTTTGCACCGACTGTAAAACTTCTTGAAGGTCCTCTATGGAAAACCAATACTTCCTATCAATACGGTTCATCAGCTTTACCTGATCCATCTCTTCTAGTAAAATGGGCTTAAAACAATTGGCTTTCATGATACATCTATTTAGTTAAACTTGGGCTAAAGTATGTTGCAAACCATTCTTTATAAAAATTAAATCAACCAATCAGGTGATTTCATCGACCGAAGGGAAGAAATTTTCAATGAGTTATTCATAAAAATTTACATGAAACTTGTTATAAATATGGCCTTGGAGATGATCAACAACCCAAATATTTCGTTTAAAAATCATTGAATAGAAACCCCATACACACAATAACCGGGTATATTCATCCGTTTTAATAATAGAAAAGTCACGATCATGGATTCATCCATGGCGGTTTTCTTTATTTGTTCATAAAACGATTTGCCTATTTACATTGCTCTACGCTAAGTATAAGATAATTAACCGAAATGGCCTCGTGGCGATTTCCATTTATTAACCAACAAATACTGAGATGGAAGCACTTAAATCAAAAAAAGCAGATCTGGAAAACAAACGCTCCCTGTTTTTTCAAATCGGACTTATTGTTACCCTGATAGCCGTATTCATGGCCTTTGAATACAAAAGCTACGACGAGTTAACCTCGCCTGGCATTTATCGACAAATGGACAACACCATTGAAGAAGCCGTTCCCATTACGGTTCATGAACAAAAACCTCTACCTATTCCACCTGTTCCTGCCGCAAGCATTACTGTAGTTGACAACCTGGTGGAAACACCAGATGCGCCCACCATTGATGTGACGGCCAATCAAGAAACGGAAACTCCAATGATGGTGGATATTCCCTTTGAGGAACACGTAGTTATTGACGATGCACCCTTTGTGGTTGTGGAACAAATGCCTGAATTCCCAGGAGGACTGAATGAACTTTACCGGTACATTGGCAAAAACATCAAATATCCTCAAGTAGCGAAAGAAGTAGGTATTCAGGGAACTGTTTATGTAAAGTTTATCATCGAACGCGACGGTTCGATAAGCAACGTAGAACTGTTGCGCAGCATTGGCGGAGGTTGTGATGAAGAAGCCATGCGTGTCATTCAAGCAATGCCTTCATGGTCGGCAGGCCTCCAATTGGGCAAGCCTGTCAGGGTTTCGTATAACTTACCAGTGAAGTTTACGTTGCATTAAAAATCGTGCATTTGGATTGCAATGACCAGATTTTTATCCGACTCAAATCATTTATTCCAAGATTCGGCCCCAACAAAAACAAACCCCCTGTAAGCCAATGTTTACAGGGGGTTTTTTGAGGTACCGGACGGATTCGAACCGCCGTATATGGTTTTGCAGACCACCGCCTAGCCACTCGGCCACGGTACCATTTTTTACAAGTGGAGTGCAAAAATACAATAATCATTTTATTTTAAAGGTATTCCTACGAAAAAAGTTCCCGTTTGAACTCAATTCATCTGTTTTTTGTTTAAAACAAACCTATTCAAGCTTTCGATAACATTCAAAATAATTGAGTTACTTTTATGGGTGGAAACATCTGGTGATTTATTTTGTTTGCTTTTCGACACTAATAATTAGCAACTTATTGTATTTGAACTTCATGAAGTATATATTTCTTTTATGTGTTTGTTTGTTCAGCATGGTACTTTTTGCACAGGTAGCACCTGATACAATGATGGAAAATCGGCAAAAAGAATTGTTTGGCAAATACCTGAATGCTTCAAGGGATGAACAATTTACTTTGGATGAACGCAAATCTTTTTCACAAAAGGCACTCAAATTAGCCAATGAATTAGAACAACCACGCGCAATCATGGAAGCGTTGTCGAGTAACGGATACATCCAAGGACAAGAAGGTCATTACGCCAAGGCTTTTAAGATTTTTAACCGATTTTCAGAAATGTCGGATTCGGTTGGTTATCACAACTCCTCAGATTTTCGCCGTAAGGCCTACTTGTCTAACGTAATGGGGCTACTATACAAAGAATTGGGGGAATACGATAAAGCGCTTGAACATTACTATAACTCGCTTTCCATATGCGATTCTGTGGGTTGGACTGAAGGTACAACAGCCGCACTTAATAACATAGGTCTCTTGTATTTCTTGCATGGGAATACAGAACAGGCAATCTCTATTTTAAATGAATCGAAGGAGATTGCCAATGCAATTCTAAACCAAAATTTACTACTTGATATTTACATCAATTTAATGGAAATGCACATCGAAATTCAAGAGTTCGATTCAGCACTTATCAGTGGAAACAAAGCCATGGAATTGGCCCTCGATTTGAATACCCCGTACAATCAGGCTTACGTGGAAGCTGGATTTGGGAAATTATTCTTGGAGAAAGGCAACTATCCCCAGGCGTTAAAATCTTTTAGAAAAACAGAGGCTTTATCAGCTGCCAACGGATTTGCTGAACTTCGGCTGGAAGCCCTGCTCAACTTGGCCCACACATTGGTATGTCTTACTCAGCTACCTCAGGCTGATTCGGTACTGGCCATTGCTGACTTGGTGGATGAGTTGATTGGCTTACCCCGATTACACATTCAGTTACTTAACGAGAAATCCCATTTATTTGAACACAAGCTGGATTATAAAGCTGCTTTTGCTTTTCAAACACGTGCGATTTTTCTAAAAGACTCCATTGACAGCAGTTGGGAAAAGGTGAAGTATGCTGAAATAAAAACCCTGTATCAGATCAAATTACAGCAGCAACGCAACATGGTATTGGAGAAAAATTTATCAATCAACCAGTTACGAATAAAACAACAAAAGTTTATCATTATTATCTCAGTTGGATTTTTGTTGATTCTTAGTGTGTTGGTGTTCTTGTTTTACCGAAAGAGACAATTTGAATTAAAAACAAATCAGATCTTAAGGGAGCAAAATGACAAAATCAATAAACAAGAGAAAATCATCAGGATTAAAAACGAGCAAAGCTTTAAACAAGAGCTGGATTATAAAAATCGGCAATTAACCTCTTTTTCCCTTTCTGCACTTAAGCAAAGTAAATCGTTGGAGCTGGTAACTGACCAACTTAAAGAATTGTTACACCAGCAAAATATAAAACCAACCACTCGGCACAAGTTGGAACAAGTGATGCAGCATTTACGGCCACTCAATTCTCAAAAAGAATGGGAAGAATTCAGGTCATATTTCGAAGCTGTGCATCCATCCTTTTATACCAACCTTAAAAATACGGCACCTGATCTCACCCTTCATGAACTGAAAATTTCGGCCTATTTACGACTTGGAATGAACACAAAAGAAATTGCATCCATTACTTTTCGACAGGTCAGAAGTGTTGAATCAACACGTTTCAGGATTAGAAAGAAGGTTGGTCTTACTGCAAATGATAATTTATATGAATTTCTGGAGAAGCTATAACTAACATCTTTACAAATAGATAAATCTGCTTGCAGTAGTAATTAAGTAGTCAATATTTACTTCGCAGTATGTTACCAGTACTGGGATATTCAGAAAGTCGTATCTTCATGCTTATCTTTGATCTTTATAAAAATGATTTTTAATACAAAATAGCGATGAAAAAGGCAATCTCCTTCTTATTATTTTTCAGTTTGTTCGTTTTTTCGGGTTTTGCCCAGTGGACAAACGATCCGCTCACAAATACCATTGTTAACGATATGTCTGGTTCACAGGCAGTTCCACACATTGCTTATGACGATGTTGGAAATTTCTATGTGGGATTCTATTCCAATGATGCTGGAAATTATGATATACGACTTCAATACTACACTTTCGATGGGGTTGCGCAATGGGCTGCCGATGGTTTGTTGGTTAGCGATCATCCGCAAAACAGTTGGGTTACCGAATGGGATTTAACAACCGATAACAACGGAAACTGTGTGTTGGCATTCAATGATAACCGCGATGGAAATCTGAATATCTATGCTTACGCGATTTCGCCTACAGGTAGTTTCTTGTGGGGAGCTGATGGTATTGCACTAACCACCGATCCTGAATTTGAAGCGGTTCCAAAAATCACAGTAACCTCGGCCAACAATACCATTGTTACCTGGTCACGACCCGCTACACCATACGCCCAAACCATCATGCAAAAAATTTCTCCTTCGGGAACGCTTAGTTGGGGAAGTGCAGGTATTGTATACCAAAGTGGTTCTTATGGTTATACGGGGCCCAATGTTATGGGTGTTGAAAACGATCAATACCTGATGGTTTTTTATAAGGAAACCGGTAATTTTCCGGCACTAACAAGACATATCTACGCACAAAAGTTTAATGCTTCAGGAGCTCCTGTATGGCCATCTGATATATTAGTTTCCAATTCAAACGGCATTTCTGCTTTTACCAATTTTCCCACCATAGCCTCGGATAATGCCAATGGGGTAATCGTTACATGGACTGATGATCGCAACAGCGACAACAATATTAATGCGGCCGTCAATCGGATACTAAACGATGGAACCACCCTATGGCCGGCCAATGGTTCCGAAGTATCAAATATCAACACCGACAGCGATCAGAACCCTGTGATTTTAGGAGTCAATTCCTATGACGAAGTGGTGATTTCATGGAGTAGAAAAAATGGAAACCAATCGCAAACAGCCATTGCCGGACAAAAATTCTCTTCAACAGGAACACCTTTATGGACCAATGCGGGCATCGATTTTATTCCCATGAGCGCCAATGTTTCAGGCTCGGTGGGCGGTGGGGTTTTCGATGGCACCAATGCACTCATTGTTTATGAAGAATATGCCACCACCTCTGCCTATTCAAATATTAACGCACTCGCAGTTGACGACAATGGAAACATGGTTTGGTCGCCAACGACAACATTAATGGCAGGTAGAAATACTTCCAAAGTACACAATGTAGTATCTCCTCTGTTTAACGATCAACTTATCACGGTTTGGGAAGAAGGTGCTGCAACTGATGATATATACATGCAAAACATTTTTACAGATGGATCCATAGGTGATCCTCCTATAAGTGATGATGCCACATTAAGCGACCTGACAGTGAACGGAACCACCGTTGAAGGATTTATTTCAGCTATTCTTTCTTATAACGTACCTATTCCTGCCGGAGATCCGCTTCCCATCACAGGAGCTACACCCAGTTTCCCAGCAGCAACAACCCTCATCACCCAAGCGACTTCCGTTCCCGGGACATCTTCTGTATTGGTCACTGCTGAGGATGGAACCACCCAACTCACTTACACCATCGACTTCTATGTAGCTGGTAATGATGCTACTTTAAATGATTTAACCGTTGATGGAGTCACCATCACAGGATTTGACCCCAACGTTTTTAGCTACGATTACAACGTCGCTACCGGAGACCCCATTCCGGTAACAGGAGCAACCGCCAATGATCCCAATGCTGATTTAGCAATATATCAGGCCACAACTCTTCCTGGAATGGCAACTGTTGAAGTTACTGCTGAAGACGGTACCACAACTAACACCTACTCCGTAAACTTTTTATATACCGCAGGTACTGATGCTACTTTGGCTGATCTTCAAGTGGGTGGGGTAACCATCGAGGGATTCGACCCCCTCACATTGGAATACTCGTATGCGGTAGTTTACAATCAACCGGCTCCCTTTGTAACCGGAATCCCCAACGATCCGTTGGCAATGGTTGATGA
>JBFHGX010000068.1:0-19819 GCA_041582875.1 Bacteroidales bacterium | reverse complement strand
TGAAATGGCAGCCGATCCACCCAAAACGCCCGTGTAATCAAACCATTGCCACCCATTATACATTTGAAGATCGCCTTCCATCAAAAAAAAGCCAAGTTCACTTACCTCCTTCATTCCACCTTGTTTCTCCGACAGTACCCATATATTCCCCATACTATCTTCAAACAAGACCTTGACAAAAAAACCCATCTTCTCACGATCAGCATAATAAACCCAGTTTGTTCGGTCATACACAAAAAGGCCCTTCTCGGTTGCCACCCACAAATCCCCTTTTGATGTTTCGAATATTTTCAAAACCTTCCCCAACTTTTTTTCACTGCCATCCTGCTCGACAATGGCCGTAATGGGAATCCAATTTTTACCCGAAAAAGCGTTTAACCCATCCTTAGTGGCAGCCCAAATAACGCCGTGCGTATCGACGAAAGTAAAAAGAATGGTAGAGGAAGTTAGTCCGTTATTTTTTGTATATGTGGTCAAATTGGTTTGCGCAAGTGACTCGAGACCGAACCCACATACTATTATGATTAACAAACTTTTAATAAATACTCCCATAAATTTTCACCATCAATAGTGGTATAAAAGTAAACATTTTTTTATAGTCAAGCTATCCTACACAAAGTAGGACTTAAACGGTTCGAATTGCTTCTGATATGATCAGACAACATAAAATCTTGAGCGGCTCTTTCCTTATATTTCCTATTTTTGCAAAAAAACAACTATGGAATTATCATCTCTAACTGCTGTGTCGCCCATCGATGGAAGATACCACGAAAAAACCAAAGCACTTGCTTCTTATTACTCAGAATATGCCTTGTTTAAATACCGTGTAAAGGTTGAAGTGGAGTATTTTATTGCACTTTGCCAAATTCCCCTACCGGGATTAGAAACCATTGATAACAACCAATTTGACAAGCTACGCCTATTCTATCAAGAGTTTAGCCTTGCCGATGCAGAAACAATTAAAGAGATTGAAAAAACCACCAACCATGACGTTAAAGCGGTGGAATATTTTGTGAAAGGCAAAATGGATATTCTGGGTCTAGCTGAATACAAGGAATTTGTACACTTCGGATTGACTTCCCAAGACATCAATAATACTTCCATGCCCCTCATGATGAAAGACGCAAACCGTGAGTTATTGCTGCCTGCGCTGGACGATATTGTAGAACAAATCAACATATTAAGTTATAAATGGAAGGATATTAGCCTGTTAGCCCGTACACATGGACAACCTGCATCTCCTACCAAACTTGGAAAAGAGTTTTATGTTTTTTGCGAACGATTGGAAAACCAATTGATTTTACTCCGTGAAATACCTTTTTCAGGGAAATTTGGAGGTGCCACAGGAGCTATGAACGCCCATGTAGTTGCTTATCCAAACATTGATTGGGAAGATTTCGCCTGTCGTTTCGTTAAAAACACACTTAAAATTCATCGACAAAAGACTACTACCCAAATTGAACACTATGATTATGTGGCAGCATACTTTCATGGACTATCCCGCATAAACACAATCCTCATCGATTTTTGTCGCGATATATGGACTTATGTTTCCATGGATTACTTCAAACAAAAGATTAAAGCAGGTGAGGTGGGTTCTTCTGCCATGCCTCACAAGGTAAATCCTATCGACTTTGAAAATGCAGAAGGCAACTTGGGCATCGCAAATGCTTTGTTACACCACATGGCCGAAAAACTTCCTATCTCACGACTTCAACGTGACCTTACCGACTCAACGGTAACGAGAAATATTGGAACTCCCATTGCACATATGATGATTTCCATCGCATCGATTCAAAAAGGACTAGGAAAACTAATACTCAATGAGGAAAAGATTGCAGCCGATTTAGAAGCTAATTGGGCAGTTGTTGCCGAAGGAATTCAAACCATATTAAGGCGTGAAAATTACCCTAATCCATACGAAGCATTAAAAGCACTTACCCGCACCAATGAAAAAATAACGGAAACGTCTATGAAAACGTTTATTTTAGGATTAGATGTTTCCAACAAGGTAAAAGAAGAGCTTTTAGCCATCCGACCCGAAAATTACACGGGATTTTCGTTGGTATAACAACACGCAATCATTGTGAAACCAGACTGATCGCTTTAAAAATCAGCGGCCTATTATTCTGCGAGCTTTCCGTAATAGGCAGCTTTGCCCTTATCGTCTAATCGATTGTAGATATGACTGAGGTAATTGGCTGTTTTTGGATCAGGGGAAACTTGATAGGCTGCTTTAAAGTATTTTAACGATACTTTAAATTGTGCCGTAACTTCATCCAATGCTTTGAGCAGTTTGGCATATTGTTTTCGTGTTTTGTTCTTGTCATAGGCCTGCATTTCCGATTGATAGCGATCTTCCGCCAGACGATAGTACTTTTTACCAAGCCAATCCAAGGCATTCAAATCGCTTTCATTCAATTTGATAAGCACCAAAGCTAAACTATCACATGTTGCATCCTTTTGCAAAGCTTTACTAATAGTAAAATAGTCCTGTACATACGATTCCTGCTGCTGATCAGCGGAATCAAGCAATTTCCATTGATTTTCAGCGGATTCCCAATTCATACTTTCCACATAGATTTTAAACAACCGCGCATTAACCTGTCCTATTTTTTTTCCGGAAGGGAAATGATTCACATAATCCTGCAAAGACAGCATTTCAAGACTTAGATTATCCTGACGACCATATATTTCAGCAAGTCCAAGATAAGCACTATCAGGCACATGACTTGAGTACGAGGCTTTTTTTAGCAATTCAAGTGCTTTTTGATCGTTCCCCAATTTTATAAAGGCAAAAGCTGTAGGAGTATAAGCCGGACAATTATCTGCCAATCCTTTTTTTAAACAGGTCGCTATTTCATCTTCCCAAATTGTTAGGGCTTTCGTATAATCACCTTGCTGATAATATTGATTGGCAGTGACCGTGGTTTTACCCATTTTACTACCAGTTGTACAACTTACACTCACTATTCCGGCAATCATCAACATCCACAACAATCTATACATATCTTTCCATTTTGGTAAAAGGCCGCAAAGATAACCACAATCTTTACAAAAAAGGGCCATTTCCCCCTCTATCCAAGTATTGAACCAAACTTTTGTATTGAAAATTGTTCAAAAAAGCTATTTTTGCACAAATTTTTTTATTTATGGATTTAAGTAAAATCTTATCAGTAACCGGAAAACCCGGTTTATATCGAATGGTTGGCGAAGCAAAAAACAACCTCATTATCGAATCGTTGATTGACGGGAAAAAGATTCCCTCCTTTGCTCATGACAGAGTGAGTTCTCTGAAAGAAATAAGCATTTACACCGAAGGTGAGGATATTCCTTTGGAACAAGTGTTTAAAAGATTGTTCGATAACCAGGAAGGCAAAGCAGTAGACAATCCCAAAAAGAGCTCCACAGACGTGATCAAGTCGCTTTTCGAGACTATTTTACCCGATTACGATAAAGATGCGGTTTATGTATCTGACATGAAAAAAGTGTTTTCATGGTACAATTTACTGCTCGAAAAAGAACTGCTCGATTTTTCAGAAACCGAAGAAAATGCGACTGAAAATGCGGAAGGATCTGAAAAAGTTGAAGAACCAACAGACGAAAAAAAATAAAGAGTACCTTTACAGCGAAATAAGACCGGATTTCCCAGTTTTATTTCGCTCATCCTTTAAAACACATTTATTGGAAAATGTATAAACACCTGATTCGTCCACTATTCTTTTTCATCGATCCTGAAAAAGTGCATCATCAGGTTATCTCATTGCTTAAATTTGGATTTTCAATACCTGGCATCAGGCAGATCTTTAGATACTTTACCCGAATTAAGCAACCTAACATTAAGCGAGAATTATTTGGATTATCATTTCTAAATCCTGTAGGAATAGCTGCTGGATTTGATAAAAATGCGCATTGCTATAACGACCTTGCTGATTTGGGTTTTGGGTTTATCGAAATTGGAACTGTAACTCCCAAAGGACAATCCGGAAACCCAAAAAAAAGGTTATTCAGGCTTCCTGAAGATCATGCACTCATCAATCGTATGGGATTCAACAACAATGGGTTAGACGCTGCGGTTAAAAATCTTAAAAAGAGAAAAACCAAGGCCATCATTGGAGGAAATTTGGGTAAAAATACCCTTACCCCCAATCAGGATGCGGTAAACGATTACTTAACCGTTTTCAAAGGATTATTCGATTATGTTGACTATTTCGTTGTTAATGTAAGTTGTCCTAATATTACAGATTTAAGGGAACTTCAGGATCAGGAAGCCTTGGTGAATATTCTTGAAAAAATCCAGGAAGTTAATCAGGCTAAAAGTCAGCCAAAACCTATATTGCTCAAAGTTAGTCCCGATTTAAACGAAAGTCAACTGGACGAAGTCATTGATTTGGCGCACAACAAGCTGATTGATGGCGTGGTAGCTGTAAATACCACCATCACTCGTCAGGGGCTACAAACCTCTGATTCTGAAATAAAAAGTATTGGAAATGGAGGGTTAAGTGGTTTGCCGCTCAAACAACGTTCTACAGAAGTTATCCGGTACTTATCCCAAAAGTCGGGCAAGACCTTTCCAATTATTGGTGTAGGTGGCATTGAAACTCCTGAAGATGCTATTGAAAAGATCAAAGCCGGTGCCGATCTTATCCAGGTTTATACCGGTTTTATTTATGAAGGTCCCTTCATTGCAAAAAGGATAAACCGTGCCTTAGCGCAATATTATACGGAAAACAATTGATTTCAAATACTAACAATGAACTTTAAAGAACTAGGCCTAAACGATCAGATGCTGGAGTCCATTTCGTTTATGAATTACGAAAAGGCAACTCCCATCCAGGAATTGGCCATACCTGAAATACTTCGCGGTAGCGACCTCATCGCCTGTGCTCAAACAGGGACTGGGAAAACAGCAGCTTTCGTGCTTCCCATCATTAACCAACTTATCGACAAACCACACAAAGGCACAAGTACCCTCATTGTTGTTCCCACACGCGAGTTGGCTATTCAAATTGAACAACAAATCCAAGGATTCACCTACTTTTCTGATATTCAGTCCATTTCTGTTTACGGAGGAACCGATGGTTCCGATTGGGACACACAAAAAAAAGCACTCACCAGTGGAGCTGATATTGTAGTAGCCACGCCCGGAAAATTAATTTCACACCTTAATATGGGTTATGTGAAGTTCGATCAAGTGAAGTATCTAATTCTTGATGAAGCAGATCGCATGCTCGATATCGGTTTTCATGATGACTTACTAAAGATCATCACCTTTTTACCAAAAAGTCGACAAACATTGATGTTCAGTGCTACCATGCCTGATAAAATCAGACAATTGTCAAAGAAAATTCTATCCAATCCCGTATCCCTGAGCACGGAAATTTCAAAACCTGCCGAAGGAGTACTTCAGGCCGCATATTTAACTTACGACACACAGAAAACACCTCTTATCAAGAGTTTGATCGACAACAAACCCAATGTAAAGAGTGTACTTATTTTCAGCTCAACCAAACTTAAGGTAAATGAAATTGTTAGGGGGTTGCGCAGTAAAGAATTTTTGGTTGAGGGCATTTCATCCAATTTGGAACAAGACATGCGCGAAGAAGTTTTATTGCGGTTTCGATCAAAAGAAACACGTGTTTTGGTTGCCACTGACGTGATGAGTCGTGGAATTGACATTAAAGCTATTGACTTGGTAATCAACTACGATGTCCCCAATGATGCCGAAGATTATGTCCATCGTGTGGGAAGAACTGCCCGTGCTGATGAAACAGGGGTTGCCTTAACCATGGTGAATGAAGACGAAATGTATAAGTTTAAACGCATCGAAGAATTCATCGGAAGTGAAGTCATGAAGATTCCACTTCCACCTCAATTTGGAGAAGCTCCTCCATGGAATCCAAAGGTTGTCCGTCAGGATAGCCGACACAAGGGCAAAGGAAAATCCGGAGGAAAAAGCTATAAGCCAAGACCAAAAAAAGGATAAATATCTTTTGACATCAAGTAAATGTCAATTAACATTCCGAAACAGTTTTATTAAAATAGGGGAAACTTTATAAGATTCATTTTTGGTTAAAGTTACTTTTCTGTAAAGAAAAATGAAACCATAGTCAAATAATATTCACTTCAGGTTCGAGAGTCACCTCCATTTTATCGTGAACACTTTGGATGATTTTTTGAGCAAAATCAAAAACCTGTTGTCCTGAAGCATGCCCGTAATTAACAAGCACTAAAGCCTGGTTATGATGAACGCCAACATCACCTTCGCGGACTCCTTTCCATCCACATTGCTCAATGAGCCAGCCCGCAGCTAACTTCACCTGTCCGTTCAATTGAGGATAATGCGGTGCGTCCAGATGATCAATAAGAAATTCTTCCGCTTGCTCTTTATCTATTACTGGATTTTTAAAAAAACTACCGGCATTGGCTAACTTGTCAGGATCAGGTAATTTCGATTGACGAACATTAACTACTTCATCATAAATATCAGCAATTGTGACATTTGACCTTCCGGAAAAAGCCTTTTGAAGTGGTCCGTATGTTATATTAATTGTAGGTTTTTTATTTAGCTTAATCAGGACGGAAGTAACAAAATACCGCCCCTTTCCGAGAGTTTTAAAAAAACTACTTCGGTAACCAAACCTACATGCTTCATGACTAAAAGAAACCGTTTGCCCTGTTTGCATATCAAAAGCCTCAACCGACATAATAACATCCTTTACCTCTGAGCCATAGGCTCCTATATTCTGAATGGGAGCTGCACCCACCTTACCAGGTATTAATGCCAAGTTTTCAATACCGCCCCACCCCTGCTTAACAGCATGTTCAACCAAATGAGACCAGGATTCGCCAGCATTTACCTTTAGTAAAACATGTTCGGAACGTTCCTCTTCCACACTCATTCCCCACATTTCATTGTGCAGTACAAGTCCGCCAAAATCTTTGGTAAACAACACATTGCTACCCTCACTTAAAATCAGAATTTCTTGTCCAACAAACTCTCCGTTTTGATACAACCACCGTAGGTGTTCAACCTTCGATATGGCGGCAAACCGACTGGCTATTACAGGAATACCAAACGTATTAAAAGGCTTTAAACAAAAGTCGTTTCTAAAGGTAATCATTGTTCAAAGATATCACTTTTAACTGCAATAATTTCATCAATATTCTGTTATCCTTGATGGGATTGCATGATATTTATCAAATTAAAAGCCTTGGGAAAAAGAGTTACTGTTTCTGTAATTAATGATTTGGCCACCGATCAACGGGTAAAAAAAATCTGCGGAACCCTGCACAACATGGGATTCGATATCACATTGATAGGCCGGGAAATGAAAAATAGTCCTGCCATGGATCACCGACCCTATGCAGTGAAACGAATGAAGCTTTTTTTTGAAAAAGGAGCCCTGTTTTATGCTGAATACAACCTGAGATTATTTTTCTTTCTATTATTTTACAAAAGTGAATTACTGGTCTCCAACGATCTCGACACCTTGTTGCCCAATTTTCTAATTAGTAAAATAAAACGTATTCCTTTGGTATACGACAGCCATGAATACTTTACGGAAGTGCCCGAACTCATCCATCGTCCAATGGTTCAAAAAACATGGAAACTAATCGAAAGGAGTATTTTTCCAAGGTTGAAAGAGGTGATTACAGTTAACGACTCCATTGCTGACTTGTTCCAAAACGATTATGGCATTCGACCTGTTGTGGTGAGAAATATTCCCCCGTTCAAAAAGTTGACCCGTGATAAAACACGCAGTGAATTGGGCTTACCTACAGACAAAAAAATTCTGATCATGCAAGGTGCCGGAATCAATGTTCATAGGGGTTCGGAAGAATTGATTGAGGCCATGCCTTTGGTAAACGAAGCTGTACTTCTTATCATTGGAGGGGGTGATGTAATTGACTTCATTAAAAAACGGGTAATTGAGTTAAACATCTCCGAAAGAGTTATTTTTAAGCCAAGAATGCCCTACGATCAATTGATACAGTATACTGCTAATGCAGATCTTGGCTTAACGCTAGACAAAGACAACAACCTAAATTACAGGTTCAGTTTACCCAATAAGTTGTTCGACTATATCCAAGCCGGAATTCCAGTAATGGCTACCCATCTTCCTGAAATCGCCAAAATTATCGACACCTATCAAGTGGGGTGCTATATGCCTGACCACATCCCGGAACATATGGCCAATAAAATAAATGAAGTCCTTGCAGATCAGCAACAAATGGATGAATGGAAAAATAATTGTAAATTTGCATCCCCAGAGTTAAACTGGGAAAAAGAAGAAAAAAAAGTAATTGACATTTACAGCCATTATGTCTGATCTTCATATTCATATTGTCTCTTTCGACATCCCCTATCCAGCTAATTATGGGGGCGTAATCGATGTGTTCTTCAAGGCCAAGTTTCTGGCTGAAAAGGGAATTAAGGTGCATTTGCATTGCTTTGAATATGGACGGAAGCCTCACAAAGCTTTATCTAAAATATTTTACAAAGTTCATTTTTACGAGAGAGACATCTCTAAAAAACTGGTCTTCAAGAGCATCCCGTACATTGTAAGCTCTAGAGTTTCGGAAGAGCTGGTTGAGAATTTGTTAAAAGACGGTTATCCCATCCTGATGGAAGGCCTACACACCAGTGCGCTACTAAACGACGACCGACTCAAAAAAAGAAAACGTTTTGTAAGAGCTCACAACGTAGAACACGAGTACTACCAACATCTTGCAAAAGTTGAGAACGATCTTTTTAAAAAATATTACTACTCCAACGAAGCGACTAAGTTGAAGAGATACGAGAAAATACTACACAAAGCGGACCTTATCCTGGCAATTTCGGAAAACGACAGTGCCTATTTCAAAAAACACTATGACAATGTGGTATTTGTTCCGGCTTTTCATCCTTTTAAAGTAATAACCTCCAAACTTGGAAAAGGCAGTTATGTGCTTTACCATGGTAACCTAAGCGTAGCCGAAAACATCAATGCCGTCAATTTCCTTTTAGAGAATGTGTTCAATGAATTGGACATCCCATTTATTGTAGCAGGATTAAACCCGGCAAAACAATTGCGAAACATGATCAACAAAATGAATCATGTTGAATTAATCGCCAATCCCGATGATGATCAACTACAAGATCTCATTGTAAATGCCCACATCAACGTTTCGATCACCGCACAAAAAACAGGCTTAAAACTTAAACTACTCAACAACCTGTACAACGGAAGATTCTGTTTAGTAAACGATAAAATGCTTAGTGGAAGTAAACTAGATGAACTTTGTGTAATTGCTAACAACGAAGCAACGCTGAAACGAAGAATCAAGAGTTTGTTCAAAAAAGATTTTACACAAAGTGCGATTTTGGAAAGGGATGAGATTTTAGGATCGATGTACAACAATGGTGAAAACGTTGACCGGATAATCAAATTATTGGTTTGATCCTACCAGGGTACCTTCTTCACATTTCAATACATTTCCAGGGAATTTATTAATCAGGCTATAATTATGCGTGGCCATTAGCACAGCACTCCCCTTTTTACTGATATCAAACAGGAGCTTCATGATTCCATTGGAGGTTTCCGGATCCAGGTTTCCGGTAGGCTCATCAGCCAAAATGACCTCGGGATTATTCAATAAGGCACGAGCAATCGCGATACGCTGTTGTTCACCACCTGACAATTGATGAGGCATGGCCCGGAGCTTTTCCACGAGATTGACCTCCACGAGTACTTCTAAAATTCGGTCATCAATTTTTGATTGCTCTGTCCAGCCAGTAGCTTTTAAAACAAATTTCAAATTCTCTTCAACCGTTCTGTCATCAAGCAATTGAAAATCTTGAAAAACAATTCCTAATTTTCGACGCAAAAAAGGAACCTCCTTACGTCGGATATTTTTCAGGTTGATAGCGCAAACGGTAGCTTCACCTTCTTCCAAATCCAAATCGGCATACAACAATTGTAATAAACTTGATTTACCACTTCCTGTTTTACCGATCAGATACAAGAACTCACCCTCAGCAACTTCAAGATTTACCTGAGTTAACACCAACTTGTTTTTCTGAAAAACAGACACATCCGACAAGGAAATCAAGGTTTTATTTTGCATGAATCATTAAGGTTTAGCAATGTGTCAAAGATAAAGAAAACCTGCAAACAGAAAACAGTGTCGCAAAGTGTGACGAGAACAAGATTAGAAGGATATTATTATACCAATCCGGTAAATCCCATAAAGGCCAATGCCAGAATTCCGGCAGTGAGCAATGCAATAGGCACACCTTTCATACCCTTAGGCACCTCCATCAGATCGAGGTGTTCGCGTATGCCTGCAAACAAAACCATGGCAAGTGTGAAACCAATGGCATTTGACATGGCGTAAACGACGCCCTCCAAAAGATTAAAATCTTTTTGAATGGTAAGAATGGCAACTCCCAATACTGCACAATTGGTGGTAATTAGCGGAAGAAAAACACCCAAAGCTGAGTAAAGTGATGGACTCACTTTTTTCAAAATAATTTCAACCATTTGCACCAAAGAGGCTATAACCAATATAAAAACAATGGTTTGCATAAAGGCCAGTCCAAAAGGAACCAACACATAATACTGTATTATCCAGGTAACGAGTGTTGCCAAGGTAAGTACAAATAGAACAGCTCCTCCCATTCCAATGGAAGTTGATAGTTTTCCTGAAACACCTACGAAGGGACAAATTCCAAGGAACTGAGCCAGCACAATATTGCTGACGAAAATCGATCCAATTATTATGACGAAATATTCCATAACTCAGTATTTAAGAGGCTTTATTCAATTTATTAATTAATGCAATGAGGTATCCCAACACGATGAAAGCACCAGGAGCAAGAATGAATACCAACATTAGATCGCCGGGCAGCAGATTAATACCAAAAATGGCACCGCTACCCAACAACTCGCGCACACCGCCCAATAAAGTAAGAGCAAAAGCAAATCCAAGTCCCATACCCATGCCATCAATTATTGAAGAAACAGGACCATTCTTTGAGGCAAAAGCTTCAGCTCTACCCAACACGATGCAGTTAACTACGATAAGAGGAATAAACAAACCTAGCGACTCAAACAAAGCAGGTAAATAAGCCTGCATTACCAACTCTACAATAGTAACAAACGAAGCAATAATAACGATAAAAGATGGAATTCTAACCTTGTCAGGGATGAAATCACGTACCAGCGAAACCACCAAATTCGACATCACCAACACAAATGTTGTGGCTAGTCCCATACCAAGTCCGTTAATTGCCGAGGTAGTTACCCCCAGAGTTGGACACAATCCTAAAAGGAGCACGAAAACAGGATTTTCTTTAACAAATCCTTTTGTGAAATTCTTCAGTTGACTCATTATTTATTTCCTCCTTCTTTTTCAAAAACATCGTAAGCCCGTTGTACTGCGTCGCAAAAGGCTCTGGAGCTGATGGTCGCCGCGGTAATCGCATCAACACTACCACCATCTTTTTTAACCTTAAGCTTATAGTTTGCCGGATTTTTTCCATTGAACTGAACAGAAAAATCTGACTTTTTCTTATCCATTTTATCTCCCAATCCCGGAGTTTCTTTGTGCATGAGTACAGCTGTATTATCAATGGTTCCATCTTTAAGAAAGCCAACCATCAATTCGATTCTACCACTAAACCCCTTCATGGTATAGGTTTTAATGGCGGTTCCAACAACCTCATCATTTTTAGAAGCAATATACAATACCAATGTATCGCCACCATCCCCCATAGGGACTTTTTCTGTTTTCAGGTTGTCGAATTCAGGCACAACTGCTTTAATTGCAGCTTCGAGCTTTGCCTTTTTCGCCAAAGCAATGGGTTCTTTTGTTACAGTATAAACTGCCCCAAGAGCCAATGCTGCCACTGCCGAAACGATGAGCAGCGTAACCACCATGTTAATAAAGTTCGATTCTCTTTTTGAAGCCATTTTTCAAATATTTTTTGGTGATTAAGCGTTGATTTTTACGCCGGGTTTGGTACCGAAACGTCCGGGTTTAAATCCTCTGTTAATTAATGGAACTACGGCATTCATGATCAGGATCGCAAATGAGACTCCTTCAGGATAGGCACCCCATAAACGAATGAGGATAGTCAATAAACCGACTCCAAAACCAAACACCAGCTGGCCAGCTTTGGTCATAGGACACGTTACCATGTCGGTGGCCATAAAAATGGCTCCCAACATCAAACCTCCTGTTAGCATATGAAAGGCCGGATCAGCATAATGCTCAGGATCGAGACCCCAGAAAATTCCTGAGAAAACAGCAACGGTCAGCAATATAGATACCGGTATGTGCCAAGTGATGATTTTTTTCCATAGCATAAAAACACCACCAAGCAGAAGGGCTAATGCCGACACCTCGCCAAGGGAGCCACCAATACTTCCAATCATATCTTGTGTATAGCTGGGTATTTCAGTTGCTAACTGCGACATGGTTTGTCCGTTTCCTAATCCTTCTTTAACAATTCCCAATGGCGTTGGACCAGTAATTACATCGGCCAAGCCATCTGTGATAGGGATTGGCTTTGGCCATGAAGTCATCTGCACAGGGAAACTAACGAGTAAAAATACCCGAGCCACTAAAGCAGGATTGAAAACATTTTTACCCAAACCACCAAACGACATTTTTGCCATACCAATGGCAACCAAAGCTCCGACAACAACCATCCAACCTGGCAGGTTTGAGGGAACATTTAAGGCCAGTAATATTCCGGTAACCAGGGCACTTCCATCGGTAATGGTAACAGGACCTTTGATCAGGTATTTTTGAATCACCCATTCAAAAAACAGACTGGCAGCTACAGCCAATAAAAAAACCCGCAAGGCATCAACACCAAAATAATAAATCCCAACAAGAATGGCAGGAATCATGGCGATAACAACCCCATACATGATTTTTTTGGTAGACGCGTCTCCATGAACGTGTGGAGACCCTGATATGGTAAATTTATTCATCTTCCTTATTTTTTATTTCTATTCCGGATGGCTTGACCCACTTTTAATTTTCCCAAACGCAGATAATCCAACAATGGAATGCTCGCCGGACATGTAAACTGGCATGATCCACACTCAATACAGTCCATAATCATTTCTTTTTCGGCCATTTCCAATTTACCCAACTTAGCTGCTTTAGTTAACAAAAACGGTTCGAGCCCCATGGGACAAACGTAAGTACACTTAGAACAACGGATACAAGCCCCTTCATTATGACGTGTTGATTCTTCCATGGTCATAATCAATATGCCGGAAGTTCCTTTTACTACAGGTGAATCAAGAGAAGTAAGTGCTTTACCCATCATGGGGCCACCGCTGATTACTTTTCCGGTATTTTCAGGAAGCCCTTCGGCAGCATCAATCAAATCTTGAACAGGTGTTCCAATGCGCACCATGAAGTTAGAGGGCTTTTTAACCGCTTTTCCTGTAACCGTAACAACCCGTTCAATGAGTGGTTTATTTTTTTGAACAGCTTCGTACACAGCCAGAGCAGTTCCCACATTCTGAACTACACAACCGACTTCAATTGGCAACTTTCCGGATGGAACTTCTCGATTTAATGTTGCTTTAATCAATTGCTTTTCACCTCCCTGAGGATACTGCACTTTCAACGGAACAATTTCAATACCCGGATATGCCTTTGAAAGTTCTGTCAAATGATTGATTGCATCCTTTTTATTGTTCTCGATACCTACAACTGCTTTTTCCACTTGAAGCGCCTTCATCAGGATTTGAATTCCCACGAGAACTTCCTGACCTTTTTCGAGCATAACCCGATGATCTGAAGTAAGATAAGGCTCGCATTCAACGCCGTTGATCACCAAATAATCCGCGATTTTCCCAGGAGGAGGTGTCAGTTTAACTGAGGTCGGAAATGTTGCACCTCCCAAACCAACAATTCCGGCAGCCTTCACCTTTTCAACAATTTCGGCAGGAGAAAAATTAATATTGGTCTCAAGCTTTTCCGATCGATCGATATGCTCTTCCCATTCGTCTCCATCAACATTAATAAAGACACATGGTCTTTTATAACCGGTGCTATCAATGGCAGTATCAATCTTCAACACCGTTCCGGAAACTGGCGAGTGAATATTGGCAGAAATAAAACCTCCTGCTTCAGCAATCAATTGTCCGGTTTTAACTTTATCTCCCTTTTTAACAATAGGTTTTGAAGGCGCACCCAGATTTTGACCGAGTGGGACAATCACCTGCTTTGGCACAGGCAATACCTCGATGGCCGCATTCGAAGAAAACTTGTTCTCTTGTGGATGCACACCTCCCAAGGCGAATGTTTTAAGTATTCCCATGTTATCGGATTTATTCTTTTGTTTCTTTAATTTCTTCTTTCGACTTTGTATCTTCTATTTTAGGCTCATTTCCTACAGTTGTCTTTTCCGCAATAGGTTTTCGTGCAACCGATTTATCAGGAATACCTGCATCAACAACTTTGGGTTTACGTGGCCTAAAGTTGATCTCATGTATGGCGCTTGTAGGACAAACCTCCACACATTTACGGCACAAGGTACATTTATCAAAATCGATGTAGGCAAGGAAGCTGGTAATCTTAATTGCATCAAAAGCACAAGCTTTAACACAGAGACTACATCCAATGCAAGCCACTTCACAATTCTTCTTGGCGGGTGCTCCTTTTTCCATGTTTACACATGAAACAAAAATACGTTTATCTTTAGGGCCACGCTTACGCAATTCGATAATGCTTCTGGGGCATGCAACCACACAAGCGTTACAAGCGGTACATTTATCGTTTACTTCAGGAAGTCCCGTTTCCGGATTCATATGAATGGCGTCAAACTCACAAGCATCAACACAGTCGGCCAATCCAAGACAACCAAACTGACACCCCCCTTCACCTCCATAAAGCGCATGTGCAAACGCACAAGAAGTAGCGCCTTCGTATTTTACCTTGGCCGGCGTATGAGAAAATGATCCGTTACAACGCACAACTGCAATCATGGGATCCTTGGCTTCAACTTCAAGCCCGAGAATTTTTCCCACATCCTGCATGACCTCATTGCCGCCAACAGGACAATTGAGTCCTTCGAGGCTTTTGGTTTCTTTGGCTGTTTTTACCGTTGCTTCGGCAAAAGCACGACATCCTGGAAAACCGCAACCACCGCAGTTTGCAGAAGGAAGCGCATCCTCAACCAAGTCGATTTTAGGATCTTCGAAAACTTTAAACTTACTGGCAATGAAATAGAGTACAACTGCTGCAATTAATCCCAAACCTCCTAGTGCCAGAACGGCGATAATAATGATGTTATCCACTACTTTCGGATTTAATGTATGATAAGTTCAACTTACTGACCTTTTCAGCAAACCACAAAAGTAGTACTTTTAAGTAATGATTCCATCATACAGCTCACACGCTATTACTGAACTTACTTGCTGATATTCAGATTTTTAACCGGTTGAATACAAACAAGACCTGTGTCGATTTTCATCGAAACTTATTGAAATACAAGCGTTTTAAGAATTTGCTTAGAAAGACTCTAAATTAAAGACCTACAGTAATTTAGAAAGAGTTAAGAAATTAGATATGTGGGTTAAGCGTAAGAATAAGGGTGTAAGGTGTATTGAAAACGGGTTCCAAGCCATCCTTTAAGCAAGTATAAAATGGCATAATATGGGATAAGCATTGCAAGCGCCAGCAGTCCGGCCAGTCCCTGATCAAATTCAAAAGCCAGAAAAACCAAGAGACCTCCTATCAACACAAGAAATGGAAAAATATAGCCCAATAGTACGGCCCAAGTCCCCAACGATTGACGCATTTCTATGGTAACTTGCTGTCCTAATTTATATTCAGAAGTATCCGGCATTTCAACCCAAACTTGTTTTTCCTCCACATCGCTCACAGTACACGAACCTTTGATTTGACATGAAGCACAACCTGCCACCGACATGATAGCTATTTCAACTCGTTTACTTTCGATGGATTTTACAATTCCGGGATGGGTAACTGTATTTTCTTTCACAGATTCGTTGATTTAAATAAAGGTGCAAAATTATGAAAGTAAACCACGCGTTATCACCTATCAACAAATTTTTAAGGAGTAGAAAGTGAGACAGGTAGTATTTTACCATTAAAGAAGCGATGTCCACTTTTGGCGAAATCAGCAATAAATGCAGCCATTTCATTGGGTTGCAGAGGAGCTTGGTAGCCTGGAAACGCTTGCGCCAGCATTTCTGTTTGTACCGCGCCGAGTGCCAATGCATTAACAAATAATTTTCGGCCCTTAAGTTCTTCGGCCAAACACTCGGTCAATACAGCCAACGCTCCCTTAGATGCACTATAAAGTGACAAACCAGGGAATTTAGAACTTCCCTGAACTCCGCCCATACTGCTGATATTCAAAATATGTGCCCCTGTATTAAAAACAGGCAATAGATCTCTGACCAGACGAAAAACCGATTTTACATTAACATCGAAAGTACGATCAAAGTCCATATCTGATAAGGAAGCTATGGGCTTGTTGATTAATAATCCGGCATTGTTTATCAAGACATCTACCGAAGACATTCGTTTCAAAATTTCAGGAATTAATGCAGTCACATAGTCTGCCCGACCTAAATCAAAAGTCAAAGGAAAAAACTTACCTCCCATCGATTGACTTAAAATTTCATCCTTAAGATCCGCCAGTTTATTTTTAGAACGCGCTATACCAATTACATTATTTTCATGATCTAGAGTCAGTTGCTTTACCAACTCTAGTCCGATACCACCACTTGCACCTGTAACAATTATATTCATTTCCCTATTATTCAGTTTCTAGCTGTTCAGCCAATTTTTTGGTATCTGTAGCCGAAATGGTCAATGTACCATCTTCATCAACAGTAATGGCCAATGTATATGGGGGCAACTCTGTCGCCCCCATCTCGAAATTCATGTAGGCCATTCCTTTTAGCGATTCAATTCCGTATTCTTTGGCCAATATCTGTGCATCTTCAAAATCTTTACTCATGGGAATATGCGCTTTAGAAGCAATAATGCGCGCTTGATCCATGGCTTGGTTATAACCTCCACGATATACCAATAAGACCGAATTATACCCATCATTGGGATTACTTTCGGAGGTTGATTGCGAAAAATCAACATCAATCTGCATCCCTTGAGGCTCACTAAGGCCCAGACGATTGGCCCACAAAGGCAATTTTGTGGTAGGATTAACATTAGAGGCACGTGCAATACGGCGGCCAAAGCTATTTTTAATTTGATCAGATTTGGCTTCAGCTTCGACCTCATTAATTTCACCTCGATCCCTTTTCGCCTCAACCTTGTCAATTTCAATCTGCATTTGATCAATTAGTACCAATGCGCTATCTACTTTGTTGTAGTTATTGTTAAACGATTGAAGATTTTGGTTGAACGTTTTTTCCTTCACATCCTCATCAAAATCGCAAGAAGCAAGAAAACCAGTTGTTAATACAAGACAAAACCACAAGGATACATTCATTTTCATGACAAATAGTTTGAGCAAATAGGGTTTCAAAAGTAATAAATTACTTCAGCCAAAAACAGGCATTGACACATGCACATGATTTTTATTACTTTTGAATTTCAATTTTATTTGTTGTGAACGCCATAAAAATAACACCTATCGTACTAACAATGTTGCTACTAACCGTCACATCAATATACGGCCAGCAATTAAAAAACTTTTCCACCCAGCTTACCGAGGCTTTAAAGGATGGGAATCATGATGACTTATCTGAATATTTTGGCTCCTTTGTGATGGTTCACATCGAAGATTTTCAAAAAGTAGTAAGCGCTCAACAAGCCAAAACACAGCTAGCTGATTTTATCATTAAAAATAAAGCTACCTCCTTAACACTTATTAAATCAGGAGACAAAGATAAGCAGCAATATTGCATTTGGAATTACATCTCGGAAACGACGAAATATCGCGTATATATACTGCTTACTTCCGAAGATGGCCAACCGTTAATTCATCAAATTGACATCGAAAAAGCCCAATAATCATGACAAATCACGAAAAAGAAAGCGTTCAGAAAATAATCAACTTTGCTTTAACTGAAGACTTGGGTGACGGTGATCATACCACACTCGCTACCATTCCAGCAGAAGCAAAAGGGGTAGCCATCATGATGGCCAAAGAAAAAGGAATACTAGCTGGAGTCGAAGTTGCCGCTATGGTTTTTGCAACAGTAGATCCCAATTTAGACATCGAATTGTATCTGAATGAGGGAACTTCAATTTCACCCGGCGACCATATTTTAAAGGTGTCAGGAAAATCCCAATCTATTCTTTCGGCGGAAAGAACCGCGTTGAATTTCATCCAGCGAATGAGTGGAATCGCCACTTTTACAAACCATGTATCAAAGCAGTTAACCGGATTAAACACCAAACTACTCGACACACGCAAAACCACTCCAGGCAATAGAATTGTGGAGAAAATGGCAGTTAAAACCGGTGGTGGATGCAACCATCGATATGGATTATACGACATGATTATGATTAAAGACAATCATGTAGATTTTGCAGGTGGAATTGAAAAAGCTGTTTCCAAAACCCTAAACTATTTGCAAGAAAAAGGAAAAAATCTGAAAATAGAGGTCGAAGTACGCAACTTCGTAGAACTTAATCACGTCTTATCCATAAAAGGAGTCGATCGGGTTATGCTCGATAATTTTACGCCCGAAGATTTAAAAAAAGCCATTCAAATGGTCGACAAAAAAATTGAAACCGAAGCATCTGGAGGTATAAACATTGATACCATTCGGAGTTTCGCCGAAAGTGGAGTTGATTACATTTCAGTTGGCGCCCTAACACATCAAATTAAAAGTCTGGATATCAGCCTTAAAGCCGTTCACAAATAAATACCAATATTGAAAGAATTTATCTCACAAGTCAACGACTATTTGTCAGCGATAGGACACCTTGCCCGGCGCAAATTAACGCTCATTGTGCTCCCCGGTTTTGATGGAGTTCCCCTATACGACGTGCTTGTTTTCTTTTTCAGAGGACTGTTCAAAGGCGTGCTTAACTATCGGGCTTCAGCCATTGCCTATAATTTTTTTTTAGCACTTGTTCCCCTTGTTTTGTTTTTATTTACCTTGATCCCCTATGTTACCTCGGATAATCTGCAAGGAACATTACTTGATTTGATGGACAAAATTATTCCTGCAAACATATTCAGCATGGTTAAGCAAACCATCGTTGAAATTGTTAGTCGTCCCCAAGCCGGACTTTTATCGTTGGGCTTTTTTATGACTGTTTATTTTGCTACCAATGGCATCGATGCTATCCTGGAAGGATTTAACCAGACCTACCACCGAATCGAAACCAGGACCTGGTGGGGGCAAAAACTCATGGCCTTTTTTCTGATGATTATCATTTCTACCTTGTTGTTAATAACCATGCTGATGCTGACTTCGGGAAAGTACATCATCAGTACGCTCAATGAGTTTGAAATCCTTTCGGGAACCACAGTTAAAGTTATCCTTACCATTGTTCAATGGTTAATCATGATGGGCAGTATGCTTCTAGGGGTTTCGCTACTGTACTATTTTGGACAAAAAAAAGATAAAACGAGACGATACCGTTTCTTTTCTGCAGGAGCCATGTTAGCCACTTCCATGTTTATTCTTGGTGGCTATGGATTAAAATTCTATTTTGAAAACTTTTCCAATTATAACGTTCTCTTTGGATCTTTGGGATCACTCATCATTCTTTTGGTGTGGCTTTTTTATAATTCATTTATTATTTTAATCGGTTTCGAACTAAATACAAGTATTCGAAGATCAAAAAATATTAC